>JBFISJ010000148.1:0-7124 GCA_041608595.1 Nitrospiraceae bacterium
GCGGCCGCACGGCATCGTAGCGGGCCTCCTGGTACGCCGCGTTGGCCTGGCGCTCTACCTCGGGCCCGGCGGATGCGTCGACGGATCGGGCCGTCCGGGGCGCACCACCGGGAGCGGCCTCGGCAGGGCCGAAGAGCAACAGGGCAAAGCCGCCAACGGCGGCGGCCGTGTGAAGAAAACCCTGTCGTGTGTCACTCACTGCGCGCATCTTTTCGCATCGACGTGCGACGTGTCAAGTCCGCGGTGGGATGAGGGCAAAGGCCAGTAGCGCTTGCGAGCGAGAACGCCCCGAGGAGGGGAGGATCAGGACTCCCCGCCATCGGGCCAGACGGCGGGCGCATACATCAAGTCCACATACTCTTTCAGCATGCGTCGGGCACAGAATTGCGGGACCGTCGTGCGGATAGCGTCCTTGATGACTTCCACCCATCCACGCGGGACGCCGTCGCGATCGCGCGCGTAGTAGAGCGGGACGATCTGATCCTCGATGATGCGGTAGATGTGGTCGGCGTCGTGGGCGTCTTGTGTGTGCGGATCTTGAAGGTCGTTCAGGCTGGGAATGGCCCAGCCGTTGGCCCCGTCATATCCCTCCCGCCACCAGCCGTCCAGGATGCTGAGGTTCGGGACACCGTTGAGCGCCGCCTTCTGTCCGCTCGTGCCGCACGCTTCCAGTGGCTGCCTCGGGGTGTTCAACCAGACGTCGACGCCCTGCACGACATGCTTGGCGACGTGCATGTCGTAATCCTCCAGAAAGGCGATCCGCCCACCGAGGTCGTGGTCCTTGCAATGACGGTACACCTGATGAATGAATTCTCGCCCCGGATCGTCCGCCGGATGAGCCTTGCCGGCGAACACGATCTGCAAGGGACGCCACGGGTCGAGCAGGAGGCGCTTCAGGCGTTCGAGACTGCTGAACACCAGGGTGGCGCGCTTGTAGGTGGCGAACCGTCGCGCAAATCCGATAGTGAGCGCCTCCGGGTCGAGCAACACGCCCTCCGCGAGGACTTGCTGCCATTCTTCGGGGTGCCGCATCCATCTGGCGCGGGCGCGCTCGCGCATGAGGCGGCGCAGCTTGCGCTTCAGCTCGAGGCGAATGGCCCAAATCTCCTGGTCGGGGATCTCCGACACGCGGTGCCAGAGCGCCGGGTCGTCGGCCCGCAAGACCCAATCCGGTCCCAGGTATTTGCAATAAAGGTGATGAAATTCCCCGGCCACCCAGGTCGGGGCGTGGATGCCGTTCGTGACCGTCCGGATGGGGATGCGATCCTCCGGCGTCTCGGGCCAGAGAGACTGCCACATTTGCCGGGATACGCGTCCGTGCTCGCGACTCACGGCATTGGCGTGAGCGGACTGGCGCAATGCGAGGGCGGTCATGTTGAACCCGGCGCGGTGCGAGCCCTCGACGGAGCCCAGTGCGAGGAACCGCTCCTGGGTCAGGCCGAGCTTGGGCCAGTAGGTGTGAAAATAGCGCACCATCAGATCGTGCCCGAAGACGTCATGGCCGGCGGGCACCGGTGTATGCGTGGTGAAGACGGTGCTTTCTTGGACAAGCTTCGCGGCGAGGTCAAAGTCATGTCCCGACTGCACGAGTTCCCGGATGCGCTCCAGGGATTGGAACGCCGAGTGACCCTCGTTCGCATGCCAGACGGCTGGCTGGAGCCCGAGCGCGCGCAGCGCGCGCACGCCCCCGATACCGAGCACAATCTCCTGCCGGAGACGAACCTCCTGGTCGCCGCCGTACAACCGCGCCGAGAGCTCGCGGTCCTGCGGGTCGTTCTCGGGCAAGTCCGTGTCCAGGAGGAAGAGGGGGACGCGCCCGACCCGCACTTGCCACACGGCGACCTGGACCGCTCGCGAGCCCACGTCGACAGAAATGACGCAGGGCGGTCCCGCCGGTGTCCGCGCCTGGGCAATAGGGGACTCCTGGCGGTTGAAAAACTCATACTCCGCTTCCTGCCAGCCCTCCCTGTTCAGTCGCTGGCGGAAATATCCTTGGGGGTACATGAATCCGACGCCCACCAGGGGGATCCCGAGATCGCTCGCCTCCTTGCAGTGGTCGCCAGCCAAAATCCCCAAGCCACCGCTGTAAATGGGAATCGAGCTGTGCAGCCCGAATTCGGCCGAGAAGTAGGCGATGGCCGTGTCTTTCCAGCGCGGATACTTGCTCAGAAACCAGCTGTCCTGTGCGCCGATGTACTCGTCGAACATCTTGAGCACGCCTGAGTACCGCCGCATGAAGGCGGGATCATCGGCAAGCGCCATGAGTGTCTGCGGCTTGATCTCCTGCAGCATCCGGACAGGGTTGTGCCGGGTCCGATGCCAGAGGGTCGAGTCCAGGTCCCGAAACAGCACCCGCGCTTCGGGCTTCCAGCTCCACCACAGATTGTGGGCGAGATCGTGGAGGCGGGCCAAGCCGCCCAGTAATGTTTGGGTCGAGTCAGGAGCGAAGCGATGGTCCTTCACACAGTCTCCCTGTCCAATCTCTTTCGACCCTGTGATCCAAAGGGGTCGTGACGAATAGGCGGTGGAATGTCATCGGGTCGAGCGGGGTGTCCCTGCTAGGCCTGTCCCGGACTCTGCCACGAGGCCCACTTCTCGGAAAAGGCGACGCTCGCGTACCGTTCCGCGAGGATCTGTGTGGCACGGTTCATCAGCTTTGTGAGCCGCTTGCTCTCTTCGGGGGTGAGGTCCCGCCGAAATTGCGGGTGCAACCCCCAGCGCGTCTCTACCTCTTCCCCTTGGATACTGGCCATGACGCTGATGAGCTTGATCTCGTTGCCGATCGAGGCCTTGCTTGGTTCGGTGGCCCCCGCTGAGCCTGCCGCGGGGACGGACGCGCTCTCCGGTGAAGGCTGTGCCACGCCCGTCAGGTTCTCGAAGAGTTGCTTCATGGCCGGGACGATCGCGGTGGTGCACAGGATAGCCGAGGACGCCACCATGCCGTTGCCCGCGACGCCCATGGCCTCGGCCACCCGCTCGCCGAGCATGGCGAAACACGCCTCCTTCTCCTTCGTATCCTCTGTGATCAAAAACTTGAACCGTTCGTAGAGGTTGCGGCTTTCCGCCACCGTGTTGCCGATCGTGACAACGATTTCCATCGGATCCGCATCGGATGCGAGCATCGGCGCCATGACTTCCTTGAGCCGCTCGCTCACGGCATCTTCCAATCCATTCATGAACTGCGGTTGCTCCCTGACCGGAATGTAGAGGGCCGAGCAGCGATCCGCAAAATTGAACAGGATCTTCATAAACTCAAGGTAGATACGCCACTCGTCTTTGGGCTTTAATTTGGCGGCCGTATCGAGCGAGCTGCGCTTTACCATGGAGACGGACTCGCCCGCGACCGACAGCATGAGCGCCGCCAGCTCGCGCAGGATGCGGGCATGTGGGTTTTTGGAGGTCGCCATGGCTCCGTTCGTCAGTGGCGGCCTCATTATATAGCAATCCGTCGTGTCGTCCAAGTGAAGCCTTTTTTCGTCCCACCGTCGCGGCATCGCGCCGCCCGCGGTCGGGGCCGGGCCGCTCGTTTGCATGAGCATCCACGGTGTGTTATACACGCGCGGATTCATCGCAACGCGCTGTCATCGCGGCGTGAACGACGGCGCGAGTGGTGTGGGAGGCGGGGAGATGGAGCGGGACATCAAGACGTATGTGCTCCGACGGCCCGAGGGGACGCGTGCGCCCAAACTGTCGCTGGACTACGCCCGGGAGTTGAACGAACAGCAGTTGGCGGCGGTGACGGCGATGGACGGGCCGGCGCTCGTCATCGCGGGAGCGGGGAGCGGAAAAACCCGCACGCTCGTCTATCGGGTGGCGTATCTGATCGACAGCGGCGTCGAGCCGGACGCCATATTGCTGCTGACCTTTACCCGGAGGTCTGCCGAGGAAATGCTGAAGCGGGCCGGCCTACTGATCGGGGCTCAGAGCGACCGTGTCGTGGGCGGCACGTTTCACTCGATCGCAAATATGTTGCTGCGCCGCTTTGGACGATCCATTGGGTTGCAAGCCGGCTTCACGATTCTCGACCGCGGCGACGCCGAGGACGTAATTGGCCTCTTGCGGGGTTCCTTGGGGCTGAATGAGAAAGACAAACGGTTCCCCAGGAAGGGCACGGTGGCGGAGATGTTCAGCAAGTGCGCCAACACGCTACAACCGCTGGAAGACGTGGTCCTGGCCGAGTTCGCGCATTTTGCCGAGCACCTCGAAGATCTGCGCAAGCTCAGCGTGGCCTACGAGCGCAATAAGGCGCAGCGGCAGTTGCTGGATTACGACGACTTGCTGCTCAAACTGCGTGACCTTCTGATCCAAGACGAGTCGGCCCGGCGGGCGATTTCGCAGCGATTTCGCTATATCCTCGTGGACGAGTACCAGGACACCAATCGCCTGCAAGCGGACATTATTCGTCATCTGGCCGCGACGCATGAGAATGTGATGGTGGTCGGCGACGATTCACAGTCGATTTACGGCTTTCGCGGGGCGACGTTTCGCAACATCATGGAGTTTCCGACTCTCTTCCCCGGCACGACCATCTACAAGCTCGAGGAGAACTATCGAAGTACGCAGCCGATCCTCAGTCTGGCCAACGAGATCATTCAAGGCGCGGCGGAAAAGTACAGCAAGCACCTCTTTACTCGGAAACTCGACGGGCCGCTGCCCGCGCTCGTGGAGGCGGCGGGAGAGAACGCGCAGTCGCGGTTCATCGCGCAAAAGATCCTCGAGCTTCGCGAAGAGGGGATCCCGCTGCGCGAGGTGGCGATCCTCTTCCGCTCCAGCTTCCATTCGTTCGATGTCGAAATCGAGCTGTCGCGCAGAGATCTGCCGTTCGTGAAGCGGGGCGGGTTCAAGTTCATCGAAACGGCCCACGTCAAAGACATGCTGGCGCATCTTCGGGTGATCGCCAATCCCATGGATGGCGTGAGCTGGAATCGGCTGCTGCTGCTCCTCGAGGGCGTCGGTCCCAAAAAGGCGCAGGACCTCGTCAACGCGCTGGTGTTGGCGCCGCGGCCGCCCGAAGTGTTGCGCGGCGTGGGCGGGCGGATCGGGCATGGGCTCAAAGAGTTGGCAGCCTTGCTCGAGTCCGCGGCGGGCGATGACGGGCTCCTGCCGGCGGACCAAGTCAACCGTGTGTATGACTATTACCTGCCGATTCTAAAGGAGCAGCATGACGATTATCCCAAGCGCATGAGGGACCTCGAGCATCTGTACTCCATGGCAGAGCGGTACGACCAGCTGGGGGACTTCCTCGCGGACCTCGCGCTGGAACCTCCCGATCAGAGCGTCGTGGATGTGGAACCGGGCGATCGTGCGGAAGAGCGACTTGTGTTATCCACGATCCATTCAGCCAAGGGCCTTGAGTGGCAGTGCGTGTTCGTCATCTGGCTGGTGGATGGGCGCTTTCCGTCAGCCTACTCATTCACGACGCAGGATGACCTCGAGGAGGAACGGCGGTTGTTTTACGTCGCGGTGACCCGCGCCAAACGCCATCTCCACCTGACATATCCCATCAACATCTTCGATAAAGCAACGGGGTCGATCCTCTCCAAGCCGTCGCGATTTCTCGATAACGTGCCGACGTCCCTGCTCGAAACCTGGGCGCTGGTCGAGGAGGGAGGCGTCCGATCCCTTCACGGATGGCAGGACGAGTATTTCTAGTTTCCCCCACCTCGTGACCCGCATGGTCCCCCCCGTGAGCCCACCTCGGAGCCGGTCGTGCGCGCTGCTCGGCGTCATCCTGCTGCTCTGCACCATGGGCCCGCTTCCCAGCGTTCGGGCCGTCGCTCCCTCGACCGACCTGCCCGACCGGCATAGCCGTTCGTGGTCGCAGCTCATCCGCGAAGCCGGGGACCTGAGGCTGCCGACCGGCTTTCTGGAGCGCATACGGCCCGGCTTCGTGACGATCGACTTCGAAGATCTGCGCAGTTTCGCGGCGGAATATCACCCCGCGCAGCATCTGATGGTGCTGAACCGATCCCTCTCCCTGAATGCGGCGGGAGGAGTGCTCCGTCCCCTCAAGCGACTGACCCATCGCGAGATAGCCACGCTCTACCACGAGCTGTTTCATGCGTATCTGGATTTCCTGGTCACGGAATCGGATCGTCTGCGGGAGGGCGGGCCTTCGCGCCGCCTCCTCGCCTTCGCACGGCGACAGCAGGCGTGCCGGTATCGGCAGGTGTTCATCACTCCCATCCGGCAGCGCCGCGCGCTCACCGAGATGCGATTTCTGACCGAAAAGGAAGCCTGGGAGGCCCTGAATGAGACCTGGGCCGTGTTCATCGAGTGGGTGATTTGGACCACCCTCCATTTGGGCCAGAAGTACCCCGGAGCGGAAAGCCGGGACGACGCGAGGCTGCGCGCTGAGCTGCTCCGACTTCTCGGGGAAGCGGATCGGGAGGGGCAGCTCGTGGGCTTTTACGAGCCTGCGGATCCGCAGGAGAGGGGGATAGCCAACAAGCGCTATCTCGCGCCCTCCCATCGGATTACCCCGGAGGAAGCCTCCCTCCTGCTCGAAGCGGTCCTAGGCGAGTCGCCGGAGGCCGCCGCTTGGGCGGCCGCGACGATGACCCGGCCGGAGCCCCAGGTACCCCCCCTCCCAGGCTGCCAGCAGGACGAGCGAGGCTAGCTCCCGGCCGAGTGGGACATGGCCGGACCCCCTCTGTAAGGGGAAAAACGCGCCGCCCCCCGCGTTCCTTGACAAGTCAAAGTCTTATCAATATAATCGGTCGTTTCCAGAACCCAGTCTACCAGACGTCGACCAGTATCTCTTCTCGTGACCTCGAGAGGCGGGGGAGTTGCGGCCGCAGAGCTTCCTGTTTGATTCTGTTCCCCATGTAGCGACGGGTGTGACTGCAATCGCAGGTGTAGGAGCGTCAACGTGCCTTGCAGGACGGTCGAACCGACCTCCAGCAAGGCCGCAGCGAGCGAGAGCCCGAGGCGTACATGTCCCGTACGTTGAGGGTTCGAGCGACGCGATCGACCCGTTGCAATAGCGGGAGCAACGGGTCCCCGGCTGGAGGTCGGTTTCACCATCCTGTGAGCGCGGGCAGGTACCCAAGTGGACAAAGGGGGCAGACTGTAAATCTGCTGCCGGACGGCTTCCAAGGTTCGAATCCTTGCCTGCCCACCAC
>JBFISJ010000149.1:0-7101 GCA_041608595.1 Nitrospiraceae bacterium
ACCGACACGGATATGGTTCGCCGCCTCGTGGCCGTCGGCGCAGAGGCGTCCAAGATTCCGGTCGAGCAAATCATGTCCGCGCCCATCAAAACGATCGACGAGAACAAGACCCTGCTGGACGCCAACGACCTCATGGCACGGGAGCACCTGCGTCACCTGGGGGTGACCCGGGACAACAAGCTCGTGGGCATGATCTCCGTACGCGATCTCGTGGTGTTTCTGACCAATCTGCCGCGGAAATGAAGGGGACCCGATGACCTTTCCCGTCACTCGCCTCCGGAGGCTGCGTCAATCGGAGCCGCTGCGCCGCATGGTGCGGGAGACCCGCCTCTCACCGGCGAACCTGATCCAGCCCTTCTTCGTCACCGTCGGTCGTGACCGCCGCGATCCGATCGAATCAATGCCGGGCCAGTTCCGTCTGTCCGTGGATCTGCTGATCAAGGAGGCGGCCGAGGTCAAGCAACGCGGCGTCCCCGCCGTCATCCTGTTCGGCATCCCCGAGATCAAGGACGAGCGGGGCAGCGGGGCCTACGATCCGAACGGGATCGTCCAGCAGGCCGTGCGTGCGCTCAAGGATCAGGTTCCCGGCCTGGCCGTGGTCACGGATGTCTGCATTGATGAGTTCACGACCCACGGGCATTGCGGCCTCGTCGAGAACGGCCGCATCCTCAATGACGCGACCCTGGAGTGCCTCCGGGCCATGGCCCGCACCCACGCCGAGGCCGGGGCGGACATGGTGGCGCCGTCGGACATGATGGACGGCCGGGTCGCGGCGATCCGTCAGGAGCTCGACCAGCACAGCTTCACCGAGATCCCGATCATGGCCTACGCCGCCAAATACGCCTCCTGCTTCTACGCCCCTTTTCGGGAGGCCGCGGACTCCAGCCCGAAGTTCGGGGACCGGCAGTCCTATCAAATGGATCCCGCGAACGCGAGAGAAGCCCTGCGCGAGATCGAGCTGGACCTCGAGGAGGGCGCGGACATCGTGATGGTCAAGCCCGCCCTCCCGTGCCTGGACATCATCGCGGCCGCCCGCGCGCGATTCACGGCCCCGCTCGCCGCCTACCAGGTCAGCGGCGAATACAGCATGATCCTGGCGGCCGCTCGAAGCGGCTGGCTCGACGAACCCCGCGCCATGATGGAGTCACTGCTCTCGATCAAACGGGCCGGGGCCGATCTCATTCTCACATATTTTGCGAAAGAGGCTGCTCGGATCCTCAGTGATTCATGCGCATGAAGGTTACCCGCGGCCTCGCTCGCCACCAGCCCGTTCCTCATCCGGTCCTCACCATCGGCAATTTCGACGGGCAGCACCTCGGCCACGCAGCATTGCTGCGCCAAGTGGTCGAGACCGCCGCGGCAAAGAAGGGCACGCCAATGGTGCTGACACTGGATCCGCACCCGGTCACGGTGCTCGCGCCGCACGTCGACTTTCGATTGCTCGGTACGGTGGAGGAAAAGCTGGCGCGGTTCGAGGGAATGGGGATTCAGGAAGTCCTGTTTCTCGAATTCAACGCGGAACTGGCCGCCTTCTCACCCGATGAGTTCGTGGGCCGCATTCTGAAGAAGGGGATCGGCGTGCGCGATCTCTTCGTTGGCGAGCATTTTGCATTCGGCAAGAATCGCGCGGGGCGCATGGCCGACCTGCAGCGTCTGGCGCCGGAGGCGGGATTGATGGTTCATCCGGTCCGCCCCGTGCTGGTGGACGACCAGGTGGTCAGCTCGACACGCATCCGGCAATTGATTCAAGAGGGTGACGTGCGGACGGCGGCCAAATTTCTCGGACGTCACTACGCCCTGGGCGGTCGGGTGGTCTCCGGCGAGCGTCGCGGGCGGCAGCTCGGCTGGCCGACCGCCAACCTCCGCCTGCCCGCCGGGCGCGTGATCCCGGCCGACGGCGTCTACGCAACCGCCACGGTCTGGAACGATCGGAGGTTCGACTCGGTCTCCTACATCGGGACCCGTCCGACGTTCGGAACCGGCGAACGGCTGCTGGAGGTATACGTGCTCGACGCGGAGGTCGAGCTCTACGGCCAGGACATTCGCGTCCAGTTCGTGGAGCGCCTGCGGGGCGACGAGCAGTTCGACAGCGCGGACGCGTTGGCCACGCGCATCGAGCTGGACGTAAAGCAGGCGCGTGAGAAGCTCAAACCCTTCGCTGACAGCATCCCTAAGGTATAATGCGGAGCCCTGTCAACTCTCCCATGACTCGTCCAGATCGACAGCCCGACGCAGGCCGCCTCTTGCCACAACGTTTCGCAGCCCTTGCAAGGGGGCGGCACCTGATCCGGCCCGGAGACCAGATTCTGGTGGCGCTGTCCGGCGGACCCGACTCGGTCGCGCTGCTGGCCCTGCTCGCGGAGCTGGCTTCAACCTGGGCGCTGGAGCTCGCGGCCTGCCACGTCCACCACGGATTGCGCGGGCGAGAAGCGGACGAGGATGCCGACTTCGTGGCGACCCTGTGCCGGACGCTCAAGATTCCGATCCGGATCGAGCACCTTGCGCGCGCGGCCTCCCCGCGCACACGCGCGAGGCAGTCGTTGCAGGAATGGGCGCGAGAAGCCCGCTACGCCGCCTTGCGACGCGTCGCCGACGACCTCGGCATGGTCAAGATCGCGTTGGGGCACACGGCCGACGATCAGGCGGAGACCGTCCTCCTCTGGATGCTTCGGGGCGCCGGCCTGACGGGCCTCGCCGGGATCCCGCCGACGCGGGAAGGTCGGATCATCCGCCCCCTGCTCGGCTTCCGCCGGCGCGACCTCATTCGTTACGTGAAGGAAAAGGGATTGACGTACCGCACGGATTCGTCGAACGCCAAGTCTGTGTATCTGAGAAACCGGATCCGCCAAGAGGTCCTCCCCGTGTTGAAGGCGATCAACCCCGCGATCGTGGAGACGCTCTGCCGGCAAGCGGAGCTCCTGCGTGCAGACGAGCGGTGGATGAGCGAACAGGCTGCGGACTGCCTTGCGCGTCTCATCGAGGAGGGGCACGGACGGATCAGTCTGCGGAGGGAGGATTTCCGCCGGCTCCCGCTCGCGCTCCAGCGACGAGCCGTCCGCGGGTTGCTGCGCCAGCTCTCGCCGAGCGGCCGATGGCCGACCTTTCGAACGGTCTCCGCCGTCCATCGACTCGTGACCCGAGCCCGGTCCGGCAGCATGGTGACCCTCTCGCGACTGCGCGTCGTGCGGGAGTACGACACGATCGCCTTCGAGCGCCGAGACCCACAGGACGAACGGCGGCGCGAAGACGCGGCACGACCGGTCGTCGGTCCGGGCGGGCTGCACCTGGCCGTTCCGGCGACCGTGACCTGGCCGTTGACGGGTCAGACCATCCGGGTTCGGTGGGGCAGACGAATGCCCGCGGGGGGCAAGGGCCGGTCACCTCGGACGGCCGCCTTCGACGCGGACCGGTTTACACCGGATCTGCGTTTGCGGTCATGGAGCCCGGGCGACGTGTTCCAGCCTGCCGGCATGAAGGGTCATCGGAAAAAGCTCCAGGACTACTTCTCCGATCTCAAGGTGCCGCGCGCCGAACGCCACCAGATTCCGCTCCTCGTGGCACCCGAAGGGATCCTCTGGATCCTCGGCTACCGCCAGGACGAGCGATTTTGCGCCACCGCTGGCACGCGGCGCGTGCTGATCGCGGACGTGAGGCCCTGACCATCCATGAAGAAACGGCAACCGGAACTAGACCTCATTTTCGGCCGCCCCATCGTCACGCAAGAGGACATGCGGGCGCGCATCAAGGAGCTGGGCAAGCAGATTGCATCCGATTACGCCGGGAAGGACCTCATTCTCGTCGGGATTCTCAAAGGGGCCTATGCCTTCTACGCCGACCTGGCCCGGGCCATTCGGATTCCCCTTCGAGTCGACTTCATCGTCGTGACGAGCTACGGGTTCGGGGCTAAGACGTCGGGTAAGGTCAAAATGGTCACCGATCTCACGGAAAACGTGGCCAACAAACACGTCCTGCTGGTCGAGGACATCGTGGACTCCGGCTTGACCGCGCAGCACCTGATCAGGAAACTATCCCGCCGGAAGCCACGTTCCATTCGGGTCTGCACGCTGCTCAGTAAGCCCGAGCGGCGGACGGTGAACGTCAAGATCGATTACGTTGGATTCAACATCCCCAATCAGTACGTCGTCGGCTACGGACTGGACTACCAGCAAAAGTATCGAAACCTCCCTTACTTAGCGGTGCTCGACACGGTGGACGAGAATGAGTAGATAACCCCGAGGCTGTTGTCAGTTCCTGCACAACTATGTTACGATCGAACCATATTAATCTGTCCGCGTGCGGCTCTGCTTCCGGAAGGATGACGAATACATGAATTCGCGCGTGAAAAACCTCTTGTTCTGGGTGGTCGTCGGGTTGTTCATGATCCTGCTCTTCAACCTGTTCAGCGTCCAGACCCACGCACCCGAAGAGGACGTGATTTTTAGCGACTTTATGGCGAAGCTCGAACGGGGCGAAGTCAGCAAAGTCACCATTAAAGGCAATGACATTCGCGCCGAGCTGACCGGCGGCACCCGCATCAAGACCTACGCGGCCGATTACCCCGACCTGGTCAAGACCCTTCGCGCAAAGAACGTCCAGATCGAAGCCAAGCCTCCCGACGACAGCCCGTGGTACATCACCTTCCTCGTGACCTGGGGACCCTTCATCCTGTTCCTGGGACTCTGGTTTTTCCTCATGCGCCAGATGCAAATCGGCGGAAACAAAGCTCTTTCGTTCGGCAAGAGTCGTGCACGCATGCTGACTGAGGAGCGCAAGAAGGTGACCTTCTCCGACGTCGCGGGCGTGGATGAGGCCAAGGAAGAAGTCGTCGAGATCATCGAGTTCCTGAAGGACCCGCGAAAATTTCAGAAGCTGGGCGGCCGTATCCCAAAGGGTGTCTTGATCGTCGGTCCGCCAGGCACGGGGAAGACCCTCCTGGCCAAGGCCATTGCCGGGGAGGCGGGCGTACCCTTCTTCAGCATTAGCGGGTCGGACTTCGTCGAGATGTTCGTGGGCGTGGGTGCCTCCCGTGTCCGGGATCTCTTCGAGCAAGGCAAGAAGCACGCGCCCTGCATCATCTTTATCGACGAGATCGACGCTGTGGGACGCCTCCGCGGAGCGGGCCTCGGCGGAGGGCACGACGAGCGCGAGCAGACGCTCAACCAACTCCTCGTTGAAATGGACGGGTTCGACACGACCGAAGGGGTCATTCTCATCGCCGCGACCAACAGGCCGGACGTGCTCGACCCCGCCTTGCTTCGGCCTGGGCGCTTCGACCGGCAGATCGTGGTGAATCGGCCGGATCTCAAGGGGCGCGTCGAGATTCTCAAGGTGCACACCAAGAAAGTCCCCGTGGCGAAGGACGTCGAGCTGGAAAAGATCGGCCGGGGCACGCCGGGATTTTCCGGAGCCGATCTCGAGAACCTCGTCAACGAGGCTGCCCTGTGGGCCGCCCGCCAGAACAAGAAAGAAGTCGAGACCAATGACTTTGAAACCGCGAAAGACAAGGTGCTCATGGGCGCGGAGCGCAAGAGCATGGTGCTGAGCGAATACGAGAAGCGCGTCACCGCGTACCATGAAGCGGGCCATGCCCTGATGGCGAAGCTGTTGCCCGGCGCCGATCCGGTGCACAAGGTGACCATCATCCCGCGCGGCCGGGCTCTGGGCGTCACGATGCAGCTTCCGACCGACGACCGCCACAACTTTTCCAAGGAATTCCTCTACAACACGCTCGCCATCCTGATGGGCGGGCGGGTTGCCGAGGAGCTGGTCCTCAAGAACATCACGACCGGCGCGGGGAACGACATCGAGCGTGCGACGGACCTTGCACGCAAGATGGTGTGCGAATGGGGAATGAGCGACAAGCTCGGCCCCCTGACCTTCGGCAAGAAGGACGAGGAAATCTTTCTCGGGCGCGAGATCGCCACGCGCCGTGACTTCAGCGAGCAGGTCGCCGTCGAGATCGACCACGAGGTTAAGCGATTGGTCCTCGAGAACTACGAGCGGACGAAGCAGATGCTGACCCAGCACATGGCCACCTTGAAACGGCTTGCGGAGGCGCTGCTCGAGAAGGAAGTGCTGGACGCCCCCGAGATCGACGAAATCGTGCGCCAGGGCTCCGTCCCCGAGAGTGTCCCGGCCTCCGCGTAGTCGACACAGTCATCCCATCAGACTCCTTCGACTCTTGCCGTTCCGACTCTCTCTCGCTATCCTGCACAAACAGCCGCGACTCGTTTGTCACGCGTAAGCTATCTTGTTTGTTTCGGTTCTTGCGTGAGTGCATGCATTAACGATTTACCCTCTCCCTTCAGCGGAGGGAGAGGAACAGGAGTGTGCCGCACGATTTTCTAGCAGGACACAATGACACAGGCAAAGTGACCGACATGTCTGTTCCCGCGCGTGAGCCCGACCCCATGCAGCTCAAAGCCAAAGCGCTCGAGATCCCGCTCGCGTCCCGAGTCCTCATTATGGGGGTGCTGAACGTCACGCCCGATTCCTTCTCCGATGGCGGCCGCTTCCTCGACCCCGCCGCGGCCCTCGCGCAGGCCGAAACCATGGTGGCGCAGGGGGCCGATCTCATCGACCTCGGCGCGGAGTCCACGCGACCGGGAGCCGAGCCCGTCGACGAGACCGAGGAGCTGCGGCGCCTGATGCCCGTGATCGAAGCGCTCGCCTCGAGCATCGCGGTCCCTCTGTCGGTCGATACCACGAAGGCCGGGGTGGCGCAACGGGCCTTGGACGCGGGCGCCAGTATCGTCAACGACATCAGCGCGATGCGCCTCGATCCCGGGATGGCGCAAATCGTAGCGAAGACCGGGGCCGGTGTCGTGCTCATGCACATGCAGGGCACGCCCCCAACCATGCAACGGGCCCCGCGGTACGAGGACGTTCCGTCGGAGGTTCGCGCATTCCTCGCGACACGCATGGCCGTGGCACTCGAGGCCGGCATCCGGCCAGATCAGATCTTGCTTGACCCGGGATTCGGATTCGGCAAAACTGTAGCCCACAACCTCACCCTGCTCGCGCGCTTGGACGAGCTCGCCGCGCTCGGCCGGCCCGTGCTCGTGGGCGTGTCACGCAAGGCCTTCATCGGACAGACCCTCG
>JBFISJ010000150.1:0-7090 GCA_041608595.1 Nitrospiraceae bacterium
CCGGCACCCTCCCTCCTCCCGGAGCGGGTGAAGAGATAGTCCGAGCCCGGTAGAAATATCGGGGCTCTCGTAACCGGCTGGTCGCAGGTTCGAGTCCTGCCCGGGGAGCCATCCTCATCTCGTAAAAAGCCCTGGTCCTTCCCTCCCTTCAAGCTCCCGAGCCTGTCATCGGTCCAGAGTCGACTCTCCCGGGCACAGAGTGCCTCCTCCCTGAGACTCTTTCCCGTCTTTACCCCCAGTCCTTTCATTCGCTATGATGCGCTCAACGTCATGATTCCAGCCGCTCCGACACACGATTTCCACCCGCATCCCGTGCTTCGAAATCGTCATGTTATGACGATCGCCTCACGGGTCCTGCCGCGCCAGGGAATTCTGAACGGCACGCCCGCTGAGCCGCGGCTCTTCACGGTGGCGGCCAACGCCCGCCTTCTCGGTCATTGCCACTGGCAGCCCGATGCACAGGCCGCTCCCACCATTATTCTCGTGCATGGCCTGGAAGGCTCGAGCGGATCGCATTACATGCTCGGCATCGCCGCCAAGGCCTGGCGCCTGGGGTTCAACGTGGTGAGGCTGAACCAGCGAAACTGCGGAGGCACGGAGCATCTCGCCGCGACCCTGTATCACAGCGGGTTGAGCGACGACATTCTGGCCGTGCTGGAAGACCTGACCCGCCGGCACGGGCTGAAGCGGATCTGGATCGTCGGATACTCGATGGGAGGCAACCTCGTGCTGCGGGCTGCCGGGCACAGCGGCGACTCGTCACCCTCTTTGAAGGGGGTCGTGGCGGTCGCCCCGTCGATCGATCCCGCGGCCTGCGTCGAGGCCCTGGAACGGCGGGAGAACTGGCTCTACCAGCTACACTTTTTGCGGCGGCTGGCACAGCGTCTCGAGCGGAAAAACCGACACTTCCCGCGCACATGGGACCTCGAGCCGCTTCGCCGGATCAAGACGCTGCGCGACTTCGATGACCAGTACACAGCTCCCGATGGAGGGTTTCGCAATGCAGCCGAGTATTACGAGCGCGTCGGCGCCCGGCACGTCCTCCATGCGATCCGGGTGCCGACCTTGATCATCACGTCGCAGGACGATCCCTTCGTCCCCTTTCGCATCTTCGACCATCCCGAGCTCACCGCCAACCCGCAGATCACGCTCTGGGCCACTCAATCCGGCGGCCATTGCGCGTTTCTACAGCGGCCGCGGCGGACCGAGGACGCGCACTGGGCGGAGAATCGTATCACCGAATTGCTCGGCACCCTGGCCGGGGTGGAGCGCCATCGGATCACCGCGAGGTCTCGGTTGGCGACCGCCCGCGCACAGAACGCCGCCGGCTGATTGGTGCCGGAACAAAAAGGGAGTGGGACGCCCATGTCTTCCGATTGGTCGCTGTACAAATACGAAGGGCAGTGGCAAGAGGAGCCGCTCACCCAGGCGTCTGTAACGGACGCGAAGGTCGAGCTGGAGCTCGAGCGGGATGGCGATACGGTCAGTGTGGCCGCCAGGTCCCAGGATGCCGTCGCCTATGCGGGTGATTATCGATACAGAGAGGGGAGCAACTCCAACGGCGAGGTGCGATTCACTCGTTACCGAAGTGGGAGTGGAGTCGTGCTCGTCGGTGAATGGAAAGAGAGCGAGGCGGTCAGTGGACCTTGGATCGTCGTCCTTGCGGAAGGACAACATAAAAAGTAACAATTAAGAAATGGAGAGGAGGAAAGCCTTCGAGTTCCCTCTACCACTTTTTAGTTTCTGCTTCTAGCTATTAACCAGTACCGCCTGGACTACTCGCCGATCACTTGGATCACGAGCTCGCGTGCACGCGCCCGCGTGTCGAAATCGAGGACGACGATCTGCTGCCAGGTCCCCAGAGTCAGCGCTCCCCCGGTGAAAGGGATGGTCAGCGACGCGCCCTGGATCTGGCCACGCAGGTGGCTGTGGGCGTTGTCTTCCCCGGCGTTGAGGGTGTTGTGCTTCCAGGCAGGGTTGGCCGGGATCAGGTTGTCCCACAGTGCCTTCGTGTCCGCACGGAGCCCGGGTTCATCCTCGATGATCAGCACGGAGGCCGTCGTGTGCTTGATGAAGACCGTCACGATGCCGGCTTGGAGGCCGGTCTTCGCGATGGCCTGCTCGACGGGCTTGGTCACATTCTCAATGTGCGTCTCCCCCTTCATGTTCACGCGAAGGGGTACCGTCTTCACCGTCACGCGCCACCTCCTCTCGCCATGGTCCGCAGCACGGCCAGGTCTCGGCCGTTCAGCTTGCTCCCGCGGGCTTCGCCCAAGATCTCATCGAAGCTTCCGTCGGCGGCCAGCTCCCGCACGGCACGCACGACGGCCTCGCTCAGGATCCCCTCCTGCCGGAGCTGGTCCAGGTAGGCGAAGGCCTCCGCAAAGGACTCCTGCGTGCGCGTGTAGTAGTCGCGGCCTCGGCGTCGGTTGCTGAAGGCCTCGAACTGCTCGCAGGCCACGAGGATCTCGGCGAGCTGCTTGACCCAGGGTGGAGACTCGTTCAATTTTTCAGGGTAATAGTAGTAAAGCATCACCTGGTGCATCCAGGCGGACCAGCGGACGCCCAGCTCCTTGAGCGCCGGCTTCACCTCGCGTAATCGGCGAGCGAGGCGTCGGGCGTAGCCCAGCCGCATCTCGATCTGTTCCTTGGCCCAGGCATCCACGACGATCCCCGCGCGACTCAGCTCCCGGCGGTACCGGGCCAGGAAGGCCTCGGTCTCGCGGCCGTACGGCGTGTCCGGGTGTCTGGCGCGCCACTCTCTCGGCCTGGTGGGAATGTCGTTCCGCCGCGCCCACGACCAGATCTGGCCGAACGGCCGGCGATCCAGCCCCGCGCGGCCCAAATCATGCAGGAGACAGGCGATTTGGTAGGACGTCGCACGCGCCGGGGGGTGGCCGAGCTTCATCGCAACCGCGGCACACATCCGGGCGGTGCGCAGCGCGTGTGGACGATCATACCCGCGAATCACGTGGCCCGGGCGCCGGGGATCGGGGTAATCGTAGAGGCGGAGCAGCGCCGTCGCTAAGGCGCGCGACATGAGGAGTGGGGCCTGATGACCCGTGGTACGCATCGAAGTTGGTGTCTGGCCGCCGCGGTTTCACGGCAGGCTTCGGGAAGGAGTCTATGGGGTTCTACGGAATATCCATCGCCTCAAGGCCTTGAGCATATCGTCAGCGAAAACAGAGTGTCAAGGGACGGCGACCTTCCGGAAGAGAAAAGTGGTTCCCTTCTCATTGCGGCTATACTAAGCTTCTGGTGCCAAGGAGTGACCACGATGCGGCTTCGACAAAGGACGCGTTCCGACAATCCCCGCGCCTGGGCCGCGGCTCTCCTCACGCTCGGCTGTCTCATGGCCGCTGAGGTCTGGGCGGCCACAAGCGTGGGCGAGTCGTCGGATCTCTCGGGCCGGGTCACGGCCCAAATCACCCGCCAGTCTCGGGACAATTTTACGAGCGAGCTTCTCTACGAGGTCAGGGCGAGAAACCTGACCAACGAATCCTTTCATGCCGACTCCCTCGTCATCATCCTCGATAGGCTGACGAATTTCGCCGGGCAAGCCGTCGACCCCGTCAGCCGGCAGCCCCTGATCAGGCAAGTCGAAATAATCGGGAACGATGGGACGACTGACGATGGGAAGCCGTATTATTATGTCCCCCTCCCCGGGCAGGACGAATTCGGCCCCTACGCCAAGAGCGACCCGGTCAGCGTGCGCCTTCGCAACACCTCTTTCATCACCGGCCTCACCCCCAGCTTCAAAGTCCTCGGGCAAGTCAAAAAGGAGCCCCAGGCCGAGAAACCCCGGCCGCCCGGCCCAGGCCCCGCACCACGCCAGAACTCTCCCCCGCCCGGGGCGAAGCTCGAAAAGAAATTCGAGGCGTTGCTCGATGCGCTCCTCAAGAAGGGCGTCCTGACGGAAGAGGAGCGGCAGGACGTGCTGACGCCTCGATCGGAGCCCCAGCCCTAGGCGCCTTCCCTCCTCGGACAGATCACCCTCAGCACTGTGTCCCACTGCTTTTTCGTTTCCCCCCTCCCTTCCCCGGAGGGAGAGGGCTAGGGTGAGGGTGGACGGCCCAAGGACTCGCCGTCACAACACTCTTTCGATCAACCCGCTAGACCCGCCCGGCCCATTCGATCTGTCGGAGGTCATCCAGAGAAGGTGGTGAGTCATTGCACGCCGTCGGCCTGAAGCACCGGACTTCTTCGGACTGCGGGTAATACCTCAGGTACACCCTCGACCAAACAATGAGCCCTTTGCCGAGTTCATGGCCTGTGTGATGAAAACGGACCGCGTTGTCGATGTTATAAAGCAGAAGCGCGTCAGCCCGATACTGGCTAGCTGATGTTTTCCCAGACCGCCGGGAGGCCGCCGGACTGGTAGAGCGCGCGGCAGTCCGCCGTAGTGAGGCCGCAGATGTATTGGAAGTGCGGGATGTCCTTGAAACGCCTCCACTCGCCTCCCCACTCCAGCCCGACCGACTTGCCGAGCTTGCCCGCACGTGTCCAGCCTGGATTGGACGTATCCCAGTCGGCTTTCCCAATCGCGTCCAGGATGACGATGTCGAAGGCGAGGCCGAAGTTGTGGAAGCTGTAGCCGCCCTTGGCGTAGGTGACGATGTGCCTCTTGCCGAGCGGGGGTACGGCCCGTCCCTTGGCATAGAGCTGGTCCTGCTCCTCCCAGGTGCGCAGGCCCTGGGTGATCAGCACGGCGAATTCGTCGAGCGCACACAGCTCGATCAGGCAGCGTCCGCGGCTCGCCAGAATGGGATGCACCCGGCTCAGCCGCCGTTCGTTCAGGCGCGTGTAGGGGTTGGTCACCGCGGGAGGCCCCACGGCCTCCGTGGCGGGCGGAGAGGGAGCCACAAGCGAAGGGGGCGGGGCCGGCTTAAGTTCAGACTCCGCAAACAGCCTGTCCCAGGTCTTCTTGCCCACCTTGCCGTCCGCGGTGAGGTCCTGGGCCCGCTGGAAGGCCTTGACAGCCCTCTCGGTTCCGGGGCCGAAGTCTCCGTCCACCGGCCCGCGGGAATGGCCGAGTTCCTTGAGCCTGGCTTGAATCCGCTCGACGGGTTGGCCTCGCGAGCCGCGCCGGTACATGGGCATGGATCACCTCCATCCTTCATCCTTTCAAGGGCACTGTGTCGCCCGTTTTGTAGGGGGATATAGGAGCCGCTGGCGGCTCTTACGGAATTCGCGAGGTCAAGTCAAGCGCGTTTGCGGGCCAACACCACTGCAGCCTGAGGAACGTGTGCCAGGTGGGGGTCACGGCTGACAGGCTGCTGCCTCCGCATCAGGGCGGGTAAGGCCTTGCGTTGTGGATGAGCAGAATACAAAAAAAGGCCCCAGGCCGCGCGGCCTGGGGCCTTCCTCTATGAACCCTCGGGGCTGATCGGCCCCGCTTGTGGGCTTATTGGGCGGCCACGTCCGCCGTGCGGACGAAGAACGCCAGGTCATCCGAGGCCCCGATGCAGCCGGCCGGGAGAGCGAGCTGGCCGCTGAAAGTGGCCTGGCCGCTGTCACCGAGCGGCACCGAAGGCGTATCCACCAGGGTGGCCTGAGCGCCCGTCGAGGCCTTGCAGACCAGCGTGCCTTTGATGTGCGACGGGGCGCCGGATTCCTCAGAAACCGGCCAGTCCGTCACCACGAATCGAACGTATCCGTTCGACAGGTTGAGCGAGACTTGGCTCTTGCGCAGCATGCCGCCGTAATCGGGGGTTTCAAGTCCCTGCGTATCTTGCTGCAGCAGCTGAATGAGCTCGTCCCACTTCGCCGTACCAGCAGCGGCCTGCACTGACGTCGCCGACAAACCCAGCGCCAGCACGACCGCGCTCATCAGGCTCATCATTCGTTGCGCTTTCATGGTCAGCCCTCCCTCGTTTGTTGGCAGCGACGTCCTGTTGTCTACCAAAGTGTTCTTCGAGTGTGTCCAGTTGGTCTCTCAGCCAGAGGCGAGGTCCATCCGGTGCCTCGTGCTGTCATGTTCCAGTATCGACGATCGCGGAAAATGCGGAATACCGCGACTGGTGGGAGGGTACGTCCGGAGTACTTCGAGCGGGGGAAGGCGACCGGCCAGACCCCCACCGGACGGGGGGCATGAGGACCTGGCAAGCCCGCCAGTTTCCGGGGATGGCCCCACCCTGGTACCTGATCAAGCTCAGTGTGGGGGGACCCGCACGGAGCACCGGGGGGATGCCGGAGGTCACCCCATGCGAGTGAAAATCCTCATAGAACAGTGGGGGCGCCCGGCGATCTCGGCCGGAACGATCGCGCTGCGCAACGGTGCGTTGGCCTGCGACCCATCAAGCTCCCCGCTGCTGCGGGACATTCTGCAGCAGCCCCTCTCCCTGCCGATCGAGGGCAGGATGCGGGACGTTTACGCCGATACCGACGCCACCCTCTTTTTGCAGTCTCTCCATCGTGTCTACCAGGGTCCTTTTCTCCGCGCGACACCAGTCGAGGTGTCCCCGGCCTACGATGCGGCGATCGTACGGGAAGGCGTGGGCGCCTCTGACGGTATATTCACCGGGCACGATGGAGTCGGACAACAGAGCCGGGAAGCGGCGCCTCGGGAGGAGTCGGCTAGCGTTTCAGCCAGTAGGACAGACGCTTCGAATCACGAGCGGCCTGGGTGAACGGCAGGGGCACATACGACGAAGGGGGGTGAGTGACCAGCAGGGCAAGCCGGAGCCGATCTGAAATGCCGAGTTTCTGAAATGCCGAAGTCAGATGCGCCTTGACCGTCTTTTCGGAAAGGTTCAGCCGATGGGCGATCTCCTTGTTGCTACCCCCAACACCAACCAGCCGGACGATCTCCCGCTGACGAGAGGTCAGCAGATTGAGCATCCTGGCGAAATCACGAGCCAGGTTTTCTGTTTGGCGCAGACCGCTGGCCGCGACCCGACTCTCCAGGATGGCTTCGAGAACCCTCCGGCGAATCCAGTACTCTCCACGGATGACCGGCTCGACAGCCTTTCTCAAGAGGGGGGCGTTAATCCTCGTCAGGAAACAGCCCCTGACTCCCGACAAAATGAGGCTCAGCTCGATCCGGAGATCGGACCGCTCCAGCGCAGTCAAGATCCCGGTTTGGGGGCTC
>JBFISJ010000151.1:0-7045 GCA_041608595.1 Nitrospiraceae bacterium
TGCTGGCTATCGGCCTTGACCGTGCCCTTGATGCTGCCGCCATTGGAGACTGCAACCACGCTGTAGGCCGAGGCCTGCGAGGCGCACAGGCACAGAGCCACGAACGCGGTCAGTGTGCGAGGTGAGATGTGTTGATACATGAGTTGTCCTCCTGACTGAGGTGGCCGCAATTCGTCGACCCGGCGATGCGCCCTGGCAACGATGTGTGCTTGGTATCACGGTTCGGTAACAAGCCAGTAACAGCTAACAATGCTCACAGGTTTTCACGACCGGTGTCACAACAGACTCGGGGTCTTCTCGCCCCTGTCTGACGCTCTTGTGATAAGAAGTGCGGGCAGCGCGTCTTGGCGATAACATTGAGTGGTCCGAAATCGGGATTGAAGAATATGACGAAGGTGATTCGACGAGCGAGCGGCACGCCACGCACAGGCCTCGGACAGGCCGTTTTCGGCCTTGCTGTGGCGTTGCTCATAGGTTGGTTCGGCCTGGGTCACTCGGTATCCTCGGCCTCGACCGAGGAGGCGGCGGTGAGGGCTCCGGACACGAGTGAAATGGTCCGAATTCCGGCAGGGAAGTTCTGGTACGGATGCAAAGAGCCATTGGACGGCGACTGCGACCCGGATGAGAAGCCCGGAAAATGGATCGAATCTCCTGAATTCTGGGTCGATCGGACGGAAGTAACCGTGGAGGCGTTCCACCGTTGCGCGCGTGCAAACGTATGCTCTACCGCGGGCTTGACAATGCCATTCTGGAAAGACGAGGAGAGACCATCATGGTCCTGGGCCTGCAATTGGAATAAGAAAGGCCGGGAGAAGCACCCGATAAACTGCGTGAACTGGAATCAGGCCAGGACGTACTGCGAGTGGGCGGGAAAGCGTCTGCCGTCGGAGGAGGAGTGGGAGCGGGCCGCACGAGGTACGGACGGTTGGAAGTACCCATGGGGCAACGCCGGCTACGGGGAAACCGGTCCCGTGGCAAATATCGCGGATGAGACCCTGGCGCGGGAGAGACCCAGGTGGCCGGCGGCCAAAGGCTACGATGACGGCTTCTACACCACGGCGCCGGTAGGGACTTTCACTGCCGGATCGTCACCGGAGGGAGCTCTGGATATGCTGGGTAACGTTTGGGAGTGGACGTCGAGCTGGTCTGACGCAAACCTCAAATATCGCGTGGCGCGTGGTGGCTCTTGGGCCAATGCCCCGCAGCTCGCGCGTGCATCGAATCGCTACCGGTTCAATCCAGTCTACCGGGGCGAGACCTTCGGATTTCGTTGCGTGTCGCAGTCGTCAGTGTCTCAACGCCGACCTTGACAGAGTCCAACGATACCCGAAGCGGGCAGCCAATCGACATAGTCCGGGTTGACGGGCAGCACCGGAAACACCCCGTCAGTGGCCCCACTATAGCTCTCCAGTTCGCCGAATGAGTCGAAGCTCTGCACGCCCGGCGGTTGCAAACCTCGTGGCCCCACCAACTGGAAGGTCATCGTCGCTTGTCCCGACGCGGGCGGATCCATCTTGACGTGATAACCCTGTTCCGGGGCGCGCACGGAGGCGCAAGGAGCGCGGAGATAGGGCTTCGTGCCAACAAAATCCGACGATGGTCGCAGGCTCACGCGCCGCAACCCCCAGTACGGCGGGTAGGTGAGCCCACCGCCCAGAGGGTCTACGATCGAATCCACCTCCTCACCGAGCCCACTCTCCTCAATGTGTATATGAACGTCGCCGTCATATACGGCGTACTCAGGCACATAGTAGAGCGGTGGTAGTCGATAACGCAGCCAGGTCGCAGAAGGGGAGCCGGGACTCGGAACCGACCCCAGGGCGATCGTCCGAAACGCACCAGCCTGACGGTAGTCGACCTCCAGGTAGGCGGGCCCCGGTGGCAGGCCCGAGACGGTCGCGTCGAGGACAGCGCTGAAGGAACGTCGGTCTTGAGAAATCGAATCTCGATCGAGCTCGAGTGGTACGCGCACCCTGCCGACCTCATCCTGACCGCTTATCTCGGGATCCCCGTAGAAGCCCGCGTAGACCACAAGCCTGATTGCATCGATAGATTCAACGTCGGGAATCGCCAGTCCCGAAACCGATACGATTGCCCCTGGACTCGCCCGATATGCAGACCATGTCTCGTCTACCTGCTGCAACGTATAGATTTCCACGCCGAGGTTCGTCGAGATCTCGAGGTCGGTCCAGGAGGGTACCGGCCGTCCGGGCGGCGGAGTCCCCCTCACTTTCCCGCGGCCCACCTGCTTGCGTCTTGCCGAGGCGGCGTGGCGGTAGCCTTGCGAGAGCGACTCGGGAATCGCCCCCGACGTCCGCGCTCCGCTGTACGAGCCTCGAGCATCGAGGGCCTTCCTCTCAGGTAGCAGAAGCACGACGTGGACCTCGTCCTTCTCGGATAAAATGAGCGCGAGCGGAAGCGGTGGCTTCGTCTCTTCGTGATGCGTGGTTTCGGTTGCCAGGGTCAGTGGATCTGCACCGCCGGCTGGATAGAGGCGCAGACGCGAACCCTCGGCGGTGACGGTGACCGCATAGAGGCCGGGCTGCGCGAGCACTTGCCTTCCATCCGGATCCGCAAAGTAAATGCTGCGCTCAAAGCGCAAGTTGGTCGGACTCTCTTCGTCGGGTGTTGCGGCCCAGGCCGGGAGAAGGAAGAGCAAGGCCGCAAGAGTTATCCATCGTCGCGTCCTTGAGGCCCGGGCCCGCCCAGCGTCGTCACTGAACCGGTCTATTGCAGGACCGTGCTGCATGCGACCGCCCTCCTTATGAGCTGCACCGAAAAGTCTAATTCACCCGGCATTATATAGTTGTAGTATTGTGAATCGGGATCTCGAATTGATGTGTCGTTCCTGAGGAATGCTACTGTGGAGATCACGGGTCGGAGGGGGGGATACCCACGATGCGAGTACCATCCCAAGTATCCAGAAGTGCGTTGACTGCGCTGTGTGTGGCGGTCACGCTGACACTCCTCGGCTACGCATTGCCGACTGACGGCCAGGAAGTGGTGGCACGCTACAAGAGCTACGAGGCTCTCGCACAGGCGCTGCCAAAGGACGCGATGGGAAACCCCGACTGGCATGCGGCGGTACGCGATGGCCTGCTCGATCCGCTGCCCGCGATCGACCCCGGGGTGGCGGCCGAGCCTCCGCTGCTCCTCGACGTGTTGTTCAACCCCAACTTGAGCGGACTGGAAGTCGTCTTCTCCCATGAGACCCACACGTATTGGCTGAGCTGCGACGGCTGTCATCCCTCCATCACGGCAATGCAGGCGGGGGCCAATCCCATCACGATGGAGAAGATCTTCAACGGGGAATACTGCGGACGCTGCCACGGGACCGTCGCCTTTGCGGTCGAGTCCGACTGCTCGCGTTGTCACGAGCGCGTTGCGGTCAATGCCATCCCGGCTGCCAGGGATCCAGGGGGTGCGGTTCCTGGCGACATCGTGATAGACCGACATTCGAGCGCGAACTACCAACCTGCGGTCGTGTTTCGTCACTGGAAACACCGTATGCACTTCAGGTGCTCGGCCTGCCATCCGGGCCTATTCGAGATGCGAGCCGGGGCCAACGAGATCACCATGGATGCTCTGCTGGCCGGCGAGTCTTGCGGACGCTGCCATGATGGTCTGAGGGCCTTCGGCGTTGCTTTCGAAACTTGCACCGACTGCCACTCACAGGAGGGCCCGTAATGATGGCCAGAATCCGATTCAAGTCTTTCCGCCACCTGTTCCGCAGGTCTGTCATCTGCTCCCGAACGCTTGTCGTTGTGGTGACGGTCGCCGCGATGATGATCGGACCGCGAGCAGCTCTGCCGGAGCTCAGGCCGATTATTCGGGACATGCTCGAGAACCTCGGGGAGATCGACGATATCGGGGCGGCGGTGTCCGTGGATGACTTCGAGCGCGTTGCCGAGGCCGCCCAAAGCCTCCAGTCGCGAGCGAGCGCGATGAAAGTCCACGGCGAAGCCCCGGCGGGCCTTGACAAACAAGACGCCCCTGCATGGGATGAGTTCCTCACGGCCCAGGAAACGACTGCTCTCGCCGTGCTTACGGCGGCAAATGAGGAGAACGGTGATGCGGTCATGCGGGGAGTCGAGGCTATGTTTCGGGATTCCTGTATCGCCTGTCATGCTGTCTTCCGTGAGCCGCAGCAACGACTTTCCGGCTCGGTGCTCTTCATGTCCAGCTTCCTCGCCGCCTGGCGGGACATTAACCGTGGCCTGTCCCTCCGCGATTTTGCCCTCATTGGCCGCCGGGCCCGCGAACTCGAAGCGATGGCAAAGACGCTCTCGTGGGACCAGGTGATTCAAAGCGCTTTCGCGATAGACAGCAACGCGGATCTCCGGGTTTTCCGGCGGCTCATACATCAGGTGGCCGTGACTTCTGCGCGCATCGAGGCTGCCGCGCAAGCCGAGGACGCGGGCAAGGTTGTAGAAGCCACTCGCCAGCTGTGGACCAACGGCTGCATCGCCTGCCACGACCGGTTCCGCGGCTGATACCCCGTCCTCTCGCGGCGCCCGGCGACCTTGAAGAAGATGCCGATCAGACCTCTCCCGAGGCGAGGGCCTTCACATAGTGGACCAGGGCCCAGCGGTCTCGAGGGGAAAGTGCGGACCAGGCCGGCATAGCGGTCCCTTTGATTCCCAGGCTGAGGGTGCGGTAGAGACCGATGTCGACCGACTGGATGTCGCTCGCATCGATGCGTCGCTTGAACGCCTGGCCGGAGAAGTCCCTGGGCTGCGGATTCAGGAAAGGAGCGAAGGGGCCTTTGCCGTCCCCGCTCTTTCCGTGGCAACCCGCGCAGAGGCCCTGAAACAGTCTCTCCCCGTGCTTGCGAATCTCCGGTGATCCGGGGACCGGTGCTTCTCTAGCCCCGGCGAAATCAGCCTCCGCCACCGCTTTTGTCGGGCGCACGAGGTTGTCGTGACAGCGCCAACAGTCCGTCTCGACGACAAAGGCCGTACTGCCGTGACAGTTGCCGCACGACTCCCCTGCGAAGATCGCCAGCATCCCTGCCCGCTGCAAAGAAGCGCCGGGATGGCAATCCGAGCAATCGTTCCAGCGCTTGTGCTCGGTGTGAGAGAACTGAACTTTGAAGAAGGGAGCAACGTCCGGGATGTACTGCACGTCCAGCTCGATGTCGATCTGGGCGTGGCCGGAGATCGCGTTGCCGACCAGCAAGATGACGGTGAGGGAAAGGCGGCCTGCTGCTGCAAGTAATGTCGTCTTCATGAGCAGTCACCGACGGTGACAGCGGTCGCAGTTATGGAAGCCAGGGACCCAGGCGACTTGTCCGTTATGACACTTTCCGCACCACTCCCCGGCCCCAATGGCGTCCATCGAGACTGGATTCGCTCCCCCTTCCATACGGAAGACGGCGGGATGGCACGCGCTGCACTTGAACCGGATCCGGTGAAACCAGTGCGGGAACACCGCGGCAGGCATTCCCAATCCGCTCACCTCGCGCGGGAAGCGGACGTCGCCCATGATGCCGAAGCCTTTCTGCTCTGAGGCCAGAGAGCGCACGTAGTATGTGACAGCCCACAGTTGCTCTTCTTCCAGGATGTCGCCGAACGAGGGCATCGGTGTTCCATCCAGGCCGGTGGCGACGGTTCTGTAGATGTCCGTGACCGTGTTGCCAGCCTTGAAGACCCCCTGCGTGAAGTCGGCGGGCCGGATCGGAAATCCCCAGTCGTCCTCGAGCGTGCCTGCAGCCGCCCCGTCGCCCTTGCCGATGGATCCGTGGCAATCCCAGCACTGCATTTCCGCGAACATCTCGGCACCAAGCGCGAGCAATTCGGCGTTTACGGGAGGAGGTTCCGATATTTCGATCGGGTCGTCCGGCTCTTCCTCCTCGAAGTACTCGGAGAAGCTTTTTAAGTAGTGAACGAGCGCCCAGCGGTCTCGGCTGGGGAGTTCAAACCAGGCCGGCATACTCGATTTCTTAACGCCGAATGTAATGGTCCGGTAGATATCGATATCGTGGGGAAGCGAGCCGCTCGCGGTGGTGCGGAACTTGAAGACGCCCTCGGTAAAGTCCCTCGGCTTCGGATCCATGAACCGGGCAAAGTCGCCATCGCCGTACCCCTCCTCGCCGTGGCAGATTACGCAAAACGTTGCGTAGCGTTCCCGCCCCAGCTCGACGAGCTCAGGCGTTGCCTCGACCGGGTCCTCCCCGGCTGCGGCCACATCGGCCTGAGCCAGATCCTCCTGGGGATAGTGGAGGTTGACATGGCAGCGTGAGCACCCCGTTTCCGGGTGATAGGAGACCTTCCCATGACACTTCCCGCAATAGTCCCCTTCGAGGATTGCCTCCATCCCCACCCCCCGCTTCCCGAGGATCCACGGATGGCAGCTGGAACAGTTGAGCCACAACATGTGACTGGAATGTGGGAAGCGAACTTCGAAGAAGGGGGCGTCCCTGGGAACCAGCTGCACGTCCTCTTCGAGCAGCATCTTGAGGTCGAGCAGGAGGGGGTCGTCCCCGCTCGCATTCAGCACCTGGGCCAGGGAATCCAGCCCGAAAGCCGCTTCCAGCGGCGGTGCGAATGGCAGCTGTGGGCGCGGGGCGATCACGCCTTCTTTCACCGCTCGCACCCAGTCGACGCCACCCGCGACGTCCTTTGGAAGCAACTCCAGCACGTCCCCCCAGTCGGTGAGCTGCTCTGCCTGTGGCCCGGCCGTTGTCAGGGCGACCGGATTTGCCTCCATGCCGCCGCCGAATGGATTTGCCTCAGGTTTGCGGCCTGTCGTCGTGTCGTCTGTTTCCTCTGAGCCGGGGCTGCTCACGGCCGGCGGCTCGCGAGCGCTGGAGTCGGAGACGAGACCGGCCAGCGACAGGAACACCAGCGGTAGCAGAATTCGACCAAAGGGACGCTTCACGGTTTTCCACGCTGAGGTAGCAGCGGATGGCTTCTGTTGCTCAGAAGCTGAGATCAGCGGCAGTGGCCTTGCCCGCCTGCACCGTCACATCCATTGTCTTCTCGCCCAGGGCCTCGTGCCAGACCGTCAGCTTGTAACTGCCAGCAGGCACATCGCTGAGCTCGAA
>JBFISJ010000152.1:0-7034 GCA_041608595.1 Nitrospiraceae bacterium
CAAATTTGGCGCCCGCTGGAGGTTCGACAAGGGGGAGACGCCCCAAAAAAAAACGGGCCCTGGAAGGGCCCGTTTTATAGGCAATCCTGGCTCGTTTGGAGGGCCCTTACGGGGAAGGAGAGGAGGATGTGGCCATGCGAATGACATTCGCGGCCTGGGGCCCCTTGGCCCCCTGGACGATATCAAATTCGACGCTCTCCCCTTCTTTCAAGGTCTTGAACCCATCGCCTTGCAAGGCGGAATAATGGACGAAGACGTCTTCCCCACTTTCGAGTCGTATGAAGCCGAAGCCTTTACGGTCATTAAACCATTTCACTGTGCCCTTGCTTTTCACACAGCCCTCCTTTCGTGAACGGCTCCTGAGCAGCCGCATGCTGATGCGCGGGGGCCGTTCCCATCACTCTAAGGAATCCACACCCGAAAAAAAACCGCAGATGGATGACCCGCCTGCGGTTATGTCGTGAGCTAGGTAGTAAGACCAGTCCCCGTAAACAAAAACCGGGCAGGCATGTAACATAGGGGCCAGGCCTTGTCAAGATGTTCTTTCGCCAGTCATGCGTGGAGGGCGCTCAAACTCGTGCGCGGAGACGCGGACGCCAGGTTTTGTTTACAATCAGCAGGAATTTCCATATATTGTGCTCGCCGGCACAGGTCATGCCGTCGAGGCCGAGTTGCGTCACATTTTAGATCGCTACATCTTCACTGAGCTGTTCCCGCCGTTCTTCATCAGTCTGGCAGCCCTGTGCTTCGTGATGCTGACCAAGGAGCTGTTGCGGCTCGTCGAGCTCCTCGTGTCGCAAGGCGTCGGGCTATTGGCCGCGATGAAGGCCTTTTTATACCTGATGCCCTCGTTCCTCGTGCTCACCCTTCCTATCGCGGCCATCATTGCTTCAATCACCGCGTTCAGCCGACTCTCCTACGACAAGGAATTGATCGCCATGCGCGCGGCGGGACTCAGCCTGCTTCGCTTGTCCAAGCCGGTGCTCGTGTTCTCGGTGCTGGTGTTCGGGCTCACCCTGGCGCTGTCGCAGTGGGGACAACCGTGGACCAACATCTCGCTGAAAAAGCTGGCCTTGAGCGTCCTGCGAGACCAACTCACGCTGTCGCTGGAAAAAGGTGTGTTCAACGAGCCCGTGACCGGGATGGTGGTCTATGTCGCCGACCACCAGGAGACCGGGCACGCCGTACGCGGCATTTTCATCTCGGACGAGCGCAACACGAAGGAGCCCCGGCTCATCGTCGCCTCGGAGTATCAGGTCCTGCAGGATGCCGACGCCGATCAAGTCGCGCTGCGTCTATTCGACGGCACGATTCACACCCGGCCGAGCGACCTCGCCCGTTACAACCAAATGTCGTTCTCGACCTACGACCTGAAGCTCAGCCTCGACTCGCAGCTCTACGACTCTGTGGAGGCGCGACCGACACGCGAGCAGCTCGTCGAGCAACTGAACCAAACAAACTGGCAGGACAAAGGCGCCCTGCGTCGATTGATGGAATCGTACAAGGATTTGGCGTTTCCGATCGCGGCGCTGCTACTGGGCATGCTCGGGGTGCCGGTCGGCGTCGTGACCAGGCGGTCGGGACGGATGGGCGGCTTCGCGATCGGCGTGATGGTCGTCGTGGTGTATTACATTTTCAACGTGTTATGTGATTTTTTCGTCACCGCCAGGGTGCTGTCGCCGTTTGCCGGGGCGTGGGCCCCCAATGTCCTCTTTCTCGCCGTAGCCGTGCTCTTGTTCTACCACGTGAACCGCCACTGAGGGGTTCGGATGTCGATCCTGACACGGTACATGTTTCAGGAAATTCTCAAGGTTTTCTGCCTCTGCCTGGCCGGTCTGATGACCGTGTACCTTGTGGTGGATTTCTTCGAAAAAATCCGCAAGTTCATCAAGTACGGTGCCGCGCCCGAGGAAATGGCGCTGTACTTTTTCTATGTGGCTCCCCACGTGGCTTATCAGATCGCGCCGGTCGCCCTGCTGATGGCGACCCTCCTTTCTCTCGGTGTCTTCCTCAAGAACAACGAAATCACGGCCATGCGGAGCTGCGGAGTCAACCTGGGACGAATCGCCCTCCCTTACTTCGGATTCGCGGCCGCCATGGCGTGGGTGTTGCTCGTCTTCAGCGCGCTGGTGGTGCCCAACTCGCTCGTCCGCGCCGACTACGTGCGGACGGTGCTGATCGAGCAGAAAACGCCCCATCGACCCTTTACTTCGGAGCGGACGTGGTTGCAGACAAACGACCAGACGCTCATCAACATTCGCTCCATCGCCCCCAACGGCGCCACGCTCGAGGGGGTCAGCCTGTATCAACTGGGGTCGCGGTTTGAGCTCTCTCAGTTGACCGAGGCGGCGGAGGCGCGATACACCGAACGGGGCTGGGTGCTCCGGACGGGTGTCCAGCGCACCTTGTTCCCGGACGGCCGATTTGTGATACGGCGGTTCGACGAGCGACCGCTGAGCCTGTCGCACATTCCGGAGGACTTCAATACCTGGTTGTCGGTCAAGTCCCAGGAAATGACCCTCTCCGAGTTGGGGGCCTACGCCGAGCGACTGAAGCGCGATGGATACGGCTTCGCGCGCTTTCTGACCGATTATCACAGCCGTGTCGCCTTTCCATTCGTGTGCGTGGTCATGGGGATCGTGGGGTTCGCGCTCACGCTCAGGCAAACGGGCTCGCGCAGCATTGGCATGGCCAAGGGGATCGGGCTGGCGCTCTTGATCGCGTTCCTCTATTGGACGACGCATTCGGTGGCGGTTGCCCTGGGGCGGAGCGGCGTGCTCATGCCGGTCATCGCCGCGTGGTTCGCCAACCTGCTGTTTGTGAGCTTCGGAAGCTACTTACTGCTTCGTGTTCGCTACTGATACTGTGGGATCTGGCCGATTCGTTCGCGCATGGGGCCCGCGATCCCCTCCCCCCGCCGGTCTTCCCGGGAGGGGACGAGGGCAAGGACGGGGGTCAGGCGGCGTTGACGGAGGGGGGATCCGACGGGTACAACCCTCGCGAGCAGGAGGGAGGTCGCAACGACTGATATGAAACCACGGGCGGTCATCACGGGCCTGGGCATGGTCTCCCCCATTGGAGTCGGGGTCGGCTCGTTCTGGAAGGCCGCCTTGGAAGGGCAGTCCGGGGTCCGGGCCGTCCAACCCTTCGGTGAGTTTTCCCTCCACGATTACCGCTCACAAGTCGCCGGCCGGGTCGTGGATTTTCACCCGGAGCAGATCCTCGATCCCGTTCAGGCTGAGCGCGTCGATCGGTATGCCCAGTTCGCGCTCGTGGCGGCGCACGAATGTGTCGCCGACGCCGGGTTGCGCATTGAGGCTGCCCGGGCCCATCGCGTGGGCGTTGTCGTCGGAGCCGGTATGGGCGGCATGGTGATGGGTGAGAACGAGATTACGCGCCTGTATCAAAGCCACAAGCCTCACCGGGTCCACCCCAATTTCATCCCCATGATCACGCTCAATTCGGCGTCGGGCGCGGTCGCCATGCACCTGGGCGCCAAGGGCCCGAACCTGACGATCTCCACCGCCTGCTCCTCCAGCGCACACGCCATGGGGCAGGCGCTGTCGTGCATTCGGAACGGGACGGCGGACGTCGTCATCGTGGTGGGGGCCGATGCCAGCCTGACGCCCCTGGTCTTCGCGGGGTTCTGCTCGCTGCGCGCCCTCTCCACCCGCTTCAACGCGGAGCCCGAACGTGCCTCACGCCCTTTTGATCGCGACCGGGACGGCTTCGTCATGGGTGAGGGTGCGGCCGCGCTCGTCGTGGAGTCCCTCGCGCACGCGCGCAAGCGCAAGGCGCACATCTACGCGGAGGTGGCGGGCTACGCGGCGACGAGCGAGGCCTATCACATGGTCATTCCCCGCGAGGACGGCGAGGAGGTGGCCACGACCATGGCGCTGGCACTGGCGGATGCCAAACTCCGGCCCGGTGTGGTCGATTATATCAATGCGCACGCGACCTCCACCCCGGTCGGCGACGCCGTCGAGGTGAAGGCGATCCGCAAGCTGTTCAAGGCCCGGGCGAACACGCTCGCCGTCAATGCCACCAAATCGCTCGTCGGACACACGCTCGGCGCGGCGGGTGCGATCGGGTCGGTGGTCTGCGCCCTCACCGTGGAGACCGGGTTGATCCATCCGACGGCAAACTACGATCATCCCGATCCGGACTGCCGGTTACCGGGGATCTCACGCCGGCGACAGGAGCGCAGGGTCAAAGTCGCCATGCTGAATGCATTCGGGTTCGGGAGCAACAACGCCGCCGTCGTGTTCACTCGCCTTCGCTGAAGCTCCGGCGGGCAAGCCCGCAGGAGAATTCGCGAAGGCAGGCAGGCCCGCTGACTGGTCCGCCGAAGCGTTAGCGGAGGCGGAAGTGGCAAGGGAGTCACGCGTCTAAGCCATGGGGAGCTCAGTAGACCTCGCGACGAAAATCCGATCCGAGCTGGCCTCGTATCTGAAGCGGGATGTCGACAAGGTGAGCCTCGGGGACTCGTTGCGCGACGATCTCGGTCTGGACTCCATGGCGACGATCGAGCTGCTGTATCGCATCGAGGAGGCGTTCGATTTGCAGATTCCTGACACGGATCTTCCTCAATTACTCACGGTCGGCAACGTCGTGACCTATGTGGAGCGTCGGCTGAAACCGACTGCGCCGTCACGCCCCTCCACTCGACCGAGCAAGAAGAAGCGAGGCTGAGCCTGCATGCCGCGTCGGCGTGACGACCAGCATATTTCACTCCACGACATCGCGCGATTTGTCGACGGTCAGATCGACGGTGCGGGGGAGACGATCATCACGGGCGTATCGAGCGTGACCGACGCGGCTCCCGGCGATCTCACCTTCATTTCAGGCGAGCGGTTCGCCGCCGCCGCCCGGTCATCCCGGGCGACCGCCTTCCTGGTGCCTCAGCCGGTCGACGACCTTCGCGCCGCGCAGGTCGTCGTGGACAACCCCGGCTACGCGTTCGCGAGGGTGGTCGAGCGATTCTTTCTGGCCCCTCAGGCCCGCCGCGGAATCGCCGATGATCTCATCCGCGGCGGGGACACGTCCATCGGCCCGGACGCATCGATCTGGCCGCACGTCACGCTGGGTGATCGTGTGACGCTCGGCGCTCGAGTCACTCTCTATCCGGGCGTCTTCATCGGCGATGACTGTGTCATCGGCGACGACACCCTCCTCTATCCCACTGTGACGGTGCGGGAGGGATGCGTCCTCGGTGCACGCGTCGTCGTTCACAGCGGGACCGTGATCGGGAGCGACGGCTTTGGCTATGTGCAGCACCGGGGCGTGCACCAGAAGATCCCCCAAATCGGGGGAGTCCGGATCGAAGACGATGTCGAGCTCGGAGCGAATGTCACGGTTGATCGAGCCACATTCGGTCAGACCGTCATCAAGCGAGGCACCAAGATCGACAACCTGGTACAGATCGCGCACAACGTAGTCATCGGCGAGGATAGCATCATCGTCGCGCAGGTGGGGATCGCGGGCAGCACGACCTTGGGTCGTGCCGTCATGGTGGGAGGTCAGGCGGGCATCGCGGACCACGTGCAGATCGGCGATCGCGTATTGATCGCGGCCCGGTCCGGCGTGACACGAAGCCTCGAGGGCAACCAGATCGTATCCGGCGCGCCGGCGATGCCGCACGAGCAGTTCATCAAGGCACAAACCCTGGTGCCCCGACTGCCGGAGTTCCGGCAGCAGGTCCGGGCGTTGCAGCACCGCGTCGCCGACCTCGAGTCGGCCCTCCGCGCCCTGTTGACACGGAAGAAACCGAGGACAAAAAAGAAATAGAGGCCCCCCTGGCTTATCGCCGGCCGGCCCCGTGCTCCCGCAGCAACCCCCGCCAGAAGAACAGCTTGGCCCAGAAGAACCCCGCCCACGGCATCAGGTACGCCGGCATGGCGGACAGATGACCGCCGACGGTGGCCAGGGACGAAGCCCCGACCAGAAACAACACCCCGATGACATAGGCGATCGGCACCAGTGCGCGTCCCTGATGCACGAGCGGGGGCGCCGGCGTCTCCCGCTTGCCGCGTCCTTTTTTGCCCTTGCTATAGATCCGCATCCGACCGGCGAAATGCTCGGGATACGTGTGGAGCAGATATCGGTGGTAGCGGGTCTGGCTCCACCCGAGGATCGCGCCGAGCACCAGCAGCACAGAGCTTTGCAGGAACGTTTGCCCATCATAGCTTTCCGCGAGGAACTGGTAGCCCAGCGAGGCCAGGGAGGACACCATGAAGATGAGGCCAAGGATGCCGGAGGGAAACAGGATGTGCGTTTTGACGTAGTCCCGCGCTCGATCCGTTTCCCCTTCGAGGCGCTTGGCTGTAATGATCTTGGGCATCGGCGCCGACAGGAGGCGGGTGTTGGGGCCGCCTCATCCGGGGCGATTATAGCAATCCCGTCCGGACTTTGAAATGAGGCCGGAGAGGGGGAGAGGGCGAGCGGAGTGATGGGGCGAAGTCTGCGCCGCGATCCTAGGTGAGGCTGCCGGCTCGTTGGACGACGGATGGCGAGATCTCGGTCATCTGTTCTTGCGCGCCGAGCAACAAGCTCAGGTCGCACAGATTGTTGAGGACGCGACAGACGCCTTGGCTGAGCAGGAAGAGCTCCTGCAGGGCATCCTTCGTAAACATATCGCTGCGCCCGCCGGCGGCCTCCAGACGAAACCGGACGTACTCCGCGGTCTCGTCCACGGAGAACGGCCTCAGGTGGTAGCGAATGGCGATCCGTTGATTGAGCTGCGGGAGGAGGGCCACGCGCTCGTTCAGCTCGGGCTGTCCGAACAACACCAACGTCAGTAAAAATTCATCGTTAAGCTGAAAATTCAACAGCAGCCGGATGTCTTCAAAGATGGCGGGATCCTGCACGGCCTGGGCTTCATCGACCATCAGGATGTTGTTGACGTCACGCCGTTGGTTCGCCAGAAGATGGTCGTTCAGTCGATGGAGCATCTTGACTTTTGGTCCGCCGGTCTTCAGCCCGAACTGGTACAAAATCTCCGTCAAGAACTCCGTCGAGGGCAGTGAGGGGTTGGC
>JBFISJ010000153.1:0-7006 GCA_041608595.1 Nitrospiraceae bacterium
AAGCACCTGGCGGGCCGGGTCATGAGTCAGAAAGTCAGGGTGGGAAAGGGGCGGAACGTCTTCGTCATGCAATGCGGGTTTCATGCGTACATGGAAAGTTGGGGACTGGCCGTTGAACATCCCTATTTTGCCAAAACGGACCAAGACGGACGGTTCAGCATCGACAACATCCCGCCAGGAACCTATTCAGTCCTGGTGTGGCACCCGCTGCTCCAGAAGCATTACACAGTCACGATCCCGGCCAACGGGACGGCGACGCTGAATGTGGAGTTCGATGCGCCCAAAGGTCGGCTGTACGCTACGGAAGCGATGGACAACCCGCGATTCGGCGTGGATATTCTGAATGAGGAGATCGTGCCGTCGGTGGAGCGGCAGAAATACTAGACAGTGAGGCGTGAGGAGCAGGGGCAACCCTGACCGAATGATCATGAGGCCGTGTGTCGGGCAGGTGTCCTGATGGCAAGACAATTGACAATGAGGAGAGTCACCGCTGCTCTCGCGGTCTCCCTAGGCGCCGTCTGTGCGTTCGCCAAGGTGGACGCGATGGATGTCTCGGACTATCGGCCGGCGTGGACCGCGGAGGGAAAGGAGCTGGCGCGGGAACGTGCGAAGCTCCCAGTCAGATCGGAAATGGTTCGCATTCCCGCCGGGTGGTTTCTGATGGGCAGCGACCGGAAGCGGGACCGCATGGCCTACAAGCCGGAGTTGCCGCAGCGCACGGTGTATCTCGACGCCTTCGAGATCGATAAGTACGAGGTCACGGCCCTGCAGTTCCTCCGGTTCGTCCTGGCAACGGATGAGCCTCCGCTCATCGACTGGAAGTACGACGGCGGCAACTTTCAGGAGACCATGGCCTATCATCCGGTCATGCACGTGACCTGGTTCGAGGCCGATGCCTATTGTCGGTGGGCGGGCAAGCGGTTGCCCACGGAAGCCGAATGGGAAAAAGCGGCGCGCGGCACCGACGGGCGGCGCTACCCATGGGGAAATCGCTCGGCTGGCCTGAGCCGCGCCAACTTCGGGCGAACGGGCCTGTCCGGGCCCGTTCGCGATCGCCCGGAGCGTCTGCACCTCTACCCACCCGTGATCGAGGTCGACCGGTACGCCAACGCCGTGAGCCCCTACGGGGTCCATCAGATGGCCGGAAATGTCGCGGAGTGGGTAGCGGATTGGTACGACCCGGAGTATTATCATGGCGGCCCGGAGCGGAACCCGCCGGGTCCCGAGGGGGGAACGCATCGGGCATTTCGCGGCGGGGGCTGGATCGACAGCACCCCGATGGTCAGAGCCGCGCAACGGAACGGGGCCGATCCGGAGACACGCATGAACTGGCTCGGGTTCCGCTGCGCAAAGAACATCGCAGTCGCCGCGGCGGTGAGAAGGGCTGACAATGGACGGGGACAAGCCGTCATCTCGCCGGCGCCGTAAGGATAAAGGAGGTGCATGATGAGTCGAGAGGGAATCATGCGCACGATAGCGATCGTGTTGCTGGCCGGGTGCGTCTTCGCGGGGCTGGCACTGGCCTCCGAGGATGCGGAAGAGGGCGATGGGATCCCAGCGAAGCTCGTGGCGGATTACATCCACGCCGTCCTCCAAGCCGATCGAACCTTGTATACGACCCACGTGGTCGAGCGCATGCAGGACAGCGGCATCGTGATGGCGACGGAAGGATGGAAGAAACGGAGCGGGCTCCCGCTCCCGGCGCAGATGCTCCAGCTCTCGGGCTTGAAGGCGGAGCAAGACGTGCCGGGCCTGAAATATCGCCTCGCGAGCCTATTCCCGATCTACGAGAGGAATGGGCCGACAACCGATTTCGAGCGGAAGGGGCTAGAGGCGGTCCAAAAGGATCCCTCGAAACCCTATACCGGGGTCATCACGAGGGGGGAGCGGCGCTACTTCAAGGCCATTTATGCGGACCTGGCGGTCTCCAAGGCCTGCGTGACCTGCCACAACGGCCATATTCTAAGCGCCAAGCGCGATCGCAAGGTCGGTGACGTGATGGGCGGCATCATCATTTCCTTTCCGCTGAGCAAGTAAGTGCGGGAGCCGACAGACGACCACGGCTCTCCTGCCCCGTTTGGGCGACGCCATGATGTCACGCAATTCCGTGCCGAGCTGTCAGGGATGCGTCCACAAGACGGGTGCGGATCTGTGTGATCTGGGCGGCGAGGCCGCCGCCGACTTCGAGCGTCTGCGGCGGGCCGTGCTTTATGAGCCCGGGCAATACGTCTTTTATGAGGGGCACACCACGCTTGGGCTCTACGTGTTGTGCTCGGGGCGCGTAAAGCTGACGCGGTCCACGTCCCGCGGGCATCAGCGGCTTGTGGCCATCGTCGATCCCGGCATGTTGATCGAACGCCACACGTTTCAGGACGGTGCCGTCCACGAGGTCACCTGCCAGGCGCTCGAGCCGTCGCAAGTCTGCGTCATCGACCGGGACCAATACCTCGCCCTACTGTCTCGGCGCGGCGGACTCGCGGTCAACGTCATCAAGCTGCTCAGCCGGCAAATGCGCGTCACCCTGGAAGAGGTGGACCGGGTTGCCTTTCTCACAGCGCGCGAGCGCCTCGCCAGACTGTTGCTGGAGCTGGCGGAACGATACGGGGAGCCGCGACCGAACGGGTGCACCATCATGCTGGCCTTGAAACGCGAAGAGCTAGCCCAGATGGCAGCCATGACCTTGGAAACGACGGTGCGCCTGCTCAAATCCTTTCAGGGCTCGGAGATCGTCCACCTCAGGGGGCGCGAGATCACCATTTTGCGGCCGGACCACCTGCAGAGAATCGCCAGAGCGGCGGCGATGTCGGCTGCGTCCAAGTAGACCGGTCGGACCACCCTTTTCTCCTCCCTCCCTCCTGCTGAGCGGGAGCTCACCTTACCTAGGTCTAAAGACCCAGCCCTGAGCTTGACGAAGATCCACTCCGGGCCTGTTCTCGCGCAAGGTTTTTCCTGCTCACGCTCCCGTAGCATCCTCCTCCTACCACCAACCATGCCCTGCGCCGATTGGCAAGCCGGTCGGCTCCGGACAAGCCGAGGAGGGGATCATGAACCCACCACATTCATACGCAGCAAGACTCGTGCACGGCGTCGCACGAGTCTGCGCCTGTTTCGCCGCGGTCATCCTGATCAATATCGGTCACCAGACATGGGCGCAGGACATGACCACCGACGAGCGGGTCAAGCGCCTTGAGGAGCGGCTGGAACGCATGCAGGAGCTGGTCAGGCAATCCGAGGCGAGCGACATCCGTTCGGTGGAGGAACGGGTGAGCCGCTTGGAGCGTCGGGAGCCGCCTTCCACCGGGATGCTCGCGGAGGGGACGGGTAACATGGTGTTCTTCAGAGGTGGAGGCGCATGGGCGACCAGCGACCGATCCAACGAAGTGTTCACGGACGTCTTCGGGTTCGCCGGCCTCAACGGGGGTGACTCGGGGTATTATGTTGGTGCGGGGCTCGACCTCGTCCTTTCAAAGGATGTCTGGGGGATGATGTCCAAGACTTGGGCGGTCGGTGAGATCGGCGTCGAGTTCAAGCGCTTCAACTCCAAGAACGTGCAAGTCGCCGTTCCGACGACCTGCGCGGTGGCCGGGGTCCCGACCTGCAGCGCGCGGACGGACGAAGTCCAGATCACCATGCTGACCGTGGACATCGCGCCGAAGATCAAGTTTCTGGAAGGAAGCCGTTTCCGCCCCTGGATCATTCCGATCGGGCTGGACTTCCATGTGATCAGCCCGCCGTCGAACGACACGACCGTGCTCGACATCGGCGCACAGTTCGGGTTGGGCGGCGAGTTTCAGCTCTACAAGGCCTTCCACCTCGGGCTGGACGGGCGGTTTCATCTCGCTTCGGGCCAAACGGATACGACCAACAATTTCGGCACGGTCGGCGGGTACGTGGGCATCGCGTTCTAACTACAGAGGGACGCTGACAGGCTGCCAAGAAGGGGAGGAGCTGACACTTCAGAGTGTGACAAGCTGAACCTGTAGGCAGGTATCGAGTCCGGAACCTGTCAGCCTGTGACCTGTCAGCTTTTCTTGAAGAGAGACTTGGGTTTCGCCGCATAACCGCTTACAATTATACTTCGGGTGGCTGCTCACCTTATGCAGGAGGCCCGCATGGAGGTTCGAAGCAAGAAGTACACGTATCGCGCGACGGTGCGGTGGACGGAGCAGAAAAAGGGTGTCATGGGGTCGGCCGGGAAGCCCGACGTGCCGGTGGCGACGCCCCCCGAGTTCAAAGGACACGATGGCATCTGGTCTCCGGAGGATCTTTTCGTGTCTGCGGTCAACACCTGCATCATGAGCACGTTCCTGGCTTTTGCCGAACGGGCCGGAGTCGCCTTTTCAGCGTACGAGAGCGAGGCGGAAGGCCAAGTGGAGCTGGTCGACGGCAAGCTGCAGGTGACCGGGGTGACCGTGAGACCATCGGTGACCGTCCAGGCTGCCGATGCCGTCGACAAGGCCAAGGAAATCCTGGCAAAGGCCGAGGCGAACTGCCTGATCTCCAACTCCATCAAGTCCCGCGTCAATCTTGAGCCGAAGGTCGCTGCCGGCTAAGCCGGTGACGCTCGACATCAGGCGGCAGTGTGGGCGACAATGGCCGCACTCTGGTGGAGAGGTAAGGTGGCGCGGGCAAAGGCTGCAAGGCGAACACAGGCGCGAGGCGCTCTCGACCGTGAGGTCCGCCTGCTTCGTCGCCGCGTGCGGGAGCTCGAGGCGGCGGCGGCTGAGCGCGCCCTGATCGAGGAAGAGCGGCGCCGCCTCATGCATGTGCTCGGTGAGCGGGTCAAGGAGCTCACCGCCCTGCACCGCGCCGTCGGATTGCTGCAGGACAGCGCAAGTCCTCCGTCGACCGTTCTCCAGAAGATTGTGAATTTACTGCCACCGGCGTGGCAGTATCCGGAGATCACGGCGGCTCGGATCACCTTCGACACACTGACCTTCGACACACCCAACTTCCGACAGACAGCCTGGAGTCAGACCGCGGACCTCGTCACCTCCGACGGGAGGCGGGGTCGCATCGAGGTGGTCTACTTGGAGGAGCGTCCCCCATTCCACGAGGGGCCCTTTCTGGCGGAGGAGCGCGACCTGATCAACTCCCTGGCGGACAGCCTGGCCTCTTACCTGGACCGAAAACATGCTGAAGAGGCTTTGCTTCATGCCCATAGCCGGTTGCGCACTCTTTCCCAACAACTACTTGAAGTTCAGGAGCAGGAGCGACGTCGTTTGGCCCGCGACCTGCACGACGAGGTGGGCCAAGCCCTGACCGCGATCAAGATGAACCTTCAGACGATGGAGCGAATAGCCGACGTCAAGCCGGTCGCCGCCACGCTCAACGATTCCAAAGCCATCCTCGACCAGCTCATGCAGCGCGTGCGTGATTTGTCCTTGGATCTGCGCCCCTCCCTCCTGGACGACGTCGGCCTCCTTGCCGCGGTCCGCTGGTACGTGCAGCGGCAGGCCGAGCGTGCGGGGCTCGCGCACCACGTGGTGGCGGAGGACACGCTCTCCAGCCTGCCACCCCATCTGGCGACCCTCTGTTTCAGAGTGATTCAGGAGGCTGTCACCAACGTGCTTCGCCATGCCAAAGCAGCCTCCGTCAGCGTGACGATGGGCCACGGGCCCGGTGAGGTATATCTCCGTGTGCAGGACGACGGAGTTGGATTCAAGGTGGATCAGGCTCTGGATCGTGCAGCCCGTGGCGACACGATGGGACTGATCGGCATGCAGGAACGGGTAAAATTCGCGCGCGGGGAGCTCACCATCGAATCGACGCCCGGCGGCGGCACCGCCGTCGTCGCACGCATCCCGGACGATTCAGAGCCTGGCTGAAGGCGCCGTTCAGGACCCTGATGCCCACGATACGCATCATGCTCGCCGATGACCACGCGTTGATTCGAGCCGGGCTGCGCGCGCTGCTCAAGAGCATTGAGGGTGTGGAGGTGATTGCGGAAGCCAGCAACGGCCATGAGACCCTGGAGGCCGTTGAACGAAGACGACCCGACGTCATCCTCATGGACATCGCGATGCCCGAACTGAACGGCTTGGAGACGGCTGCACGCATCCTGAGGCGGTGGCCCTCGGTGAAAATCATCATGCTGTCCATGCACGCCAACGATGAATACCTGCGGCAGGCGCTCAGCGCAGGCGCGGCGGGTTATTTGTTGAAAGGGGCCGACCCTGCCGAACTGGAGCTTGCCCTGAAGTCCGTCATGCGGGGTGAGACCTACTTGACGCCCGCGGTGTCCAAGCGTCTCGTCCAGGAGTTCCTGCAGCAGGATGGCGAGGCTCCTCAATCGCAGCCCAAGCTTACGCCACGGCAACGCGAGATCCTCCAAATGATCGCAGAGGGGCATTCAACCAAAGAGATCGCGACCCGCCTCGACCTGAGCGTCAAGACCGTCGAGACGCACAGGGCGGCGATCATGAATCGGCTCGACATCCACGACGTGCCCGGACTCGTTCGCTACGCCATCCGCGCCGGCCTGATCACCACGGATGCCTGAGGGCGAGCCATGGATGGCACCCTCCCGGACAGCCTCCGTCCGGTGAATTCCAACCCCACCTCGGGTCTTTTTCGGCCCAGCCTCAGGGATTCCCTGATACCCGGAAAGGCCCGCCCGACTTATAACATAGGCACATCGGCGCTTCGTGCGGGGAGAGCCCCGCAGCGCTGGTCACCGTGGATCCCGAGTGATCCAGAAGGAGGGGGAGATGAAAGGGAATGTGGCCACTTACGGAAGAATTGGATTGCTGTCGGCGGTGCTAGTGATCGGCGGATTGGCCGGTTGTGCGACGGGGAACAGCGACGTCCTTCCGGCATCTTTGCAGGAGCGTCTCACGGCGCAGGCGACAGCCGATGATTACCTGGAGGCCGCGCGCCTCTACGAAAGGCAGGCCGACGAGCTGAAGACGAAGGCGGCGCAACTCGAGAAGCGTGCGGAGGCTCTTGAGGCGAAGCCATACCTCGATCCGAAAGGGCTAAAGCGCGAATCCTTGAGCCGTCTGGC
>JBFISJ010000154.1:0-6980 GCA_041608595.1 Nitrospiraceae bacterium
GCGGCGGGGCCACACTCCGGGCCGTCGGCAGTGGCATCGCTCCATGGCTGCCGGGAGCGAACCGGCCCGGATGCGAGGTAGGCGTCACACAGCGGCGTCTGTCGGGCGGCGGGCCGGCCAGCCTCCGACAGCGGTCCTTCGGTTATGGGGCGCCAGGGTAGGGCACGGGACTGGTGAGCGCAAGAGTCGCAGTCGTGCCACAACCGAAAGCGAAAGGTCCGGTATGGATCGTGCGCTTCGAAGTGGCTGTGTCACGAATGCGTGGAGCGTTCGTCACGCGTGACGGGACGCCTCTTCTCGAGACGCGATCACGTGAGACCGGCTCCGACCAGACGTGGGTTTGCGGACTGAAGGGGTGGAGCGCCCGGCTCTTGCGGCCGGGCGCTCAATGTGATCTCGCAATTCGATGAGCTAGTGCACGTTCACTTTGGCAACGACTTCCTCAACCGGCGGGATTCCGTCCGGGTCCCAGACAAACCGGAAGACGCCGTTGTAGCGCATCGGCGTGCCATCCATTGCGGTGAGCTTCCCCTGGGCCCGGTAGCCAAACGAGTTGGCGTTGTTGCGATCGTTCTCCTCACCCGTGACGAAAAACGGATACCAGGCGAACAGGTCGTTGTCGTTCCCCCGCAACTTGCCATACCCGGTGGCGATCAGCTTGGCGCCAAAGCAGTCACCCGGCTGGTTCAGATCCCGTACGAGAATGAAGATGTCGTCGGCGTGATAGAGCTCGTTCAGCCGGCTGAGCAAGAAGTCGTCCTCGTTGATGTCCTGGATGCTCTGGATCGCGGCTGGCTCCAGGAGTCCCATTGGGCTGCAATCCGGATCGGCCAGTGGGAACGTGGTGTGGCCCACCCGCAGGCCATTGGACGGATCGGTCCAGAAGGTGGCGAAGTGCTCCTGAACCCGCACGACGCGGAAGTTCCCGTTGTCCGGGTTGTTCATCCAGTTGAACACCGGCCCGTCCTCGATGGGCGCGACCGGCGTCTGGTCGGTACACGCGACCAGCACGAGCGGGATGAACAGCAAGCGTAGGGCACGCATTCCAAACCTCCTAGGAGAAGAGTGAAGGCGTTCTCCGTCGGCGGTCCAACGGCCTCGTCGTCGGTGGGCGTCTGGACGGTGGGCGCCGTGTTGGCGGCGGGGCCACACTCCGGGCCGTCGGCAGTGGCATCGCTCCATGGCTGCCGGGAGCGAACCGGCCCGGATGCGAGGTAGGCGTCACACAGCGGCGTCTGTCGGGCGGCGGGCCGGCCGGCCTCCGACAGCGGTCCTCCGATTATGGGGCCCAGGATAGGCCACGAGATGGGACAGCGCAAGAGTCGCAGGAGTGCTGCAACTGGACGGGAATGGTCGGGTACGGCTCGCATGATTCCGAAATTGATGCGTCGCCAACGATGGGGGCTCGTGTTCATCAGACAGAAGACGTTTCCGACCGAGTCTCGGTCACGGGGCAAAACAGCACCGCCCGGCGCTGAGGCCAGGCGGTGCATTCGCCTCCCGCCGTTCAACCGGCGACCCTCAGTGAAGGTTCACTTCCAGGGACAGGGGCCGGAAGACGAAGTTCCCATCCTTGTCAAACGTGAAGTTGAACCGTGCGTGACCGTTGTACTTCGCCGGGTCCCCACCGGTGGTCGTCAGGTCACCAGCGGCCATAAAACCCCAGGCGTTCGTGTTGTTGACGACCGTCCCGAACTGATCGTTGTCTGTGTAGTGCATGGTACCCCAGCCTTCGGCCACCAGAGCCGCGCCGAAGCAGTCGCCGGGGGTGTTGAGGTCACGGACCGTGATCCAGACGGCTCCAATGGCGTTGGCCACAACCCGAAACACATCCTCGTCGACAAGCACTTGCTGCCAGTCGGCGGGATCCGACAGGTGCTGTAGGCCACAGTCGGGCTCACTGCCCCCGCCGAGCGGAACGGTGGCGTGGCACCCTCGCAGCCCGGTCTTGGAGTCGGTCCAGCACGCGATGATGTGCTGCTGCGAGCGGAAGATCCTGAAGTTGCCGTTGTCAGGATTGTTCATCCAGTTGAACACGGGCCCGTCCTCGAGGGGCACGACCGGGGCCTGATCGCTGCACGACACGACCAGGGCGCTCAGGAGGAGAGGGAACAGGGCGCTGCGTCGGATACGCATGGCGCTCTCCTTGGGAGGATGGAGGAGTAAAACACCATATGCGCGTCAGCCGGTGGAGCGGACGTCGTGTCGCCGGGCGAACGTCCAAGGGCGGGGCGTTTGGACGGCTTACGGCCTACAGGCACCGACGGGGATGGCCTCCTGTTATAGCACTCGGCAGCAAACCTGACAAGTCCGGTCGGATTTCCGGCCCGCACCTAGCGCCCGCTTGAGCACGACAGCTCGGGTGTCCAGATCTGGCCCAAGATGTGTCGGGGGGAGAGCCAGTTCTCCCGACTTTTTTTCTGGTAAGCGAAGAGGAAAGGGCAGCGCATGGTGGAGCGCTGCCCTTTCCTCAAAGTGGCTCTCGGCCGCGGAGCCTTCAGCAGCCTATTGCAGGTTTATCCTGTCTACGCATTTCAGAGATTGGAAATCGTTGCCATCCCAGACACAGTTGGAATGCCCGCTGAAGTTGGCACGCGCGCCAGACTGATCTTGAAGTTTGCCGTGGGCTCTGAAGCCAAACGCATTGGCGTTTCTGTTGTCTGGATTCAGGAAGACAAGAAGGTCGTTGTCGGTGGAAACCAGGTCGACGCTGCCTGACGCCAGCGGGGTGACCGTCGTGAACAGACCACAGTCAAAGTTTGTGAACGGCCAAACGGACGTCGTCACGTCAGCGCCCTGAATCAACTCGTTGAGCCGGTTTGCATCCTCTGGTACGCTAATGCTCTGGAGATCCACCAGGTCGAAATTCACTATTCCATTGCAGAATTCCCCAGCGATGTCTGCTCCATGAATAGCACTGATACCCTTCTTGGTGTCTACGTAGAAGGCTGCAAACGCAGTCTGTGATCTCACGATGATGGGCCCTGGATTGGCCGGACCATTGCTGAAGTTGAACAGCGGGCCATCAACGGCGGGACTCTCCGTCGATGTAGGCTGATCGTTGCACGACACGACCAGGGCGCTCACGATGAGCGGAAACAGGGCGCTGCGGAAGATACGCATGAAGTTCTCCTCGGGAGAGTCAGAAAACGGTCTGCATATGCAGTTCAGTAGGGGTCTCTCGAAGCGCGTCGTCGGGCGGTCGCCAGACTGCGGCGTCTGTCAGGCGGCGGGGCCGGGAGGAGCCACCACGGGATAGGGGAATATGCGCCCGGGAATGGGGAGCACAAGAGTCGAAATTGTTTGTTGTCGTTAAGTAACGCGTTTCGGAGGTAAGGACGCCATGTTTGAAATGGCCTGGCCGATCCAGACAGTCAGCAGAGCGCTCTGCGTTGTCCGTCTGCCCTGGACAGTGTACCGTTCACGGCAGACTGACAACTGAAATGAGTTAACTGAGAGCTTTGCGTACGGGGCGTGGCGCAGCCCGGTAGCGCGCCTGCTTTGGGAGCAGGAAGTCGCCGGTTCGAATCCGGCCGCCCCGACTCGAGCCCCGCCTACCCGGCGGGGCATTGTCGTGACGCCCGTAGTTCGCGCCTGCTACCGCGTCATCGTCCAATCCGGCCACCCCGACTCCCCCACGCCGCGACCGGGCCAGGGGCCGGCTAATCGGCCGGACGACCTCGCCCCGGGCCGCCGCGTGCCTTGCGGTGCTCCTCGTAATCCCGGGTCTGTTGCTGCCGGCGGAGACGGGCAACCTCGCGCAAATCCGCCACGTTGTCGGTTTCGTCCACGATCTCCTGACCCAGCAGGGATTCCAGCACGTCCTCGAGCGTGACGATGCCGATGATACTGCCATGTTCGTCGATCACGCCGAACAGGTGGCGGTGACGCCTGAGAAACAGGTGCAACAGCTCGTGACCCGGGACCATGTCGGGCACGAAGATGAGCGGCTTGGCCAAGGACGCGAGCGTCACGTCGAACTCGTCTCGGCCCAGCGCCGCCAAAATGTCCCGCCGCAGTACGACTCCCGTCCAATGCTCGGTGTCGGTCGGGTCGTGGATGGGAATGCGCGCGTGGGGCAGCGTCCACGCCTCGGCAGACAGGACTCGCACCGTGACGTCGTTCGGTTGCTTGAATACCACAGTCCGAGGTGTCATGATGTCGCGCGTCTTAATCTCGTCCAACTTCAACACGTTCTTGACCAGAGCCGCTTCGATGGGAAGGATGCTTCCTTCCTCCGCACTTAGGTCGGCGAGACGGTGCACCTCAGCCTCCGGCACGAGCGGCTCCCGCCCGTGGGTCATTGCCGAGGAGACCCGCTGCGTGAGCCAGACCGCCGGCCACAGAAAGCGCACGAGTCCCTCGACAGGAACCGCAACGAGTTGCGATACCCGTCGGCTGAAGGACACCCCGACGATCTTGGGGAGGATCTCCGAGACGACCAGCACCGCGATGGTGAAGAGAACCGAGAACCAGAGCAGGGCCGATTCACCAAATAGGAGCCGCGCTTGGGCACCGGCGATCACCGCCCCGGCCGTGTTTGCCGCCGTGTTGAGGATGAGGATGGCCGTAATGGGGCGCCCGATGTGTTTGGTGAGTCGGAACAGCGATCTGCCCCGCAGCGTGCCCGACTCGGAGAGCTGGCGGACATAGCCCGGCGCGACGGCATAGAGCGCCGCTTCCGACAGAGAGCAGAACGCTGAGACGATGAGGACCACGGCGACCGCCGTGATGAAGAGATCCACAGATACCTCCGTGCCAGAATCACCCGATCCGAGCAGGCATGAGGCGCGACACGCACCTGGGACGGAATCTAGTGTCGCGCCGTCACCGACGGGGCCGACGGTAGCCACCGCCGGTGGCGCAGGCGGTGGCCTCGCCGACCGTCCATGGAATCTCTATACGCGCCTTCGCTCCTTGTCTGCTACGTCGGTGGCTGTGCCTCGACCGTGCCGATCGAGGCACCACCTTCTGAACGCCCCGAGCAACCGCTACGCCAGGCACTGCTGCGCCGCCTCGACTTGAGACACTACGTGAGGTCCCGCTCCGGATCAGCGTGAGCGTCGTAAGCTCCGTTCCTGTAATAACATAACGCTCCACGTCTGAAATGTGCATGCTCCTTGCTACCTTGGCGGCCGATGCTCAGGGACAGGTGCGACTCACGGTGATTCGGCGGCTCCTCGGATCGGCACTCACCATCGTTGGCTGGGTGGGATGGGTGATCTGTGGCTTCGGCGGGCTCGGTGTCTGTCTTCGGGTCCTCTATCTCGAGGCCGGCGTCTGGGGCATCCTCGGCGGATTCCTGCTCGGGCCGGTCACCTTCCTTGCGACCCCATGGTATGCGCTCGTCGCCTTGGGCACCTGGATTCCCCTCGTCGTGTGTTACGCCGGCGGTTTCGTTTCGACGGCGCTCATCGGCATCGGCGCGGGCGTGCGTTACTGACGCCTGGGGCGGCAGGTTCATGAAATCTTCACGGTGGCCACCCTATAGTTTCTCCTGATGCCGCTTCGAGGAGGAGCGATGCCGGCCGCCGACAGGAAGGTCATGATCCGCCTCACCGATGAGCAACGCGCCGCCATCAAGGAGCTCACCGGGAAAGAGGCCGACTGCATCGAGTGCTCGCAGGAAGAACTCGAGATGAAGCTCGCCCCGTGCCTGCCATGTGAAGAGCATCTGCACGGCCTCTGGGTCGTGTTGGGCTTGGACGACTGAGTCGAGCTGGTGAGCAGGCAGGGGACCACGCCCGGCGCCAACGGTGCCGGGCGTGTCGTATGTCGGTGGCGTTTCACGCAGCCTGGCGGGGCGCTAGATTGGCTCAACAGGCGCCCGTAGCTCAGCTGGATAGAGCATCGGCCTTCTAAGCCGAGGGTCGGAGGTTCGAGTCCTCCCGGGCGCACTCGACGTTCCGCAGCTCACCCACCGTTCACCGGAGAGCACGTGTCCAGGAAGACCACCGTGTTTGGGGTGGCGGTCGCCGCCATCGTCGTCGTCCAACTCGTCCCCGTCACCCGCACCAACCCAGCCGTGGAAGAGGAGATCACGGCCCCGGCGGAGGTCGCGCGCGTCCTCGAGCGCTCCTGCTACGACTGCCACTCGTTCGAGTCCCGGTGGCCGTGGTACGCGTACGTGGCGCCAGCGTCGTGGTACGTGACCCGACACGTGAACCATGCCCGCGAGCACATGAACTTCTCCACGTGGAACCGGTACGATGCGGAGGAACGGGCGGACCACATCGAAGAGATCGGGGAAGAAGTCGGGGAGGGGAAGATGCCGCTCAAGAGTTATCTGCTGCTCCACCGCGGCGCGCGCCTCTCCGAGCAGGAGCGGGCAACCATTCAGCGCTGGGTCGAGGGCTCGCCGCCCGACAGGACCTCGGCATTCGAGGTCCCATCCCCATAGCCGTGCGGCCACGAGGTCACCCGCGCGTGTGGGTCCTCGGGACGCTCGTGTTTGGCGTGGTGGCTGCTTGCAGCCTCGACGCCAACACCCCCGAGGAGGGGGACGGGGTCTTGGGTCAGTGGGTGTGGTCCGGCGGATTCCAGCGCACCTACGTGCACCGCCTCCCCGGCGGCTATGATGGCGTCCAGCCGGCGCCGCTGCTGCTCGCGTTCCACGGGTTCCCGGATACCGGCCCCAACTTCGGGGCGCGAAGCGGCCTCACCGCCGCCGCGGATGCGGCGGGCGCGATCGTCGTATTCCCCAACGGCATCCAGGGGAGCTGGGCCGCCGGCTGTCGCTGCACCACCGCCGACGGGCTCGGCGTGGACGATCCGCGTTTCGTCCGCACGCTGATCGCCCACCTGGCGCAACACCTCGCCATCGATCGGACACGGGTCTACGTGACCGGCTTCTCCGAGGGCGGCATGCTCGTGCACCGGCTCTCGTGCGACTTGGCAGACGTCATCGCCGGGGCAGGGAGCGTGGGGGCGACCATGTCGCTCGACCTGATCGACGTCTGTCGCCCCGCGCGGCGCAATCC
>JBFISJ010000155.1:0-6892 GCA_041608595.1 Nitrospiraceae bacterium
GATCGAGCCGACACAGGGCCACCTGGTTTGGCTCATCGATCGCATGAAGGAGCAGAACGTGAAGCTCGTCCTTCGTGAGCCCCACTTTGGAGAGCAGCTCCCAAACTGGGTGGCGGAGCAGACCGGGGCGGCCGTCGCCAAGTTTCTGATCATGGTGGGAGGGAATCCGGAAGTGAAGACCTACGAGGATTTGATCGAATTCAACCTCCGCTCGATCCTCCGGGCTGTGCAGGCTCAGTCGGGTCAGGCAGGGCGCTGATCCATGGCCGAACCCATTCTCACCCTTCGTGAAGCGACGGTCGGGTACCCCGGCCACCCGGTCCTGCGGGACGTGACCCTCGACGTCTTCCGCGGCCAGTCCATCGCCGTTGTCGGGCCGAACGGATCGGGGAAGACCGCATTTCTCAAAACGGTGGCCGGGATCCTCCGTCCCCTTGCCGGCGAGGTGCGTCTCCACACCTCGATCGACGGTCGGAGAGGAGGTGTGGGGTACGTCCCTCAACGGGCGACGGTTAGCAGTTTGCTCCCCTTGAACGTCTACGAGGTCGTGGAGATGGGAACCTACGAGAGCGCGAAGCCCTGGCGGAGGGTGGACGCGCAGGCCCAGGAGCGGATCGCCTGGGCTCTGGAGGAGGTCGGTGTCACGGAGCTGGCCCGCAAAGCCTACACCGATCTCTCGGGCGGGCAACAGCAGCGCGTGCTGATCGCGCGCGCCCTGGCCACGAATCCGGCGATCCTCGTCATGGATGAGCCACTCGCGAGCCTCGATCGAGACTCGGTTCGGTCGATGGTGGTTCTGCTGGCCAGACTCCGATCGGAGGAGGGCCTGACGATGCTCTGGGCGGACCATTTTGTGCCCGCCCTCCGCGAGGTGGTCCGGGATGTCATGCTGATCGAGGATGCCCGGCTGATCTGGAGTCGCATCGAGGTCCTCCTGGATCGTGAACGCAGGTTGTTGGCTCCGAGCGAGGCGACCCAATCGTGAGCGAGCTCCTGGAGATCCTGCATCCCTCCTACGTGCTCAGGAACGCGCTGTACGGCGGCATCCTGACCGGACTCGTCCTGCCGCTCATTGGCGTGCTGATGTATGCCCGCCGCATGGTGTTTTTGGGTGTGGCCCTGCCCCAGGTCTCGGCCACCGGCGTGGCCGCCGCGATCTTCTGGCACCTGGCATTTCACCAGGGCAAGGCGCCGCACAGCGATTTCTTGATTGCGTTGATCGGGTCGACGCTCCTCACGACGGGCGTGCTGCTCCTGCTGGCCGCCCTCGAGCGGTATGGGCGCGGGCTCGTCGAGGGGCGCATCGGGGCCGTCTACGTCTTCGCCGGAGCGGTGACGATCCTGCTCCTGGCCTCCGAGCATATTCCAGAGGTCGGCGTGGTTCAGCTGCTGCGCGGACAGATTATCGCGATCTCGGACACGGACATGCTGCTCCTGCTCGGTTTCTACTCGGCTGTCGCATTGATCCTGTGGTATTGTCGCCGCGAGCTGCTCCTCGTCTGCGTGGACCGGGACGTCGCGCTGTCGATGGGCAAGCGTGTGTGGGCGTGGGACTTGACGCTCTACGGGCTGGTCGGGATGACGGTGTCCCTGGGGGTGCTGACGGTGGGTCCGCTGCTCACGTTTGCATTCTTGCTGCTGCCGACGATGGTCGGCCTGAGACTGGCCGGGCGCTTTCATGCCGTCCCGGTGGTCGCCGCACTGGCGGGCGGGCTGATCGCCCTGTCGGGGTTCCTGCTGTCCTATTCACTGGATTGGCCGACCGGAGCGACGGATGCCTTGCTGGGCTGCCTCGTGCTTGGTGCGGTGACGCTCACCCAGTGGATCTTCCATCTCGGTCGCGCCCACGGCTGAAGAGGTAATCGGGTAAGTTGGTAACTAGGTAATTGGGAAGGGGGGAAGGGGGGAATGTAGTTTAATGCTTAATGATTATCTTCCCACTTACCCACTTACCGATTTACCCAATTACCTTCCCCGGAGCTGGCGCTCGAGTTGTTCCAGCCGCTGCTCTTGCTCCTGTAGCGATCGACGCAACCGCCGGAGGTCCTCCTCCATCGCCTCGGGATCCTGCGTCGGCTCTTCCGCGACAGGGATCCTGTCGGTGTCCCCACGCTCGGAGGTCGCGCGTCGCCCGCCACCTGATGCGCGCGCCAGGAGCTGAAGGTTGATCACCACCGCGTGAAGCTCGCCGGCGTCCGCCGGGACGGTCGTCTCGACGCCGCGACTGACCACCGCCGCACCCGGCACGAACGTCAAAGTCCAGCGCTTGGAACGGTCGAAGGACTGCGAGGGTCGGGACAGGGTCGGCGGGCGCTGGGGCATTCGACCGTAATGAGTGAGCGACACATTGACGTCGCCGTCCGTCAAGAAGAGCGAGCCCGCCCGAATCACGCGGATGCCATCGTCGGATGCCTCCAGTCGGAAGCGCACCTGTTCAACGGCCGTGGCTCGGTTGAGTGCATCAGCCAGCAGCGGCGCGAGGAGGTCGATCTCGGAGGGGGTGAAGACCGGCACGGACCGGGCCTCTCCGCTGAGGGCCGACTCAATCATGGTCTGGTGTTCTTGCACGCGGAGGCCGGCGAGCACGCTGGCCAAGACGCTCGGCTCCGCCGCCATCGGATGGCTCGCCTGCGCGGACGCATCGGGAAACTCCTTGAGCGAAACGACGACACCTGCATGGTCGTACAACACCGTTTCGACGCGAGGATGAGAGAGGCACCCAGGGAGCAGGACACACAAACTGAGGAACAAACCCCATGCCCGTCGGTACGTCGGACCTCGCGCGAGCCGACCCTGCGGGTTCCACTTCCTGCCCCATTTGAGAATTCTGTCGCCTGACCGGTCGAGGAACTGCCATGAACGAGGAAGCAATGGAGAGGGATCGGTCCACGTGAGGCCATGATGGAGTGGGATCCCACAGTCTTCCAAGCGATCAACGGGCTCGCCGGGCAGTCCGCGCTCCTCGATGAGGTCATGGTCCGGTTGGGGCGACCGGGCCAGTTGATCGTGCCCATCCTCCTGGCCTTTGGATACTGGATCTGGATGCATCGGCGCCAGGCTCTCATCGGCACCCCGACGCTCGCCGTGCTGATCGTGCTCGTCGATTTCATCGGCGCCCAGCTCAAGCATCTCACAGCAAGGCCACGGCCCTGTCAGGTCTTGCCTCACGTTCATGAGGTGGTGGGGTGTGGCGGCACCTTCAGCTTTCCGTCGAACCACGCCCTGAACACGGCGACCGCCGCCGCCTTTTTTCAGGTCTTGTATCCCGCCACCGGCTGGGTGAGCTGGCCGCTGGTTGCGGTGATCGGGTTCAGCCGCGTGTACGTGGGGGGGCATTACGTGACGGACGTCGTGGGGGGCTGGGCCCTTGGCGGCGTGTTCGGTACGGCCGTCGCATTCGCGTTGCTTCGCTGGTCGAAATTCCAAAATCGAAGAGTGGAACAGGTGGAACGTGAAAACGCGGACGAGCAAGGCTGCTGAGAAGCCGACGGCAAAAAGACTGACAAGCTGACAGGAGGGAATAGTGACAGGCAAGCGGGGGTGGACCCGTCAGCCTGTCAGCTCCTCTGCTTTCTCTCCGGCCAACTTGTGCAAATCGCAGACCGTCGTATCCGGCTGGCTGCATTGCGTCTCCATCTGGATCGTCAGGTGTTTGATCCCGAACTCCGAGGCGACGCGGGTGCGGATCGTCCGGAGCAGCTCGTCCGTGAGCTTGGAATCGTCTCCTTCCACCATGACGTGGCAGGTCAGCATCACGAGCTTCGGCTCGACCGCCCAGATGTGCAGATCGTGCACGTTCTTCACCCCGTGAATCTTCTCGATCGCCTCGACGACGTGAGCCGTCTTGATGCCGGGCGGCGTCGACTCGAGGAGGATTTCGGTGGACTCACGCAGCAGCGGCCAGGCTCCCTTAACGATCACCCCCACGATGAGCAGGCTCACCAGCGGATCCAGGACCGTCAGGCCGGTCAGCAGGATGCCGACCCCGCTGGCCACCACGCCGAGCGAGACCCAGGCGTCGGCGAGCATGTGCCAAAACGCGCTGCGAATGTTGAGGTCTTCCCGGGCGCCGTGCTGCAGGAGCAGCGCGATCGCGAGGTTTGCGGCGAAGGCGACCAACGCGATGAGGATGATCCATCCGCCGTCGACCGGAACAGGGGTCAGGATCCGCTTGATCGCGAAGAAGGCAATGCCGCCGGCCGTGAGGAGGAGGATGAGGGCGTTGATGAACGCGGTCACGATGCCCGCGCGATGGTACCCGTAGGTCTTGGCCTCCGTGGCCGGCCGGGCGGCCAGCACGTGCGCGTAGAGCGCGAGGAAGAGGGCGCCTTGGTCGATCAGATTGTGGGCCGCGTCACCGATCAGGCCGATGCTGTTGATGATCAGACCACCCGCGAATTCGGCGAGGATGATGATGGCGTTGAAACACAGGGCCAGGTACAACCGGCGTTTGAGCTGGGCATAGGTGGGGGCTGAGGCAGGCATCTAACTAGTGTCGCACGCGGGAGGAAAGACGGCAAGGGACCGACTGCGCGGGCCGGTCTGCCTTACGGGGTTGGGAGGCCAAACTCCAGGAAATACTGCCGCTTGAGAAAGTCATGCTCCTTGAGCAGGTGGTAGCCCGCCTGGTCCAGCTCCGCGAGGACGGTATCCCGAGGCACCAGGTGCCGTCGGGGAAACCCCACGTCGCCCGAGCGATGGTCGTGGTGGAAGTCAATGATCGCGATCCGTCCACCCGGATTCAAGGCAGACTTGAGCTTTTCGAGATAGGCCGGTCGGTTCTCGAGATGATGAAAGACATTACAAATAAAAACGAGGTCGACCGAAGCCGGGGGCAGTGCGGGGTCGTCCGGGTTGGCCAACCGCAGTTGCACCGTCGCAGCGGCGGGGTGGCCCTTCAGTGACGCCTGGACATAGTCGAGCATCTCCTGTTCGACGTCGATCGCGTAGATCGTGCCATTCCCGTTCAGCGCCTCGACGAACCGGCGGGTGAAGTAGCCGGAGCCGGAGCCCAGGTCGGCAATGGCCATGCCGGGCTCCACGCCAAGGGCCTCGATGACTTTGGCGGGTTGTTGGTACTCGTCCCGCTCGGGGCGATCGAGATGGGAGAGATACTCTTGGATGTCGGCGGGTCGGCGGTGGTGATGGTGACCGCCGCAGCCGGCCAGGATGGCGAACAGGCTCAAGGCAATGGCGATCGACAGCTTCGTTTTCATCGAGTTGTGCATCACCTCCCCCACTCAGCCTTTCGCCCCCTCACTCTTTCGCCCCCTCACCCTTCCCTCTCCCCAGTTGGGGGGAGGGTCAGATCAGGCTTTCTCGATAATCGCCTTCAGCTCATCGCCGGAAATCACTTCCTTCTCGAGCAGCACGCTCGCGGCCTTGCGCAGGACGGTCTCCCGCTGACCCAACAGCGTGTGCACGCGATCATACTGCTCGTCGATGATCCGGCGGACCTCGCAATCGATTTCCCGCGAAGTGTCCTCGCTGTAATCGCCGGGAGGCACTTGTTGTCCCGTCTGCAGAAAGAGCGGTTGGCGGTCCCGTTGAAAGCTGACCTGTCCGAGCTTGTCGCTCATGCCATACACCTTGACCATGCTCTTCGCGATGTCGGTCGCTTTGAGCAGATCGTCATGCGCGCCCGTGGAGATCTCCTTGAAAATGATCTCCTCCGCGACCCGCCCGCCCAGGAGCACGGCGATGCGGTTCTGAAGCTCGGTTTTGGTCATGAGAAAGCGATCCTCCGTCGGGAGCTGAAGCGTATAGCCGAGGGCGGCGATCCCTCGTGGAATAATAGAGATCTTGTGGACGGCATCGGCGCCGGGAATCGAGAGTGCGATGAGTGCGTGGCCGACCTCGTGGTGTGCCACACGTTCCTTCTCCATCGGGTTCAGCAGGCGATTCTTCTTCTCCAGCCCGGCGACCACGCGCTCGACCGCCTCCTGAAGCTCCTTGATCCCCACCTTCTCCTTGCCCCGTCGCACGGCGAGCAAGGTGGCCTCGTTCACGATGTTGGCGAGATCGGCACCAACGAAGCCGGGAGTCATGGCGGCGATCACGCCGAGGTCGGCGTCGGGTTCCAGGGGGACGCTCTTTGCGTGCACCTGGAGGATCGCGAGACGACCCGTCCTGTCCGGACGGTCCACGAGAACCTGCCGGTCGAACCGCCCCGCACGGAGCAATGCCGGGTCCAGGATCTCGGGCCGGTTCGTGGCGGCCATGAGAATCACCCCGACGTGCGGATCAAATCCGTCCATTTCCACCAGGAGCTGATTGAGGGTCTGCTCCCGCTCTTCGTGTGCCATCGGTCCCATCCCGCGTGCCTTGCCCAAGGCGTCGAGCTCGTCGATGAAGATAATGCAGGGCGCCTTCTCCTTGGCTTGCATAAACAAGTCACGGACGCGTGCGGCTCCCACCCCGACGAACATCTCGACGAACTCCGAGCCGCTGATGGAGAAAAACGGGACGGCAGCTTCCCCGGCGACCGCTCTCGCCAAGAGCGTCTTCCCCGTCCCAGGGGGACCGACAAGGAGGATGCCTTTGGGAATCTTGCCGCCCAGTCGACTGAACTTCTCAGGCGTTTTCAAGAACTCGATGACTTCCTTGAGCTCCTCCTTGGCCTCATCGACCCCGGCTGCGTCTTCGAAGGAGACCTTGACCTCCTTTTCCATGTAGATCTTGGCCTTGCTGCGGCCCACCGTCATGAACCCGCCCTGGCCCTGCGACATCCGACGCAGGATCCAGATCCAGACGCCGGCAAAAATGAGGATCGGGATCACCCAGGACAACAGATCTCGCAGAAACGTGCTCTCGATGACCCCGGTGACTTCGACGTTCTGTTGCTCCAACTCCCGGATCAGGTCAGGATCTTCCACTCGCACGGTGTCGAACA
>JBFISJ010000156.1:0-6821 GCA_041608595.1 Nitrospiraceae bacterium
ACGCGCTGGAGAATGTCGGTGGGAAGAAAGTGTGGTATCCGCCGGTCTCGATTTTGAATCTGGTTGGGCGCGCTGGTCGCCCGGTGGTGATCAAGGTCACGAATAGCAGCGCCGGTGAGCACGGCTTCTTCCTGTCGGCCGACTCCCGGTTTGCCGGCCCCACCTCCATGAAGGTGAAGCTCGTGCTGAAGCCCGGGGAGACCAAGTACATTGGTATTCCGACGAGCGACCTCACGTACGTGACGGCGGGAGGGATTTTGGTGTATAAGTGCCACCTCCATGACGCGCACCTCGGCGGGCACTTGCTGATTCAAAAATAAGATCGGGACGAGAAAGCCGTTCGTCAAAAAAAAGGACACCCTCCGATGACGGAGGGTGTCCTTTTTTATTGGCCTGGCTCTATTGATTGATAATTCGTGATCGAGGGGGCGATCTAGACGACTTCTTCCGGCTTGCACTCGATCTTGGCACCCAGCGGGATGCTTTGCGTCGCCACGAGCTCGCCCTGAACAATCAGGAGCAGAAAACGCTCTTCGGTGTCACCCCGCTCATCGCGCCACTTCACGATCGTGTTCAGATCAACGACCACTTCGTCTTCGGCTCCCCACTCCGCTTCATTGACGACCCAAAAGTGACTTTGAGCTTCCGGGAACCGCTTAGCGACGAAATGCTCGATCACGCTGGAGATTTCCCCCGTGTCGGCCAGCGCGGTGGCGCTGAGCCCCCACGTCATCATCAGGCAGCACAGCAGATATTGGGCGAGACGCATTGGCGAGACCTCCCTCTTAGGGCGGCGCATTCTCCCTGCGCCGCTCGATAGGGGCTCCGGCGTGCTCTGGCAGAGCACGCCCTCTAGGCAAATTATACCAAACAAACGACCGAGGCAAAGTATTTTAACGTCCGCAGGCAAAGCTTTCGGGGCGTGGCCTCAAAAAAAAGGACCCTCCTCGGCCAAGGAGGGTCCCGTAAAGGGTTTCGATCATGGATCGTGGCGCGAGAGACGATCCGTCAGTTTCTCACTCCGCTCCATACCTTGCCGGGGTGGATCTCCTTGTCCGGATTGAGCCTCCGCGCTTTCTCGAGGAGCGCATCCGTCGGCTCCGGGTAGGCCGGGTCTGAGACGCAGCAGTTGTCGACCGGGCACACGGCCGCGCATTGTGGCTCATCAAAATGCCCGACACATTCGGTGCACCGCTCGTAGGTGATGATGTAGATGCTGTCCCCGACGCCCTGCCCTTCGCTGACCTGATAGCCCTTGCCCTCGGCATCGCTTCTGGTCTCAAAGATGGCCTCGTTCGGGCATTCGGGCAGGCATGCCCCGCAGGAAATACACTCGTCGGTGATCAACAGCGCCATGAACCTTGCCTCCCTCAGACCTCGATGGATCCGCCCGTTAAATTTGGTATTGACAATGCCAGAAACGGCCGAACATATTCAGTTGGACGAAACAAATTCTAGACCGTGCCTCTTTCCCAAGTCAACCGAGGAGGCCAGCGCACAGGGCCTGGGCCATTGAATCACGTGGGTCGTTGGGCCTAGCAGGATGCTAACAAGGAATCGCCGGCAAGTGATTCCGTGTCCTGCGTGATAAGGAGCGTCCGCGAGTGGAGAATTCCCAAACGCCACCAACCTCCGGTCCCAAGGGCAGGCGAGCGGTCTTGATGATTGCGCTCGCCCTCCTGCTCATCACCGCGAGCGTGTTCCTGACCGGCCAGCAAGATCCCGGCACCTTTATTGTGACCTTTCCCAGTGGAACGGAAATCATCACCGATGTCGCCGACACCCCGGAAAAGATCTTTTTTGGCCTCGCGTTCAGGGACCACCTGGCCGAGGATCATGGAATGGTCTATATCTTCGACTCCTCGGACCGACACCGGTTGACCACGAAAGGGTTCATGGTCCCGGTCGACATGATTTGGTTGGATGAAAGCAAGTATGTCGTTCATACAGTCACAAGGGCGCAACCATGCGAGCAGCGAATGTGCCCCCAGTACGGCCCGCCACCCGAAAACGCACGCTACGTCGTCCAAACCGTGGCGGGGTTCGTCGAGAAGGAAGGCGTCAAGCCGGGGGATGTGTTGAAATTCACGCTCCGTCTGTAACCAGGGTCATCCGCGTTCGCCGCGTGGCGCAGCGGCCCAAGGTCGAAAGGAAGGTATGGAAGGATATCAGCGCGTTTGCAAAATCAACGACATTCCGCCCGGCACGTCCAAAGTATTCAACGTGCATGAGCGGCCCATCGCCCTCTTCAACGTGGAGGGGCGCTTGTACGCCATTTATAATGTGTGCCCGCACGAGGGAGGCCCTCTTGGCGAAGGCCATGTGAAGGGGTGTGTGGTGACCTGTCCGTGGCATGACCTGGCATTCGATCTGAGGAGTGGGCAGGGGACCGACGGTGGAGGGTATTGCGTGGGCAGTTATGAAGTTCGGATCGAAGCGGAGGAGGTCTTCATTGGCCCACGCCGGAAGATTTAGCAGCCTGGTGCACAAGACCTCCCGCTTTCACCTCGCTCGCTGTTCGCATGGGAAAGACACAGGGGAACGGGACCGTGACAAAGGAGACCGCAACAGTGAAAGGCGACGGAATGGTGAGTGAACGGCAGCAAGACATGAGGCGTATTTCCACCCAGGTTGGCTCGAGTTTCCTCATTCACCTGGTGGAGGATCGTACGCGGGGCGAGCAATGGGTGCCCGAGTATAATCCGGAGCAACTGGTCCTGTTGGACGATGAGTACCTCAGGATCGCCAGTAATAATGCGGTGGATTGGGGACGCCGCACCTTTGAGTTTCAAGCGGTCGCGCCCGGTGAGCACCACCTGGTGTTCGACAAGCGCATGGGGTGGAAATTCACCTCCGAAGACCGCCGGGTGTTTCTGATTGACGCAGGGGCGAAGGACTGAAAGGTTGGCTCGATGCCGGACATCGGCTTTGTAAACGGTCGGTTCCTCCCGCTCGGCGAGGCCACCGTGTCGGTGGAGGACCGAGGATTTCAGTTCGGAGACGGAATCTACGAAGTGATTCGGACCTATGGGGGCAAGCTTTTTCGAGTGGAGGCGCACCTGGAGCGTCTCGAGCGCAGCGCGCAGGCCGTTCACCTGAACCTGCCCTACCGCCTGCCCCAATGGATTGCCTATATAAAGGAGGGCGTCGACCGAGCCGGATACCGCGAATCCAAGGTCTACCTCCAGGTGACCCGGGGTGTCGCACCGCGGGATCACCAGATTCCCGAGGGTCTCGCCCCGACGGTAGTCATGACGGTTCGGGAGATGGGCGAGCTCAATCCCCGGCACCATGAAGAAGGGGTAGGCGTGGTCACGCTGGAAGACATGCGCTGGGGGCGGTGCGATATCAAAAGCATCGACCTCCTTCCCAACGTCCTGGCCCGGCGCCACGCTCGTCAGGCGGGCGCCTTTGAGACCATTTTCATCAGAGACGGCCAGGTCAAGGAGGGAGCGGTCGCCAACGTCATGATCGTGCAATCCGGACGACTCGTCACCCCACCGGAAGGCCCGCACATCCTCCCGGGTGTCACTCGGCGGGTGGTCCTCGAGCTGGCCGATAAAGAGGGCATCTCAGTTGAGGAGCGACCGGTGACGGTCCTAGAGCTGCAAGCCGCGAACGAGGTCTTTCTAACGGGCACCACCGTGGAGGTGCTGCCCGTGGTTCGCGTCGATGACGCGAAGATCTCCACCGGGAAGCCCGGCAACCTCACGCGACGCTTAAGTACGCGATTCCGCGCGCTCGTTGCCTAGTTGCCCCTTGCCATGACGGGGCGCTTAATGGTAACGTTATGCGGCTGTGGGAGTGGGCGTCCGCCCACTTTTTTGTTTGAAATGCTGTCGCCCTGGGGTCGGCTGCCGAATATGAGGCCCCGCCGCCGTCGGTACGACGGTCGGAGACCGGGATGGGAACGCAGACGACCCAACAGGTGATCGACCGGATCCAGGCGATCGCGGCACCTGTCGTGCGCGCGCTCGGCCTCGAAATCGTCGAAGTCACCTGTGCAGGGCAGGGAGCGCGAACGATCGTCCGGGTGTTCATCGACAAGCCAGAAGGCGTGCAGCTCGGCGATTGCGAGCAGGTGCATCGGTCCCTCGGTCACGCGCTGGATGTGGAAGACCCCATTCCACATGCCTACACCCTGGAAGTCTCCTCCCCAGGGCTCGATCGGCCCTTCCGAACGAGACGGGACTACGAGAAAACGCTTGAGCAAAGGGTCCAGCTGAAGCTCAGGCAGCCGGTCCAGGGCCAGTATCGGCTCGTGGGCCGACTGCTGGCGGTGGAGGAATCGGGCATTCAGCTCATCCTTGACGAGGGCCGCACAGAACGAATTATGCAGGTGCCGTGGCAGGAGATACTCGAGGCCCGGCGCGAGGTAGAGTTCTAGGGCGAACAGGAGTTACGGCGGATATGAATCGAGATCTCATTGCCGTCATCGATCAAATCGGGCGGGAAAAGGGCATCGACAAGACGCGGGTCATCTCGGCGGTCGAGTCGGCGTTGCAAACGGCTGCGAAAAAGCGGTTCGGGCAGGGCGAAAACATCCAAGTCGAGATCGATCCGAAGACGGGCGAGATCTCCGTGGTGTCCAAGCGGACCATCGTTGAGACGGTCACCAATCCCAAGGCCGAGATTTCGCTCACCGAGGCGCGGGAGTACGACACGGAAGCTGAGGTCGGGGACGAGATCGGGTCGATGATCGAGATGGAGGAGCTGGGTCGCATTGCCGCGCAGACCGCCAAGCAGGTGATTTTTCAAAAGGTCCGGGAAGCCGAATGGGAGGCCGTGCAGAGGGAATACGCCACGCGCACGGGCGACCTCGTCAACGGCATCATCCTGGGGCAGGAGCGGCGCAACTGCCTGGTTGATCTCGGTAAGACCGAGGCAATCCTGCCCGTGTCCGAGCAGATCCCGCGCGAGACCTATCGGCGCGGCGATCGTCTCAAGGCCATGCTCCTCGACGTGCGCAAGACGCCGAAGGATGTGCAAGTGGTGCTGTCGCGCACCCACCCGCAGTTCGTCGCCAAGCTGTTCGAGCTCGAAGTGCCCGAGGTGGCTGAAAAGATCGTCGAGATCAAGGGAATCGTACGGGAGCCGGGGGACCGAACCAAGATTGCCGTCGCCTCCCGCGACAAGGCGGTCGATCCGGTCGGCGCCTGCGTGGGGATCAAAGGGTCGCGCGTGCAGGCGGTGGTTCGCGAGCTGCGCGGAGAGAAGATCGACATCATCCCCTGGACGCAGGATCCGCGGGTCTTCATCGCGGAGGCTTTGAATCCCGCGTCCATCGAAAAGGTCGGCATCGATGAGGAGAAGAAGTCGGCCCTGGTGGTGGTCGCCGACTCGCAGCTGTCGCTCGCGATCGGGAAGAACGGCCAGAACGTGCGGTTGGCGGCCAGGCTGACCGGGTGGAAAATCGACATTATCAGCGCCACGGAGTACGAAAAAGAAAAAGTGGAGCGCGACAAGGAAATCAAAGCGGCGCTGGCTGAGGAGGCTCAGGCCCAGCGCGAAGAGGAAGAAGCCCGCGTCCAGCGACAACTGGCGCAAGCGGAGAGCACGGAATCCGCGGAGGTGCCCGCGCCAGAATCTCCAGCCGAACCGACCGGGGAGCTTGCGGACGGGGAGACGCCGTCGGAAGGAGCTTCAGGCGACAGCGACAACGGTGAGGGAAAACAGGGAATGGCGGCTTCCGCGTAGATCGTGGGATACGCACCGATCGCACGCATCCGGGGGCGGCCGCACTGTGAAGGTCAATGAGAGTATATGAATTGGCGAAAAAGCTCGGGATGGAGAACAAAGAGCTGATTCCCGAGTTAAAGCGTTTGGGCGTCCCGGTCTCGTCGCACAGCAGCACCCTCGATGAGCCGACGGTCGAGCGGGTCATCGAGCAATTGGGCGGGAAGGCCGTGTCGCCCCGTAAAGCGGCCGCGGAGGAGAAGAAGAGCAGGCATCTCAAGGGGGCCTCCGATTCGACGGTGCGCGCTGGCAAAGCGGCGGCCGTCGTCGAGGAGTCAGGAAAACCCGAGAAGCGGCGCATCCTCATCAAGCGAAAAAAGGCTGATGAGGAGTTGGTCGTGGAGGACGAGGCGGTCCCCTCGGTTGCGCAACCGGACAAGCCTCCGGCTCCCTCCCCACCTCCGGCGCCGTGGCCGTCTCCCAGTGAGTCCGGGAAGCCGAGCGAGCTCACCCCGCTGGAGCCGTGGTCCCGGCCGGCGCCTGACGTTGGCACGCCGGCCGAAGCCCAAGCGGTGGACCAACAGCCCGCCGCCACATTGCCTCCCCATCCTACCCCCCTGACGGCAGCCCCTGCCTCTTCGGTCGCCGGCCCCCAAGACATCCGCCTTGAGAAACGCAAGGGCGTCCCGGTGACGCCCGCGGAGTCCGCCGAGACCAAGGATCGGCTGAAGAAAGTCAAGAAACCGGGGCGCACGCGGGAGCAAGAAGATTTTCGAGAGGACGCGACACGGTGGCAGGACCTGCGCGCCATCCCGATTCACCGGCGTGAGGACCGGTCGCGGCATGCCGCGCCGTCGTCCCTGGCCGAAATCACGAAGCCGCGCAAGAAGGTCATCAAGGTCACGACGGGGTTGACCATCAAAGAGTTCGCCGAATTGGTGGGGCAGCGGCCCTCGGACATCATTCGTCGGCTGATGGACACGGGGCAGATGCTGACCCTCAACCAGCCGATCGATCCGGACGCAGCGGTGGTGATCGCCGAGAACCTGGGCCTTAAGGCCGAGGTGTCGACCGAAAAGCACGGCGAGGAGTTGCTGGAGGAAGCCGTCGAGATTCTCGAGGAGGAGCACCCGGAGCCGCGCCCC
>JBFISJ010000157.1:0-6817 GCA_041608595.1 Nitrospiraceae bacterium
CGGGAGCTGCACGAGAACCTTGAGCGCGCGCGCAGGTTCACCCCGCTCACGCGAGCCGAGCTCGACCGCCTCGACGGGATAGGTCGCCAACTCGCCCGAGACTGGGGGCCTCACTTTGGGGCGGTGGCGTGAGGTCATGGGGTTGTTAGCCGTCTGGCCTCCCCTCAGTAATCCCTCGTCGTTCTTCCGCAGATGCAACGCCCGCTTGTGCACCGTGGGGCTGATGAGTGTCGCCCTTGTTTCCGCCTGCAGCATTCCCCCGGATTCCCAGGTCAAGCGCAAGGACATTCTCGTCCTCACGAAGCGTATGGTCGTGCTCAACGAGGAGGGCAAGTACGAGGAGGCGCTCCCGGTCGCGCAGCGCGCGGTGCGCCTTGCGGAGGAGAGCCTGGGCCCCGAGCACCCCACCGTCGCCATTTATCTGACTTATTTGGGGGGCGTGCAACACTCACTGGGTGAGCACGACGACGCGCGCGATTCTTATGGTAGGGCCCTCACGATGCAGGAGAACCTGCTCGGCGCCGACCATGTCGCGGTGTCGAACACGTTGAGTGCGATCGCCGGTCTCGACCAGGATCTCGGCATGTACGCGGAGGCCGAAGCATCCTTGCAGCGGGCTCTCGCGATCCGGGAGCAGGCTCTGGGTCCGGAGCATCCCGCGACCGTGACGGTGGTCAGCAAGCTGGGCAGGCTCTACGAGAAGATGGGCAGTTACGAGAAGGCCGAGCCGCTGTTGGTCCGCGCGCTCGACGCCATGGGGTCCGCGGATGGGCACACTCATCCGGCGAGGGCCGGGACCCTGCGGAGCTACGCGCGCGTGCTCGAAAACACGGGGCGATCCTCACAGGCAGGCGGCTGCGGCGGGATGAAGTAAAGTCTAGGGTGCGGTCATGAAGGCGGTGGGTGGGGGCTTGGCGACAGAAGCTGCCGCCGTTTCCAGAGGAGGCCGGTTACGAGTTGGCCTCGTGGTCATGCGTTCGCCTCAGCTCGTGACCGCGCCTTCGGACGCCGACGACACGTGCCGCGCGTACTTGGCCATGACGCCGGAGGTGTAGCGCGCGGTTGGAGGCTTCCACTGTCGGAGGCGCGCGGCCATTTCGTCGGGCGAGAGCTCGACCTCCAGCTTGCGGGCCGTGATGTCGAAGGCGATCGTGTCGCCGTTCTGCAGCGCGGCGATCGGGCCGCCCTTCATGGCCTCCGGCGCGACGTGGCCCGCCATCAAGCCGTGGGTGGCGCCGGAGAAGCGGCCGTCGGTCAGCAAGGCCACGGATTCACCCAATCCCGCCCCGACGATGGCCCCGGTCACACCCAGCATCTCCCGCATGCCCGGGCCGCCCTGCGGCCCCTCGTAGCGGATCACGACCACGTCCCCCGCCTTGATCTGCCCAGCCTTGACCGCCGCAAAGGCGTCCTCCTCCCGGTCGTAGACCTTCGCCGGCCCGCGATGCGTGGTCCGCTCATGGCCGGCAACCTTCAACACGCAGCCCTCCGGTGCCAGGTTGCCCTTCAAGATCACCATCCCGCCGCTCGGCTTGATGGGCTTGGACAGCGGCCGGAGCACCTCCTGCCCCGCCGTCTCCCTGGCCTCCTTGGCCTCTTCGCCGATCGTGCGGGTCGTCACGGTGAGCTGGTCCGCGTGCAGGAGCCCGGCCTCGATCAGGCGCTTGGCAACGAGGGCGGTGCCCCCCGCCGCGTAGAGATCGGCGGCCATGAACTTGCCGCCGGGCTTGAGATCGGCCAGCAGCGGCACGCGCCGGTTGATCGCGTCGAAGTCGTCGATGGTGAGGTTGATTCCCGCCTCGCGTGCCACGGCGAGGAGGTGGAGGACGGCGTTGGTCGAACCCCCGGTCGTCGCGACCGCTGCGATGGCATTCTCGAGCGCCTTGCGCGTGATGATCTGCTTCGGGCGCAGGTCCTTCTTCAGCAGCTCCATGACGAGCGTGCCGGATTGATAGGCGACGTCGTCCTTCTTCGGATCCATGGCCGGCACGCCGTTGAGCCCGAGGGGCGAGATTCCCAGAAACTCGAAGGCGATCGCCATCGTGTTTGCCGTGAACTGACCGCCGCAGGCTCCGGGGCCCGGACAGGCGTGATCCTCCAGGTCGTGCAAGTCGGCCTCGGACATCTTACCCGCCTGATGCGCGCCGACCGCTTCGAACACGTCCTGAATCGTCACGTTGTGGTTTTGGAACCGGCCCGGCATGATGGAGCCGCCATAGAGCATCAACGAAGGAAGATTTAGACGAGCCAGCGCCATGACCGTGCCGGGGATCGTCTTGTCGCAGCCCGACAAAGCGACCACAGCGTCGAAGAGATGCCCCCTCGCGACGAGCTCGATCGAGTCCGCGATGACCTCGCGGCTGATGAGCGAGGCCTTCATTCCTTCCGTGCCCATCGAGATACCGTCTGACACGGCGATCGTGTTGTACTCGATCGGCGTACCGCCCGCATCCCGGATGCCCGCCTTCACCCGCTCCGCCAGGCGGCGCAGGTGGGAGTTGCACGGCATGATCTCGATCCAGGTGTTGGCGACCCCGACCAGGGGCCGGGACAAGTCCTCGTCGCTGAATCCGACGGCCTTCATCATGGCGCGCGCCGGCGCGCGCCCCGGTCCGTCGGTGAGGGTGTGACTCTGATGCTTCAGATCGGGCGACATGAAGGCTCCTTCAGCACGGTTGCAGGATGCGGGGTCAATCCCGAGCAAGGGATCGGAATAGACTTTGCTGTGTAACACGTTCGATCACAAGGCTGCAACTGGAGCGAGAGGCGGGGACAGGAGCGGGAGGGCCGGGCGGTGAGGGCTCATCCCGATCCTCGCCGCCCGGGGAGTGCTGTGGGGATTCACTCAGTCGTCATCGTCCTTCTCTTTCTTGTCTGTGGCTTTTCCATGCGGTGTTCCCTTGCCGTGCGCGCCCGAACCGTCACGCTCCCGCATGCGCTCATGGAACATCTTCACGCGCTTGCTCTGCTCGGGGGTCAGCACGTTCATCGCGTCGCGGCGGGCCTTGACGGAGGCGACCCGCAAGCTGACCTGCTTCATGGCGCTTTCCTTCAACTTGGACTCGATCGCGGACATCGAGGATCCGTCCTCGTCCATGAGCGCACGCGCCTCCCGCTCGGCGATCTTGATGTCCGCCTCGGCCTGAATGCGGGTGCGATCCAGGTCGAGCTTGATACCTTTGAGCCGCTTGATCTGGTCCTCGGTCAGGCCCATTTCCTCGGCCCCGCCGAGCAACCCGCGAATGAGATGTCCCGCAGTTCGATGACCTCCCATCCCGTAGCCTCGGCCGTGACCGTGCTTCCCCTTTCCATAGCCGTGCGCGCTTCCGTAACTGCCGCCGTGCGCACCCTTGCCCTCTTTCGTGTCATCGGCCGAGACCACGGCGAGGCTCAACCCGAGGCCAACCAACAGGGCCACCATTCCAGCAAGAATCTTATTCCGCATGCGTTCTCTCCTTTCGATGCGCTCTCATGTTTGTGCGCCCACTGATCATCTTCAATCAGCTTTTCTCTTCACACGCACGACTTCCTATCTCTGGCCCGCTTGCCGAAGCAGATCAGCCCGCGGATCCTGTCGAGGCTCCTGGCCCATTTGCTCGAACAACTTGCGGTCCTGCTCCGTCAACGGGCTCGGCATGATGATCTGCAACGTCACGAGGAGATCACCACGCTGTTTCGAGGAGGTGTGCAACCCCTTCCCCTTGAGCCGCAGCTTTTCCCCCGACCGGCTGCCGCCCGGGACCTTGACTCGGACCGGCCCCGTCAATGTCGGGGCGAGCACCTCTGCTCCAAGGGCGGCCTCCCAGGGCCAGACCGGAAGGGTGACATGCACGTCGGCGCCGTCGGGGCGAAAGACCTGGTCGGGAACGAGCTCGACCGTCAGAAAAAGATCGCCCCGTTTGCCGCCCTGGAGCCCGGGGGCTCCCTTGCCCGCCACGCGCACCCGCGTCCCGTGCTGGACGCCGACGGGAATCTTGACCTCGATGGTCTTGGTCTCGGCGCGGCGCCCGGCGCCTCCACAGGTCGGGCAGAGACGCGCCTGCACGCGTCCCGAGCCGCCGCACGTCGAGCAGGGGATCGGCTCGGACAATTTCACGAGGCGTGTCGCGCCGGACAGCACCTCCCGAAGCGTGAGGCGAACGACGGTTTCGAGATCCTCGCCCTTGGTAGCGAACCCCTTGGCCCCAGCGCCGGCACCGGGACGGCGCTGGCCGAAGAACGTCTCGAAGATGTCGCCGAGGTCGACCCCTTCCCCGTAGCCCTCGCGAAACTCGAACTCGGGTCCCATGCCCGCGCCGGCTTTTCGCTGGGCTTTTTCGTAGGCCTCCGCCTCCTGCCACCGGTGCCCGTACCTGTCGTATTTCTTCCGCGCGTCCGGATTGCCCAGCACTTCGTAGGCTTCGTTGAGCTCCTTGAATTTCTGCTCCATCTGCGACTTGCGGGATCCGCTGTGCAAATCGGGGTGGAATTGGCGGGCCAGCCGACGGTAAGCCTTCTTGAGGTCGTCCTGGGACGCGTTACGCGCCACGCCCAAGATCTCGTAGTAGTCTCGTTGTGCCGTCGCCATGGTTCTCCTGTTGGGTGCGGTGGAGCCGGCAACCTCGCCCTCCGCGCAATCCCTTCAGCTTACGGTCTCCCCCGGGGGCTTTTCAAGGAGAGCCACAAAAGAAGGCAGCGTCCGTGGTCGGGGGCATCGGGTGCGCCGGTGACGGGTGCAGGCGTGGGCGTTACTCCCAGTCGGCGCGGCGGTCATCGACGAAGAGATGCAGGCGGCGATGGGGCAGATACAGCGTGATCGCCGTGTCCGGTTTCAGTGCGCGGGTGGGCGGGACGCGCACGATGAACCGTCGCCCGCCCGCCAGAACGTGAAGAATCAGATCCGCGCCGAGATCCTCGACGACCTCGACCACTCCCGCGAGCGTGGTGTCCGGTCCGCCCGAGGGGGCGAGGGACACGTCCTCCGGGCGGATCCCAAGCACGGTCCGTGAGACGCCCTCGACCGGGATCGGGCTCTTGATCGCGGGCAGCGTGAGCGTCAGATCGCCGGAGGTGAAGGTCCAGACGCCGGCCTTGTGCGCGGCGGACCCCTCGACCAGGTTCATGCCGGGGCTGCCGATGAAGCCCGCGACGAAGGGGTCTGCGGGGGTCGTGTAAATTCTCGACGGCGGATCGATCTGGCGCACCTTGCCCTTGTTCAACAGCACGATCGTATCGCCCAGGGTCATCGCCTCCACCTGATCATGGGTCACGTAAATCATGGTCGCGCCGAGGCGTTGATGAAGCTTCTTGAGCTCCACCCGCATCGTGGTGCGGAGCCGCGCGTCGAGGTTCGAAAGCGGTTCGTCGAAGAGGAAAAGCTTGGGCTTGCGGACGATGGCCCGCCCCATGGCGACGCGCTGACGTTGCCCGCCCGAAAGCTCCTTGGGTTTGCGGTCGAGCAGATCGGCGAGGCCCAGCAGCTCCGCCGCCTCGCCGATACGTGATTCGATCGCCTGGCGTGCCTCGCCGCGTATCTTGAGACCGAACGCCAGATTGTCGCGTACCGAAAGGTGCGGATAGAGGGCGTAGGTCTGAAAGACCATCGCGATGTCCCGTTGCTGGGGCGACAGGTGTCCCACGGGCTGGCCGCCGATGAAGACCTCGCCGGATGTCTGCTGCTCGAGGCCGGCGATGATGCGGAGCAGGGTGGATTTTCCGCAGCCGGAGGGACCGAGCAGAATGGTAAAGCCTCCGTCCGCGACGTGAAGGGATACGTCCTCCAGGACGACCGTCTCGCCGAAGGATTTCGCGATCGACCGGAGCTCCAAGTCCGCCATCTGATCCCCCTTAGCCCTTCACCGCGCCGGCCGACAGCCCGCTAATGATCCACCGCTGGAAGAGGAGCACGAGAATCACCAGCGGCAGGGTCGCAATGACCGAGGCCGCGGCCAGCTCGCCCCAGGGCATGGTGAACTCGCCCTGGAACAGCGCGATGCCAACCGGCAACGTCTGCTTGTCGGGTTGCGTCAGGATCAGCAGCGCGAAAAAGAACTCGTTCCAGGCGTAGATGAATGTCAGGATCGCTGCCGTGAAGATCCCCGGCGCGGCGAGCGGCAGCATCACCAGCACCATGGTGCGCCAGGGCCCGCACCCGTCGATTTTCGCGGCCTCCTCCAGCTCCGTCGGCAGCTCCTTGAAAAAGCTCGCCAGGATCCAAATGACCAGCGGCAGGGTCAGCGTTACGTAGGGCAGGAGCACCCCCCAGCGGGTGTTCAACCCCCCGATCTGATCGAGGATGCGCCACACCGGGCCGGCAATGGCGATCTGGGGAAACATCGAGACGCCCAGCAGCCCGCCGAGAATCCACGTTTTGCCGGCGACACGCAAGCGGGACAGTGCGTAGGCGGCCGGGATGCCGATGCCGAGCGTCACCACGGTCGTCGAGCCGGCCACCATGATGCTGTTGAGGATGTAATCGGTCAGATGATAGTCCACGAGCGCGGCCTGGTAAAAGCTGAGCTCCCCGCTCGGGAGCCAGGCGGGGGGCACTGCCTCCACCTGACGCTGGCTCTTCAGCGAGGTGACGACGAACCAGAGGAATGGAAAGAGGCTGACGACCACGGTCAGCAGGACCCCGACGCCCAGCAGAATGCGGCGGCTCATGCCCGCTCCTTCTCCAACAGCTTCGACCCGACGCCGCGGATATAAAACAAGGATAAGATGAAGATCGCCAGGAAGACCGTGACGGAGATGGCGGCACCGTAGCCCATGCGGCCTTCGGTGAAGAGCGCCTTGTATCCGTAGAACTGGAGGACCTGGGTCGCCCCGCCCGGCCCGC
>JBFISJ010000158.1:0-6802 GCA_041608595.1 Nitrospiraceae bacterium
ACGAGCCCGGCCACTGCCAGGAACGCAACGAACGTACGACGCTTCTTCATGTCTCTGCCTCCTTCACAGAAAGACGTTGAATGGCTACTGTCTGAGGGATGCCATGACGCGGTTGCGCGCTGCAGATGTGCCGCGCGGCAAGCGCAATCCACACCCACTCGGCACAAAGAGCCCAAAAATATATCAAGCGGCTCGCGGCACTGTCAAGCCTGCCTCTGGCCGCTCAGGACGTCACAAAAAACCTGCAACGCTCACGCTTCCCAGCGGCAGGGACACCGGCACCCCGGATGACAAGGGCCTCCTTTCGAAGGAGCCCCGCGTCACGCTTTACAGTCTACTACATTTGGGGTCGGGTATGCGCGAGCGCCTCCCGCACGACCTCGACCCGGCCGACGAGGTCAGCGGGATCCTCGATCGGCTTGGAGCAGAATCGATCTGTGCAGACGTAAGCTGTGGGTCGCTCTGTTCGTGGAAAGGTCACTCCTCCGAGCGTCAGTTCCTCGTGGCGAGGATCGAGGAGCCGTACGACTTTGCCGGGCACATAGAGTTCCTGCGCGCGGGCAAACAGTCTGCGTGCCAGAACGTCGTCGCTGTGTCCAACGACGACGATGTGTAGCGGGTATCGAACAAACCGATCCACCGCGAGGCCCGCCTGCGCGATCGGCAACGCATCGCCCGCGGCGAGGACCAGACTCAGGGTCCGCTCCGCCTCATCTCGATAGGGCTGGTGGCCGGTGAGATAGAACAAGTCGCTGAACAGCATCGCCGCGCGGAGATTGTTGGCGAGCGGCTTCTGTCGAAACCGAAGAAGTCCCTCGGACGCGTGGTGTGGATGATCGAAAAACCCGCCTCCCCGATCGCCAAGTTGCGCGACAAGATCGGCGGCTATGGCCCGAGCACGCGTGAGGTGCGTCCGATCGCCGGTTGCCAGGAACGCGTCGACGAGCGCCTGCGCGAAGGAGACCTGGCCATCCAGGAAGACCAGGGCCTCGGGCCGGGCATCCGGAGCCATATGCGACATGCCCCGCCCGGGGAGGTATCGCTCCTGATACAAATGCTCGAGCACCCGCAGGGCGATCTCACCCAGATCATCTCTCTGGAGCACCTGCGCAGCCAGCAGGTAGCTGCCGGCCAGCAATGCATTGGAAGAAGTGTACACGCGACGATCAACGAGCGGCATGCCCAGCGCGGCCCGTTGCGCATCGCCGAGGCCATAGTATTCGGCTTCCGAGGTCGGGCGGGCCGACGCATAGATGGACCGCACCCCGGCCGCCTGGCTGGCGTAAACGGCGTCTTTGGACGGAGTCAACAGATATTCGTTCACATAGGCGATGATCCGGAGCGCGACGTCTTTGTACGTCGAATCGCCCGTCGCGTGAAACGCCTCGAGATAGTTCCGCAGGTTTCGCGCTTGGATGTCGAGCAGTTTTTCGTAGTGCGGCTTGGTCCAATCCGCCGACTCGGCATAGCGATAGAATCCACCCCAGACCGGGTCCTCCAATCGCATCTGCGCCTTCAGGGTCGTCAAGGCCATGACCTTGAAGTCGCGTTCGCCTGACCAGTACGCGCGCAGCAACGCGAAGGTCACGGCATCGGGCTCGAAGAATTTCGGCGCGTCCCGAAAACCGCCGTGTTCGGAATCGAATCTGACCCGGAGCACGTGGGCCGACTGTTCCACAAGGTCCGCCCGTATCGGCACGTCGCGCGGAGCTTGGCTGCGGGTGGCGGCTTCGACCTTCGCCCAGACCGCTTGGGCGCGCTGGGAGAGCTCGCTCCCCTGCTCTCGGTACAGCGCCTCGCTCTCCTCAAGCACCACGATCAGCTCGTCGGCCTCAAGGAAGTTCGCCTGAAAGAGGATCTCCCCGGTCTGCAGCAGCACGCTCGTCGTCGGCCATCCACCATGCCGATACCGGGCATCAATGTCGGGTCGCTGGTCGGTGTCCACCCGGACGGGGACATAGCGCTCGTTGAGCAAGGCGGCAACCGCGGGGTCGACATAGGTGGTGTCGTCCATGACATGGCAGGCGTGGCACCAGAAGGCCGTCAGATCGAGGAGCACCAGTTTGTCCTCACGCTTCGCGCGGTCGAAGGCCTCGGGGCTCCAGTCGACCCACTGCACCGATGCGGACGGGGACGGCGCGGTGGCCCCCTGACCTTTCGCGAACGCATCCTGTCCCCCGATCGCGAACCAGAGGAGGGCCCCGGCAAGTCCGAGCGACAGCCGCGCGAGGGAAACGGAGGCACTGCGCGCACGTCGCTTCCCGCACCACCCCAGCCCACGAGTCGATGTTCGCTTCCCACGCGTTCGCGTCAACATGCCGCCCATCCTAGTCCAACCTTAATGATAAGTACCGTCAGGGTAATCCAAACCCGACCCCCCTCGTCAACGGGGGTTGAGGCACAAGGAATCGCGCACTTACGAGTGAGTTCACGATGAGACGGCGTATTTTCTATTGGCAGGCTCGGGATGGGCCGTGAGCAAAATGAAAGGCGCCCGTCGAAACACCGTCTCTGAGACGGATGTCTACGTGCGGGCCGATGTCGTCGCCAGAATATGAACGATGGCCCCTCCCGCCGTCGCCTTGACGGCCGCGTCCTGGTCACGAAGCGCGCCCTTCAGCAGGGCCAGCTCGCTCCGGCCACCGACGCGCCCGATAGAACGCGCGGCGGAGATTCTCGGTCGCGGGACCGGATCCTGCAGCAGCATCGACAGCGGCCCCAGCACTTGAGGATCTCGACCGTGCCCCAAGGCCCGGGCGACAGACGAGCGGATCGCGGGGTTTTCGTCTTGCGCCAGAGCCCGGACGACGCCGGCGACTTCCCCGAACGGAAGCCCGAGCTCAAGCGACGAGGCCACGGCTGCGGCCCTCACGCCGGGATTGGCATCCTTCAGAGCGCTCTGGACCGCCTGGCGTGCCTGCGGCGACTTCAGGTTCATCCGGCTTAAGCTCACCACGGCCACCGACCGCACGGCGGACACCGGATCGCGAAGACCCTGGATCAGCACGGGCAGCGATTCCTCCGCTTGGAGGTCCGCCAGGGCGGCAAAGGCCGCCGCACGGATCGTTGGCTGCTCATCCTTCGCGGCCTCGATCAAGATCGGCAGCGCGCGCGCGTCCCCCAGCTCGCCCATCCTTCTGAGCGCCGCTCGACGTTCGTATGGATTCTTCGCCGACGCCGAGGCCACCAGGCCTTCCCACCGTTCTCCCTGTCCCAGCTCGAACAGCGCCGCCTGGGCGGCCACGCGGACCATCGGCTGATCATCCTCGAGGGCGGACTCGATCACGGGGACCGTCCCGCGATCACCGCTGCGCCCCAGCCCCTTGAGCGCGGCGATCCGAACCAAGGCGGCCCGATCGCTCAGCGCGTCGCGCAGGCGCGGCGAGCGACGACCGGCTTCCAGCTGGGCCAGAGCCTCCGCCGCCAGGGCGCGCACGAGCCCCGAGCCGTCGCTCAAGCCCTCCTCCAGCCACGGAACCGCGATCTCGGCGTTCATTTCCTTGAGCGCGGTGTAGGCCGCCCCTCGCATTTGCTCCCGCATGTCCTGTCTGACCGGAAGAATGAACGCGATGGCGATAGCCCGCAGGAGGTCATCGTGATCCTGCTTGGTCCTGGCGACGAGGCGATCGTATTCTTCGAGGGCCTTCCGGACATCTCCCGCCTCGAGCCATTCCCGCACACGATCAGGGGACGGGTTGTCGGGCACGCCCGCCTTCGATCGCGCGATCGGCACGGTACCAACCTGTCGTACCCGATCCACGGATAAGGGACCGATCCCGTCGACAGGAGACCCCGGGAAGGCGGAAAGCACGTGGCCAATGCCTCCTACCGGAGCCAGGAGCAACACCACGGCAAATGTGCACACACGATTCCGCATCCGTTCGAGTCGACTCCCGATGGTTCGCTACTGCGGCTCCGTCACCTGCTCCTCTGCCTGGACTCGGCGGTACCCACGCGGTACCTCGAAATAATACCCCGGCTGGGTCGAAAACACGACATGCTCGTATTCGACCGACCAGTCTCGATGCTTGCTGACCAGCTTCAACAACAGTCCCCTGTCTGCGTCGATCCACTGGAAAAAGCCCTCACGGCGTCCATACCTCTGCACGACCACCTCATAGAGCTGGGCTCGCCGGCCGCCGGTCATGGCCTCCCCGACGAGCGCTCGACTGATCTCTCCTTCCAGCTTAACCTCGAACGGCAGGAGATGGGCCGGCCGCAGCGGAATGGCGACAAAAAGGCGGCGTTGTGAGAAGACGTACCAGAGCTCGCCGAGGTCCTGGCGCACGATCGAGACGCCCGCGAATCCGAGATCCGTCCTGACGCCCCCACGGTGCTCGAGCCGGTAGCGATCACCCTTCACAAACAGAAGGGCATCTTTCGCATTCCCTTCGGTCCGCCAGATGACTTTCGCAGAAAATTCAAATTGGTGGATGGATGGATCGGGCGGCTCTGCGCGCGCTCCGCCCTCGCCGTAGGCGCTCATGAGCACGCAGGCTGCGTAGACGGACAGGAAGAACGGGCGGGAGGAGGCCACCAGCGGTCCCCGACCAAGCCCCGCCGGCTGGAACATGGCTTATTGATCCTGGACGATCGGACGGATGCGCAAGGAAGGGCGACCGATCGCGCCGGGCCCGAATCGAGGGGGTTTCTGCATGGTATGGGCCGTGCGGCGGCCGACAGGCGCCCGCACATCAAGAGTGACGTCGAGTGTCTCATTCGGCTCGATGGTCACGAATCGTTCGACAGGGGCCGAGACGTAGGGGTGCCAGGCGCGAAGCAAGTAGGTTCCCGGGGGAATCTGATCGAGGTTGAACCGTCCCTCCTCATCGGTGATGGCGTAGTAGGGACTCGTGACGGCAAAGGCCCAGCTTTCCATAAAGGCGTGAAATCCGCACTGCATCAGAAAGGTTCGGCGCCCCTTCGTCAACCTGAACTGCTGGACCAACGACCGGCCCGGCTGATGGTCGTGGGTCGCGTGGAGGTCGCTGCGATTGTGCCGATGATTGAACGGCAGGGGAGAGTTGAACAAAACCCGGGCCCCAAGCTCCGGGGATGTTTCGTAGGCCTGCACGTCGTGCATGACCGGATCCATGTTGACCACTTCCACCCCGTGGCCGTCCCGCACGATGGAGACGAAGGGCAGAAACCGGCAGTCCCGGGCCTCGACCCGCGGCACGGAGACGGAGAAAGGCTTTCCGGCTTGGATGCCCTCCAGCATCACCACGACATCCTTGAACTGGCCCTCCGGACCCACGGTGAAATCCTTGAGCAGCCGCCACCCCTCGCCATCCGAGATGCGGCCACAGTACTCCGGGTCGGGAAACACGACCAGGTTGAAGGCCTTCGGCGGAGGGACGGGACCGACCAATTTCACGGTTCCGGTCAAGGTGCCGCCGTCTTCGACCTCGATCACCTCGTAGGCCAGGCTTGGAAACGCCAGGCACAACACGATCAGTGACGCGACTGCGAGTCTCATGCGCGAGCCGTGCTCCTCTGCTTCGGACAGCCTTCAGGGAGTCTGCACCCGGAGCGACGGGACGATCTCCTGTCCCTCGGGCAGCATCTCCAACCCGAAGTGCGGATTCTCCACCATTTCGTGGACGCTGCGGCGCCCTTGCGGAGACTCGTACTGAAAGTCCGCCGTCACGACGCCTTTGGCCGGCACCGTGACCTTCCGATCGAGCCAGACTTTCATGCCCGGGTGCCAGACTCCCAAAGTATACGTGCCGGGGGGCACATCCTTCAACTGAAAGCGCCCATCCTGACCGGTGATGACGTAATACGGGTTACTGACTACGACCCCCCAGGAAAACATGTAGGGATGGAAACCGCACTGCATGACGAAAATGTTGCGCCCTTTTCGCAGATGAACCTGCTCCACCATGGGCTTTCCGGGTAAATGCTTATGCGTCTCGGCACCGAGCAGGTTGACGACATGGTGAAAGGCATTCATCGGAAGCGGCCGATTGAACAACACGCGCGCGCCGCGGATCCGATTGGTTTCGTAGCCCTGGATGTCGTGTTCCACCGGGTCCATGTTGACTACGCTGATCTTGTCGCGGTCGCGCAGTACATTGACGAACGGCAGAAACTCGCAGTCCACGGCCTCGATTCTGACGGGCTCGAGGTCGAAGGGCTTCCCCTTCTTGATGTCCTTGAGCACGACGACCACGTCCTTGAGCTCCCCGTTCGGTCCCGTCAGAAAATCCTCGACGATCCGCCAGCCGGTGCCCGTGGAGATCCGCCCGCAGTACACGGGGTCCGGGATGGTGACCAGATTGAACGCCATGGGCCTGGGTTTTCCGCCCATCAGGGTCACCTGCCCGCGAATGGTGCCCCCATCGGGCACGCCCACCTCGGTGTAGGACCAGGCCGGAGTCGAGAGGATCCCGCTGACCGCACCCAGGACCGCCAAACTCCGCAATACCTTCATGAACTCCTCCTATGATGGCGATGACCGTCGATGACCTCGAATGGCCGGGGCCGAGGCGTCACGCCGCGCCGGCCTCCGACCCTGCAACAACTCAAAAAAGAAACGGGGAAGCCGAAGCCCGACCTCCCCGTTCCAGAGAACTCAGCTGCGAAAGCCGCGGCTTATTTGAGTCCCACAGGCGTGGCCGTGCCGGACTGTTCGTCGTCCGTCTTGGCTTCTTTCACACCGGTGGGGGCGCCCCTCAGGGGCAGAATGCGCTGGTCGCCGGTGGGCAGGACCCTGAAATAACCCCACTGGCCGGACTGCGAGTACGGCAGCCGCTGGTTGTTGTACGTGTAATCGCCCGGCATGGCGAAGACGCCGCCC
>JBFISJ010000159.1:0-6777 GCA_041608595.1 Nitrospiraceae bacterium
CCTCCAAACGAGCCAGGATTGCCTATAAAACGGGCCATTCCAGGGCCCGTTTTTTTTTGGGGCGTCTCCCCCCTGTCGAACCTCCAGCGGGCGCCAAATTTGGTCTGAATCCGCAGCCCGCTTTCCGGTGCTTTTCTTGACAAAACCCATTGATACTGCTAGCTTTTGTGCTGTGTTGGAGGACCAGCTTTGGGAGTGGATCGACGTGCCATCGCTCAGAACGCCCAAGCCCTGGCATCGAAAGGCCAATTCGACGCGGCCATTGCCGAGTGGAAGAAGCTGCTTAGCAACTCGTCCGCCGATGGCGCCGTTCACAACTCCATCGGCGACCTCCAGCTAAGGCGCAACGCCTCCAAAGACGCCATCGCCTCCTTCATCCGTGCCGCAGACGCCTTTCGCGCCGAGGGCGCCACCCTCAAAGCCATCGCGGCGTACAAGAAAATTCTGAAGGTCGATCCCCGCTGTCTCGAAATCTACCAGCACCTGGGCGACCTCAACGCCGAGCGGGGACTTGTGAGCAGCGCGGTGGCGGATTATTCCACGCTGGCCCGGCTGTTGCTTAAGGACGGCAAGCCGGAAAAATCGCTGGCGGCGTTCCGCCGCATTCTTAAGCTCGATCCCTCCAACGCGACGATCAAGAAACATGCCCAGGAGCTCGCGACCCGACAGAAGATCGACCTCGAGCAGTTCCTCAGCCAGCCCGACACCGGACCCATCGTCGGCAAGAGCAGTGGGCCTCCCGCGGACGCGAAGCAGGCGGATCCCAACAGTCGGGAAGGTCAGCTTGCCGAAGCCGTGCGGCAGATAGACGAGGGGAAATACGAAGGCGCAGAATCGGTCCTGTCGCAACTCCTCAGCCGGGAGCCCGGCGACCCGGAGGTGTGCCAACTGCTCGCCCGCTTGCACTTGAAAAAAGGCGAGCTGCCGATCGCGTTGAACGAATATCAATTTCTGGCCGGCGCGGCGCTCCGGGCCGACGATCACCAGCTCGCCGAGTCGCTCATTCTGGAGTACCTGCAGGTCGATCCCGCCTCTGTTCCGCTGCTCGAAATCCTGGGGGCGGTCTATGAAAAACGGGACGACCCTCAGACCGCGGCGGAGCAGTACGGCAAAGCCCTCCAACTGCTCCTCGAAACTCCCGACCCCGACATGCCCACGCTGCCGGCGGAACTCTACGACCGCATCAAGGAGCTCGCCCCGAACAGCGACCTGCACCAACAGTTTGTGACCGTGTTCGAGCCCTCCGCGGCACCCGAGGCGTCGGCGCCGGCTGCCGAAGAGACGCCGGTCGAGGTGGAAGAGGCTGTGGTACCGGAGCCGGAGCCCGAGCCCGTTGCGGAGGACGTCGAGACGAGCCCGGAGCCCGAACCGGAGCCCGTGGCCGAGCAACACGCGGAACCCGAGCCCGAACCGGTCGTGGCCACGGCCGCCCCCGCGCCGCCCCAGCGGCCTTCCGAGGAAGAGCTGGAGACGCACTTCACCCTCGGTCGAGCGTACCGTGACATGGGTCTGCTCAGTGAGGCGATGGAGGAGTTCCGGGTGTCTGTGACGAGCGATGCGTTGTTTCTCGACTCCTGCCTGGAGCTCGCCGGCTGCCTCAGGGAACGCGGCATGAGCCGACGGGCGATCGCCTGCCTTGAACACGCCATGAGCGATACGCGGTGCCAGGGCGAGCGGTCCCAGGCCGTGCGGTACGATCTGGGACAGATGTATGAAGCGGAGGGATTGTTCGACCGGGCCTTGCGCGTGTTCGAAACCATCACCGGTTACGAGGACGTCGCCAAGCGCATTGAATGGATCAAGGGCGGCGGGCAGAAAGAAGCCGCGGCCGAAAAAACTTCGACCGCGCCTGCCCAGGAGGGACAAATCCTGACGGCCCCCGCGGGACGAGATCGCAAGAAGCGTCGCATTTCATACCTCTGATACACGACCTCCATGAACCTGCTCGAGTTTTATCAACTCAAGGAAAATCCCTTCTCGACGACCGTCGACAGCCGATTTTTCTATCACACCAAGCAGCACGCCGAGGCCCTGGTGCGGCTCAAGTATTCGGCCGAGAGCATGAAAGGGTTGGCCCTGCTGGTCGGCGACATCGGGACGGGAAAGACCATGCTGGCCACCCGCCTCCTGGAAGACCTGGACCCCAACCGCTACGAAGCTGCCCTGCTGGTCGTCATCCACGCGGCGGTCACGTCCGAATGGATGCTCCGCAAGATGGCCTATCAGATGGAAGTCCAGAGTCCGGCTCAAACCAAGAACGAGCTGCTGACCCAGCTCTCGCGGAGGCTCGAAGAGGTGTTCGACTCCGGCAAACAGGCGGTGGTCTTGATCGACGAAGCCCAAATGTTGCGCAGCCAGGAGCTGATGGAAGATTTCCGCGGGCTCCTGAACATTGAGATCAACGGCCGCAAGGCGGTGACGTTCATTTTGTTCGGCCTGATGGAGCTGGATCACGCCCTGGCGTTGGATCCGGCGCTCCACCAGCGCGTGGGCATGCGCTATGAGCTGACCCCGCTGGATGCCGAAGGCACGGCGGCTTACGTGAACCATCGACTCCGCGTCGCCGGTGCCCAACAGTCGCCCTTTGCTCCGGACACGTTCCCCGCGATCTGCGGCTATGCCAGGGGAATCCCGCGCCTCATCAACGGGCTTTGCGACAACGCGATGCTGGAAGGGTATCTCCGCAAGCAGGAGATGATCGCGGAGTCACTCATTCACGAAGTGGCCAAGGATTTGAAACTCACATCTTAAGCCCACCCTCAACGCCGCCGACCTCTCTTGTCATGCCTGCGAAAGCAGGCATCTATCTTGTCAGTTGAGACTCTGGATACTGGCCTGCGCAGGGACGGAGCCTGGATTCCCGCGCTCGCGCGAATGACGGGAGAGTCACGACACCGCATTCGGCGCCGGCCTTCCGGCCAGGACCGCTTCAACATTCTCCACACACATCATGCCCATGCGTGTGCGCGCGGCCAGCGTCGCGGAGCCCAGATGGGGGAGGGTGACGACTTGCGGCAGCCCCATCAATCCAGGATGCACGCGCGGCTCGTCCTCGTAGACGTCGAGCCCCGCACCAGCCACACGGCCTGCCCGGAGGGCCTCCGACAAAGCCGCTTCATCGACGACCGGCCCGCGAGACGTGTTGATGAGCAGGGCGGTGGGCTTCATGCGACGCAGTTGAGTCCCTCCTATAATGTGGCGCGTGTCGTCGGCGAGTGGCAGGTGGAGCGTGAGGACGTCTGTGACGGTCAGGAGCTCCTCCATCGGCACGTGACGCCACAGGCTGGAGCGGGCCGAGTCGGAGAGGGGCCGTCGCGAATGGTACAGGACTGCCATCTCGAACCCCGATGCGCGCCGGGCCACGGCCTGCCCGATCCGCCCCATGCCGAGGATGCCCAGCGTCTTGCCCGTCAGGTCCACACCCAGCAACTGAGTCGGCTCCCAGCCCCTCCATTCGCCGGACTGAACCAGCGCGTGGCCCTCTGCGATCCGCCGGGCCGTGGCCAGCAGCAAGGCCCAGGTCAAGTCGGCTGTCGAGTCCGTCAACACATCCGGCGTGTTCGTCACGACGATGCCCCGTGCCTTCGCCGCCTCCACGGCGATATTATTGAATCCCACGGCATAATTGGCGATGACGCGAAGCCGCGGCGACGCTTCGAGCAATCTTTGGTCAATCGCCTCTGTGAGCGTACAGATCATCGCTTCGGCCTCGCGGACGCCGGAGAGAAGCACCTCGCGGGTCGGTGGATCGGCGGAAGGTTCCGCGGACAAACGAAACCGCTCCCTGATGGCCCCCATCACGGGATCGGGAAGTCGTCTCGTCACGAACAGCAGCGGACGTGCCATAAGTGGAGCCCCGGGCTTCAGGGCCGAGGTACGGATGAGAACTTCCAGCCTCGCCAACGCTACACGGGACAAGTCGGTGGGACCCGCCGACCTGTCCGCCGAAACCTTCACGAAGGCGGAAGCCTTGGAGAAGGCGGGTAATGCTCGACTCGTCGCGGGTGGACGAAGCGGGATGCTGAGTCAGGACATCGTGCCCGTCGACTTGTGATCATCAGACCCGTGAGTCTAGAATGGAGCTGAGCCCGCGCATCTGTCGCGATGCTCGGGCCACGAGTCGTCCATGACCCTCATTCAGCCTGACAGGAAATCCTCGGTGGCCGGTGACCTGCGCCGGGTGTTGGGCGCCGACAAGGTGCGCGACGATTTCGCCACGCGCACGGCCTATGCGGTGGACGCCAGCATCTACCGGATCGCTCCGCACGTGGTCGTCTTACCGGAGAACGAGGCCGATATTCAAGCCGTCGTCCGTTATGCACAGCGCACCGGCATGCCGATCACGCCCCGCGCGGCGGGGACCAACCTTACCGGGTCGGCGATCGGGCAGGGGATCGTGCTCGATGTCTCCCGCCTCTCCCGCATTCTGGAAATTAACCCGGAGGATCGCTGGGCGCGAGTCCAACCCGGCGTGGTCTTCGCGGAGCTGAACCGGCGTCTCGCGCGCCACGGCTTGCACTTCGGGCCGGACCCCTCCAGCGGAGACATGTGTAAACTGGGAGGTATGCTCGCCAACAACTCCTCGGGCCCACACACGCTCCGCTACGGATCCGTCAAAGACAACGTGCATGCCCTTCGGGCGTGCCTGGCCTCCGGCGACTGGGTGGACCTGCGCGCCTACGGGCTGGGCGACAGCCGGGCCACCGACGTCTTGGAGCAGGTCCCGTCCCTACGCGCGGTGCTGGACATAGTACAGACGCATGCCGATCTGATCCAGTCCAAACGCCCGCTCGTGACCAAGAACAGCAGCGGTTACAATCTGTTCGGGCTGGTCGATGGGCTCAACGCCGGCACCCTCGATCTCCCCAAGCTGTTCATCGGCAGCGAAGGCACGCTGGGCATCTTCAGCGAAGCCACGCTGCGGCTCGAGCCGAAGCCCAAGGCCGTGACGACCGCGTTGATCCATTTTCGCGATCTGGAAGGCGTCGGCGACGCGGTGCCCGCGTTGCTCGCCTTGACGCCGAGCGCCCTCGAGGTCATGGACGCCCACACGCTGAACTTGATCGGGCGTGATGCACATGGCGTCCCCGCGGACGCCGCGGCCACCCTCCTCGCCGAGTTTGACGACCCGGAAGGCGAGGCGGCCGCCCGCGAGACCGTCGCACGCCTCTCCGCTCTCTGCCGGAAGTTTCGCTTGGCCTCCGCCCCCTTGATCGCCTCCGATCCCGAGCAGCGGGAACGTTTGTGGCGGGCTCGCAAGGCACTGTATCCCACACTCTATCGTTACAGCGCCCGCAAGAAGCCGATCAACTTCGTCGACGACGTGGTCGTACGAGCGGACCTCATCGCTGACCTCATCCGCTACCTTGAGGGCTTCTTCGAGGACCAGCGCGTCGCGGTCGCTATCTTCGGGCACATCGGCAACGGGAACGCGCACATCGTGCCCCTGCTCGATGTGAACGACCCCGAAGATTTCCGGCGTATGACCGACGCCTACCGCGAGATCCATCGGACGGTGCTCACCCGGTTCGGCGGGTCCATCTGCGGGGAGCATGGGGACGGGAGGGTCCGGGCCGAGGTGGTGCGGGAGATGTTCGGCGAGGATCTCTATCGCTTGTTCGTCCAAGTCAAAGAGACGCTCGACCCGGCCGGCATCTTCAATCCCGGCGTGAAGATCAGCCAAACCTCCTTCACGGAGCACATCGATTACACACGGCTCGCCAAGCCCTGCGCCACCTGCGCTAAATGCAATTCCGTCTGCCCGGTCTACGACGTCTTCGAGTCGGAGGACATGAGCGCCCGGGGCTGGTTCGAGATCGTCACCTCGCAGGACTACAGCTACCTGAACAGCAAGCGCGTCGTGGAGGCCTGCCTCAACTGCAAGTCCTGCCGGACCGTCTGCCCGGCCGGCGTGGATGTGTCGGACCTGATCTTGCAGCGGCGGGCCGAGCATCCCAACCGGCTCGCCGGCTGGATCTTCACGGCACTCGCCAGACCCTGGCTTTTCGACGGGCTCGTCACGCTGGCGGCCCGGACGCAGCGGCTCTGGGACCGACCCCGTGCACGCGCCTGGATGGAAATCCTGACGCGGCCGATCCTTCGACAGCTTGCCGATACGGCGCGCCTCCCGCGCGGTCTGGTCCTGCCGAAGCTGGCGAGCCGGCTGTTGCGCCGGCGATACCCCGCGCTGGTCCGCAAGCGCTCCGGCCCCGTGGCCTATTTTCACGGCTGCGCCGCGAATTATTTCGAGGACGGGGTGGGTGACGCCGTGATCACGGTCCTGACACGACTCGGCCTCGAGCCCGCCCTGCCGCCACAGCGGTGCTCCGGGACGCCGATCCAGACCTACGGTCAGGTGGACCTGGTCCGGGACGCCGCCCGCTTTAACCTCGCCTCGCTCGCGTCGTACGAGACCGTGGTGACGGGCTGCGCGTCCTGCACGCTGATGCTCAAGGATTATCCCACGCTGTTTGAGGACGGTCCGGAGCGTCGGGCCGCGACGCAGCTCGCGGATCGCGTGAAGCACATTTCCGAAATTCTCGCCGAGTCCTCGGCGCTCGGCCGGGCGTCCGCGTCGCCATCGTCGGGAACGCCTCGCCGCGTCACCTACCATTCGTCGTGCCACCTCCGGGCCGCCGGCGTCAGCCGGGCTCCGCGCGACGTCCTGGCGCGTCTGCCGGGCATGACCTATGTGGAGATGCAGGACGCCGATCGCTGCGCCGGGGGAGCCGGGACCTACGTGATCAAGGACTACGACACCGCCCAGAAGATCTTTCG
>JBFISJ010000160.1:0-6777 GCA_041608595.1 Nitrospiraceae bacterium
CCAGAATTTGACGGAGGTGCAATATGTATCCGGTTTATGCCATGCTCGGATTGATGTTCCTGACCTGGGGTATCGCGGTATGGGCCAGCTACCAGGAGCCGGCTGATCGAACGAAAGCCGAGGAGGGCTACCGCGAGCTAAAGAAGGCGGCGTAACAACATCGACGGGAAAGCGGGGCGGGTTTCTCTGAGTGCCTGCAGCAGGTCACGGGGAAACCCGCCTCGCTGCGTCAATGAGACCCGAGCCGAAGGTTGACAACGGTTCGGCGCATCAGGATACTTGCCTCGGCCTGGTTCTCGGACGAAGCCGTGAACGCCTTCCGTAAGGAGCTCCTGGTCGATGCCCCTGACGGAGGGGTCGGCTCTAGAACAGGGAGAGTTGCGATGCTAGAACTCGTTGCGCTGGGCGTCACCGTCGGGCTGATGGGCTTCGTCGCGGTTGCGATCTACTGGTTTCTTCGCCTGGTCGAATGAGCCTCGTGCGGACCGCCCCAGGTCCGTGAGACGGCTGCGCGGGGTCCCCGTCTCTCTCCCCCCGGCCGTTCCGGCCACCGCCGGTTGGTCCCCGCCCCTTGACTCCACTTAAGCTCAGCTTATACATCTGATCCGCACGACCGCTTAGCCGGCTACGCTCTACCATGACCGGGCATCACCTCTAAGAACCTATGGGGACCACCGTCGACATCATGCATCTGCGAAGGGAGTTCGGGCCGATCGTCGCGGTCGACGACGTCTCCTTCTCCGTCACACAGGGGGAGGTCCTCGGTTTTCTCGGGCCCAACGGTGCCGGCAAGTCCACGACGATGAAGATGATCACCGGATTCCTCACGCCGAGTGGCGGGACCGTCACGATCAACGGGTACGACATCCAGCAGCAACCCCTCGAAGCCAAGCGCCGCATCGGATACCTGCCTGAAGGCGCCCCCGCCTACCAGGACATGACGCCCATCGGGTTTCTCGGCTTTGTCGCCGAGATGCGCGGCCTCTCGGGAGAGGCCGGGCGGCGCCGAGTCAACGAGACGATCCAAACCGTGAACCTGGGATCGGTCATCGACCAACCCATCGAGACGCTGTCCAAGGGCTTCAAGCGCCGCGTCGGGCTGGCACAGGCGATCCTGCATGACCCGGAGGTGCTGGTCCTCGACGAGCCGACCGACGGCCTTGACCCCAACCAAAAACACGAGGTTCGTGCCCTGATTCGAGCCATGGCAAGGGATAAGGCCATCATCCTCTCCACGCATATCCTCGAAGAGGTGCAGGCGGTCTGCACGCGCGCGATCATCATCGCGAAGGGACGGCTCATCGTGGACGGCACGCCGGCCGAGCTGGAGGCTCGGTCCGAGCTGCACAACGCCATCACCGTGACTCTTCTGGCGAGTACGGCCCCTGGGGCCACTGATATCCTTCACGCGCTGCCGGGCGTGAAGCGCGTGGAGGTTCTTGCCGAGCACGACGGCCTGTGGCGGTCGCGGATTATTCCCGAGAACGGCCGCTCCATTGTCCAGGCGGTCAGCCACTGCGCCCGCGAGCGGCGGTGGGAGGTGACGGAACTACAGGTGGAGCGTGGCCAACTCGACGAGGTGTTTCGGTCACTGACCATCCCATCGCAGTCCCTGACGTAGGAGTCGGAGCCATGCCGCGCATCTGGGCCATCTTCAAGCGGGAGCTGGGCAGCTATTTCGCGACCCCCATAGCCGCGGTGTTCATCGTCATCTTCCTGCTCCTCAGCGGCACGTTCACCTTTTATCTCGGCAATTTCTTCGTCCGCGGTCAGGCGGACCTCCGCCCGTTCTTCGACTTTCACCCCTGGCTCTATCTGGTGCTGGTCCCCGCCCTGGCCATGCGCCTGTGGGCCGAGGAGCGCAAAGGGGGCACGATCGAGCTGCTCCTGACGCTGCCCGTGACCCTGGCGGAGGCGGTCGTGGGAAAGTTTCTGGCGGCCTGGTGTTTCACGGCCGTTGCCCTGGCCCTGACTTTCCCCATGTGGATCACGGTTAACCTGCTCGGCGATCCCGACAACGGCGTGATCCTCGCCGGGTACCTCGGCAGCCTGTTCCTCGCCGGCGGCTTCCTCGCCATCGGGTCCTGCATGTCGGCCTTGACGACAAATCAGGTCATTGCCTTCGTCCTCAGCGTGGTCGTGGGGCTAGGCTTCGTGCTGAGCGGCTTTCCCATGGTGCTGGACTTCGTGAGCGGCTGGGCGCCCCACGTCATCGTGAGCGTGATCAGCTCCTTCAGCTTCCTTGCGCACTTCGACTCCATTACAAAGGGCGTCGTCGACCTGCGCGACATCGTCTACTTCTCGTCCTTGATCGCCTTGTGGCTCTTCACGACGGCGATGATTCTGGAATTAAAGAAGGCGGAGTAAACACGCGGCTTCGACTGTACGATGAGGACTCAGGCATGACGCAGCGCACCCTGTTGACCGGTACCGGCTTGATGATCGCCGTCGTGCTGTTCTTGGCCGTCAACGTCCTCAGCAACGCCGCCTTGACGTCGGCCCGCTTGGATCTCACGGAGCACGATCTCTACACGCTCTCGCCGGGCGTCGAGAAGATCCTGTCGCGTCTCGAGGAACCGATCACCTTGCGGTTCTACCTCTCGAGGAAACTGGCGCCGCTCCTGCCCGGGATCAGCAGCTATGCCCTCCGCGTCAAAGAGCTGCTCACGGAGTTCGAGCAGGCAGCCGACGGCGCGATCAGGCTTGAGGTCATCGATCCAGAGCCGTTTTCAGAGGACGAGGACCGGGCGGTGGGGTACGGCCTGCAAGGCGTTCCGATCGGCGAGGGCGACACGTTGTTCTACTTCGGCCTGGTCGGGACGAGTGCAATCGGGGAGGAGAAAATCATCCCCTTCTTCCAGCCCGATCGGGAAGAATTCCTCGAGTACGACTTGGCGAAACTCGTGTCCCAGCTCGCCACCCCCATGCAGAAGGTGATCGGCCTGATTAGCTCGCTCCCTGTGGCAGGGGGCCCTCCTTCACCCTTCGCACCGGGCGGGCGCAGCAGCCGGCCCTGGGTGATTTATGACCACATCGAACAGCTCTTCGATGTGCGCAGCCTCCCTCCCGAGACCGCGGCGATTCCGGAAGAGGTCGACGTGCTCATGCTGGTGCATCCGAAGAGCCTGGGCGATCGGACCCTGTACGCCATAGACCAGTTCGTGCTCAGAGGGGGACGCGCGCTCATCTTTGTCGATCCCCATGCGGAGGCCGATCAGCCGGGCCCCTCCCCATTCGGCGCCGGAGGCGCGAGCGCCCAACGGAGCTCCGATCTGCCCACACTGTTCGACGCGTGGGGCATCGAGCTGCTGCCGGGGAAGGTCATCGGAGATTTGACCTTCGCCCGACGGGTCCAGTTTCAGCGGGACTCGCGGGTGGCCGTCGCCGATTACCCCGTGTGGATGGAGCTTCCGGGGTCGCAATTCGCCCGTGAGGACATCGTCACCGCCGACCTTCAAACATTGAGCCTCGCCACGCCCGGGGCGATCAGCAAGATCGAGGGGCGGGAGACCGAACTCGTCCCCCTGATCGAAACGGATGACCAGGCGATGGCCATCAACGTGGGCCTCGTGCAATTTGCAGCCGACGTGGCGAGCCTGCTTCAATCCTATCGGCCGGATGGCGAATCCTATACGCTTGCCGCCCGCATCCGGGGTAAGGTGCGGTCAGCCTTTCCCGGTGGCCCGCCGAGTGAGCCCGCCGGCGAGAAAGGCGCGGCGACCGCGCAGCCTTCGCCCCCTTTCCACATGCCCGAATCGCAAGGGCCAATCAACGTCATCGTTGTCGCGGACACGGATTTGTTGCAGGACTATTTCTGGGTTCAGGTGCAATCGTTCCTCGGCCAACGGATCGGGATTCCCACAGCAAGCAACGGGGCCTTCGTCGCAAACGCGCTCGACAATCTGAGCGGCAGCAACGACCTCATCGGTGTCAGAACGAGGGGCGGCTACAAGCGTCCGTTCACGATGGTCCGAGGGTTGCAACAACAGGCGGAGCGGGAGTTCCGTCAGGTCGAGCAGGAGCTGCTCGAGCGGAAGCGCTCCACGGAGCGCAAGATCCAGGAACTGCAGGCGACGCGGCCCGAAACCGGCGCGCTCATCCTCAGCGCGGAGCAGGAGCAGGAGCTCGAGCGGTTTCGCCAGGAGCTGGTCGAGATTCGAGCGGACCTGCGGCGCGTGCAGCGGGAGCTGCACCGAAACATCGACCGCCTGGATTCCTGGCTCAAGTTTCTCAACATCGGCCTGATGCCTCTGCTGATCGGCTTCTTCGGCCTGGCGATCAGCGTCAGGAACGGCCGCCGACGCGGCGCGTCCCGGCCCCCCACGACCTCCCCATGAGCGCCAAGTCTCTCGGCATCCTCCTTGCCGTCACCGCCCTGGCAGTCGCCGCCGCCCTCTTTCTGGCTCAAGACAACCGCGACGGCATTCCGGCGAGGGGGCAGCCTGTCTTCCCGGAGCTCAAGGAACGGATCAACCAGGTCAGCGAGATCGAGGTCGTGACCGCAAGCAGCGCCGCCACCATTGCCCGGCATGGAGACGTGTGGGTGGTGAAGGAGAAACACGATTATCGCGCGGCCATGGACAAAGTCAGGTCGGTCGTGATTGGCCTCGCCGAGCTCGCCGTCCTTGAGCCCAAGACGAAGAACCCCGAGCACCACACCAAGCTCGGCCTTCGGGACGTCACCGCCGAGGGGTCCCAGGCCACGCAGGTGACGCTCAAGGACGGCGAGGGCGCTGCCCTGGCCAGCGTGCTGATCGGGAACCGGAATGCATCGCGTGCCGACTCGTCCCGCGATGAGATCTACCTGCGGCAAGCCGACGAGCCGCAAACCTGGCTCGCCATCGGGCGGGTGCGCCCGGAGGAGGCGCCCATCGGCTGGATCGACAGGCAGATCCTCGACATCGATACGCAACGCGTACGCCAGGTCCGTGTCACGCATCCCGACGGTCACACCGTTCTGTTGCGCAAGGCGAAGCCCGCCGACCTCGACTTCAAGCTCCTCGGAGTTCCCACGAAGGCCAAGATTCGCTCACAATTTTCCGTCAACAACATCGCGGACACGATGGCGCATCTCACCCTCGACGATGTGCAGCCGCGTGGGAACGCGACCCTGCCGAAAAAAGGCAGGTTGACGGTTCAACTCGAGACCTTCGACGGCCTGCGTGTCACGCTCACGATGGTCGAGCAGGACGGCCGCCACCAGGCCACGCTGTCGGCGGAGTTCGACCGCACGCTCGTTCAACAGCTCTCACCGGGATCCGAGGAGAAGGGCGAGCAGGAGGGAGAAGGGACAGGGAGGAAAGCGGCCTCTTCCGACGACGCCGCGGCGAAGCTCAAGGATCCGAAGGCCGTCCACCAGGAGGCCAACACATTGAACGAGCAGCTGGCTGGGTGGGTGTATGTCCTGCCGAGTTTCCGCGCCGAGACGCTCGCCACAAGGACTGAGTCGCTGATCAAGAAATGAGTGCGACACCGGCTATTGCAAGGCCGCTTCCAAATCGCGGTCGACGGTCAGGACGATCACGCGTTCCCCGATCTGGGTGTCGATATCCGTGAACAGGCCGGTGACCCCGACTCCCGTCAGCGCCGTGATCTCGCCGGCAAGGCCCTCGCGCCCCTGTGCGATCAGGTTCTGCCGCATGCGCTTGACCATCTCCACGCCCTCGGGGCTCTTGGCCAACTGTCGCTCGGCCGGCGTCAAGACGCCCTTGAGCCGGACCAGGATGATATCGCGAACGATGAAAGCGCGGACATCGCTGGGGCCCCGTCCCATGAACTCCTGCTCAAACTTGATCACAGCGTTCCGGATGTTGGTCTCGATCTCGCTTTTTGTCCGTTTCGACGCCATTCGCGTTTCCCCTTAAAAAGACGCGCGCATTATATTGCGCAACCTGTTCAGGCACAAGCCCGCCCGGCGCCCTTCCCGTCAATCCTCGCCGGCTCATCGCGCTTGTGATAGAGTTGAGCGGCTGAGCCCGACGATCCCCTCTCGCTGAGCCATCAGCCGCCTTGGACGACCAAGAGGACGAGCACCGGCGGTCCTTTCGCACGAGGCTCGTCGAATTGATGGGTCCCGGGCAGGCCCTCGTCCTAGCCTGAATGACCCAGCCCGTCATGGGTCTAAAGAAACCTTGCCCTGCGGGAGGCCATTTGTTATAGAAATTAAGATCATTTACGACGCGCGCCGGCGGGCGGATCCCCACATCGTCTTTTCGACAAAGGCGACGGGTGGACCCGGTGGTCATCGGAGCGCGAGTACGTCTGGCAAGTAGGGTCGGTGGCTGCTCCTCATGGAGTGAAGAGGCTGCTCACAGTACGAGCCAACCGGATGCTCCCTGGCTTCCCGCCGGGCATCAGGTTGGCTTTTTTTGTGTCATGAGCCCGCCGGGCTCACGTTGAGGCATCATAGGCGACGATCGTGGCGATCTCGGATAAGAAAGCAACGGCCGTAGGCGACGACCTGAGCGCTGCGCCCGCAGCGCCGGCACGTCAAAGCGGGTCCCCCGCCCAGGAATGCCTGACCGAGGCGGAGCGCCAGCGCCTGCGCGCGCAGGTGACGCTCGCCGCCGAGGCCATCCCCCTGAACTGGCCGATGCGGACCTTCATCTCGCGCAGCCCCTTGATGGGTTTCGAGCACCTCCCTTTCAACGAGGCCGTGGAACAGGCCCGCGAGCTCTTCGGAGGCGAGGGGTACCTGTCGATCCCGGAGTACCGGGCCGCCCACCTGGCGGGGAGGATCACGAGCCGCGACCTGTCGGAGGCCCTGCGCCGGCTCGA
>JBFISJ010000161.1:0-6752 GCA_041608595.1 Nitrospiraceae bacterium
ATCACGGCCGCTCTGCGCATGGCCCACCTTTCATTTCTTTTTACAATAGCACGCCTAGGCCAATAGCTCACCAAAACAGAAAACCTCGACGCATCGTCGACTTCGGGCAAATTGGAGGGACAGTGAGGGATCAACAAGGCTGCCAACGGATTGCCTCACCTGCGGTCATTTGCTACTCCTTGCTCCCCATCGGACGTTTGGCCACTTGAGCACGGGAGTAAATATCGCCAATGAAAATCTCGAAATTTGCCTTCATTGTGTATCCGGCCACAGATCTGGCGTGGGTTCGCCCCTTCTAGGAGGGCGCGTGAGGGCCGTCCACCCCGAAAGCAAAGTCTTATCACCATCACCTTCGCCTCAAAAGCCTGCGGAAATCCCTGCTCGGCCATGAGTCAATTACGAAAACCTTGACAGGGGCCGGGAAAAGAGATAAGGAAAGGCTCAAGGTGGGGTGTCCAAAGCGTGCGAGGGCCGCCCACCCCGAAAGCAAAGTTTTATTTTTTGAGTTCGTCCATCGTCACAAGAAATCCGTGATCACGCAGCGTGAGATCGGCTTCGATGCCCATTCCCACGAGATGGCGCTGAAGAACACCTTGGGGCAGGCGCCGGACGTTATCCCTATTGGCGAGATTCGCGATACCGAAAGGATGGTAGCCGCCATCGCGTTCGCGGAGACGGGCCATCTCTGCATGGGGACGTTGCACGCCAACAATGCGAACCGGGCGATCGAGCGTATCATGAACTTCTTCCCGTCTGAATGGCATCAGCAGATCTACCTCCAGTTCTCGATGAATCTCCGGGCGATCATCTCCCAACGGCTGATCCCCTCCCCGGACGGCAAACGCGTCGCGGCGCTGGAGATCCTCATGGATACGCCCCGTATCAAGGACCTGATCGAGAAGGGACAGACCGACATCCTCAGGGAGGCCATGGAGCAGGGCGTGCAGGAGGGCTGCCAGACCTTCGATTAGATCCTGTTCGAGTTTTACCGGGACGGGAAGATCAGCCTGGACCAGGCGCTGATCAACGCCGATAGCGCGAGCAACCTGCGCTTGAAGATCAAGCTGGCCGGATGAAAGGACGGCGTGCCCAAGGCCGGCGCCGCCAAGGAGGCCCCCAAGGCCCAGGGGTTCCAGATCCGGAATCCGACCACCCAACCCCCGGGCATCCGGAAGCCCTAGGCGGCACCGGGAGCGGTTGATGAGCCCGCCGGAAGCTGATGCTCAAATATGAGCTCAATACCGACCGGTATGGGAGCCATGAGCAGATCATTCAAATCCTTGGCAAGCTTCCTCCAGGCAGCAGAATCCTCGATGTCGGTGCGGCCGGGGGATACCTGGCGCAACGGTTAGCCGGCAGAGGGTATGCGCTGGACGGCATCGAACGGGATCCCGAATCCGCCCGTCTCGCATCGCCGTTCTATGACGAATTCTATATTCTTGACCTCGATGGTCCGACGATTGCGCTGCCTCATGAATATGACGCCATTGTGCTCGCCGATGTGCTCGAGCACCTCCGCAGTCCTTTGGCGTTGCTGGTCGCCTTGCGCCGGTACTTGGCCACGGGCGGCCGGTTCATCGTCTCCGTTCCCAACGTGGCGAACATCACCGTCCGACTGAAGCTGCTCTTGGGAAGGTTCGACTACGCGGAGCGTGGCATACTGGACGAGACCCACCTGAGATTCTACACATGGAAGACGATCCGCGGCCTGCTGCACAGGGCACAGCTGTCGATCCTGGAGGCCCGCGTGACCCCTTCTCCGTTGCCCCTCGTCTACCCCTCGACGCAAGCAGGCCGGGCTCTGCACGGCTTGCACAGGCTGAACTGGATGGCCACCAACCTCTTTCGCCGTCTGCTCGCCTATCAGTTCATTCTCGTGGCGATGCCATCATCGACGGCGACAGAGCACGCTGAGCCGCTTGCCTCGACGCGATGACGCACGCGCGCCCAAAAGTCGTGGTCGTCATGCCGGCCTTCAATGCCGCCAAGACGCTCGAGAAGACGTTCCGCGACCTTCCGCACCAGCGCATCGATCAGGTCATTCTCGTCGATGACGGCAGCTCGGATCGAACCGTCGAGATCGCGCACTCGCTCAACCTCAAGATCTTCGTGCACAACCAGAACTACGGGTATGGCGCCAACCAGAAAACGTGTTATCTGGAAGCGCATAAGGCCGGAGCCGACATCGTCGTCATGGTCCATCCCGACTACCAGTACGACCCCACCCTGCTCCCCGAGCTGATCAAACCGATCGAAATCGGCGAGGTCGATGTCGTGCTGGGCTCGCGTTTGCTGGGAAAGTCGCCGCTCCAGCAAGGCATGCCGTGGTGGAAGTACTTCGCCAATAGGTTCCTGACGGCCCTGGAAAACCTGGTCTTCGGGCTGGCCTTGTCGGAGTACCACACGGGCTACCGCGCGTACAGGCGGGACGTCCTCGAACGCGTTAACTTCATCATGAACTCGGACAAGTTCGTCTTCGATCAGGAGATCGTGGCACAGATCGTGGCGGCTGGGCTCAGAATAGGGGAGGTTGCGGTCCCGACACGCTATTTCTCAGACGCCTCGTCCGCGGGGTTTGTGGCCAGCTGTCTGTACGGCCTCTCGATCCTAAGCCTGCTGGCCCGGTACACGCTGCACCGGAGCGGCCTTGTGCGGCAGAGACAGTTCGAAAGCGTTCAGGGGAGATACACAGAGATCGCTGCATCTCCGCCACCGACCGCCACCCCAAGGAAGCGATGGTCACGCCTCGGCTGAGGGAGCCCTGTCCCCCTAGGGGGCTGAGCGAGGGGCCTTCGCCCTTCGGACCCGCCATCGTCTGCATGCTGTTCCTGTTGGTCTATTTCTTCCCCTTCTGGACGACCTCCGGCGCGCTTGCTCGGATTGGCAACGACTTCCACAGTCTCTATGCCAATTACGCCACCTACTATGCCGAGACCCTGGCGCACGGCATCGTGCCGTGGTGGAACCCGAGCGAAGGAGCCGGATTCCCCTTCCATAGCAATCCGTTTGCGGCATTTTTCTATCCCGTGAAGCTCGTAACCGTCTCGGTCGCCGCCCTCACGGGGCAGTACACCTGGTATCACCATCAGGTCTACATGGTCGCGGGCCTGCTGTGGTTCGGATTGGGCGTCTGTCTGTGGCTACAGCGACGCGGCGTGTCGGGCTCAGCGGCGACCATCGCGGCGATCACGGTGGCGATCAGCTATCGCATGGCGGATATCTACCGGTTTCCCAATGCCGTCCACGTCATCGCCTGGCTGCCCTGGCTCCTGTACGCCTTTGAGCACTGGCTGCATGGCCGGGTGAGTCGAGGCCTCCTACTGGGGGTCGTCGCCGCGGTCTGCATGGTAACCGCCGGCTATCCCTACTATGCCGTGTACGGCTTCCTCTTCTTCCTCGGCTACCTGGTGCTCAGGTGGTTTGAACAGGCCCGCAGCCCGGAGGTCTTCCTTCGTGCGGCCGCCATCCTCACTCCCTCCTGTTTGCTGACCGCGCCTCATGTGCTCGGCATTCGTCAGCTGCTCGACAGCACGGTGGATCGCGACGGCACGAGCTATGCGTTCAGCGTGCATCATAGCTGGAGCCACACCGACCTCATCGGCGGGCTGGTCTTCCCGCCGAGCGCCAACTCGGAAGGCTGGCTCTACCTGGGGATTCTGCCCCTGCTGCTGATCGGCTGGTGGCTCTGGCACGACCGACCACGCACGGCCGAAACAGCGTGGAGCGGCTTCACGATCTTCGGCATCCAGCTCCTGGCCACCGGCAGCCAGTCATTCCTCTTCCCGATTCTCTGGGCGCACGTCCCGTTGCTCGGGAGTCTGCGGGTGTGGCCCCGGGCTACCATCGTGCTACTCCTTCCTCTCGCCCTCATGCTGGCTCGGGCGTATGACTGCTGGCGTGCGCAGGAAGCGCTGGACCGGGGCTTTGGGACCCGGATCGTGGCTCTCGGCGGCGGCGTATTGGTGGTCCAGCTGATCCTGTGGGGCACCCGGACCTTCCACGCCCGCCATGAGCAGGCGTTCTCCTTTATGGAGCCGGTCTCGTTCGTCGTCCAGGTTATCCTGTCGGTCGTCATCCTGCTCGTTCTGACCTATGTTGGCAATCTGCCGAAGATCTCCGTGGCAAATCCCATGGTAGCCGCATGCCTGATTGCTGGCCTCATCGCCCTGGATGTGGGGCAGTACGGGCGCAACATCTGGCGAAGCGAGGTCGGTGTTTCACTACCGGGCGCCCGCCCCAACGCCACGGACTATTTTCTCCGTTTCCTCTCGGACCCGAGAGCGGACCGCGTCGGCATGCTTGTGCCGTACGCACCCACGGCCGGCGTGATGGCGAACTGGTACTACCAGCGCTACGTCCAGTTCGTGGAGCGGTACAAGGATGCCCCGTCCTTCGATGGGTTCATGGGTCGGGACGGGCGGAAGCTCTTCTTCGTGCAGGAGCTGGACGCGGCCCCCGAGAAGTTCGAGGAATGGTGGCACCGGCAACAAGAATTCGAACGCGCGGCGCAGGCAAGACGATCACGGGCCCGCTTCAACGGCAGCGTGCTGAGCGTCGAATACCGCACGACAGCCCCAGGCTACCTGTTGTGGGTTGATAACTGGGACCTGGACTGGCGTGCGGAGGTGAATGGCGTCGCGGCGGAGATTCTCCGTCCCTTCGGCACTTTCAAGGCAGTGCACCTGGAGCCGGGGCAACATCACGTGACCTTTTTCTATCGGCCCAGCTTTCCGGTTTGGTGGCTGACTCCTGTGGGGCTGCTCTTGCTGCTTGCCGAGCTGGCGATTGCGGCCGGCACACGACAGTGGCGCTGGGTCGCCAGGGCCACCACTCTGCCTAGGGCCCATCCGGACGATCCTTCTTCAGCTGTTCCAGGTACGCCACGATCTTTTCCACCGCCGCGGCGCTGAGCTTCTGCCTATACCATCGGGGCATGGCCAGCGCAGGATATCCTGGTACGATATAGAACCCCGGGGTCAGGATCGACTCGACAATGTACTCCCGGACGATGGTGGCGTGTCCTTTGTAGGCCGGGTCGCTGAGGCGCTGTGGACCCGTCGTGCCCAGCATGAGCTTCGATCCCACCCGCCCCGGCGTAATGTCAATGCCGGGGATCATGTGACACACCGGGTTGCCCGCCCTGGCAAAGTGCTGTGTCAGCGGCTCCCCTCCGGTGACCACCGGCACCGTCGCGGGCGTCACATCCGCCGGCCCCTACTGGAACCTTTTCCTCAAGTTTATTTCTTTTTCTTTTCAGAGTCCTGAGACGACCCTTTCTCTGAGTCCTTGCCCGTGATCTTTTTAAAGGTTTCCCCGATGGCCGGGCCGATCTTGGGGATTTCTTTACTCACACTCTCTCCCGCGCTTTTCAGCCCGCGCCCCAGGTCCTCCACCGTGATCCCCTTGCTCTCTTTCGACTTCTGAGATTCGGAAGAGTCAGCAGCCCCTGCCGCCTGGCTCAGCCCGAACAGCACCATCACCATGATCACGGCCGCTCTGCGCATAACCCACCTCCCACTGCTTTTCACCATAGCATGCCTAGGCCAATAGCTCACCAAATCAGAAATCTTTGACGCATCGACGACTTCGGGCAAATTGGAGGGGCCGTGAGGGATCAACAAGGCTGCCTACGGATTGCCTCGCCTGCGGCCATTTGCTATTCTTCGCTCCCCATCGGACGTTTGGCCCCCTGAGCATGGGAGTAGATATCGCCAATGAAAATCTCGGAATTTGCCTTCATTGTGTATCCGGCCACAGATCTGACGCGGTCCCGAACCTTCTACGAGGATGTGCTCGGGCTCATCAGTGCAACTTCGATGAATCTTCCCGACGGGTTCTGGGTCGAGTATGAGATCGGACCTCACACCCTCGCCATCGGAAAGGAACCCTTCCTGAAGCCCTCGGGCGACGGCCCCCACCTCGCGCTGGAAGTGGACGACTTCGACGAGATGATCGAGCATCTCAGACGGCACAACGTGCTGTTCGCCATGGAGCCGTTCGACCTGCCCAATTGCCGGGCGGCGATTGTCCTGGACCCCGACGGGAACAAACTCGGTATTCATCAACGAAAGACCTAACCGGGGCACTGAAGCGATCCGCCGCCCCGCGTGGGGCTGTCTGACGGGGAGAGGGTGGACGGGGATCAGGCTGGGGTTGCTGCTGGCCGGCGTGATCGAAGCGGCCTGGCGGTGACAATGAGCAGGCGGCCGTCGTGCGAGGGTCTCGGCCAGGGCACTGTCCTAGGTTAGAGGGACAGCGTTTCCTTGCGGAACTGCTCCGCGCAGCGCCCGGCGGCGGCCGTCAGCTCCTGCTTGATCCAGGCCGCGCTGTTCGCCATCATCTCGTCATAGGTGGGCGGGTTCGGGTGCCTCTCATCGGGCTGAAAGCACCAGCCCTCGGCGAGGACCTTGCCGACCGTGGTGTCGATCAAACGAACCCGGAAACTGTAGAGAAGGCGATAGTGGCTGAAGTCGGTCGGGAAGTAGAGAAACCCCCATCGGATCGTTTTGACATCGAGTAGCAGCTCAACGGGCTGCGCTGTCTTCACCAGGTCTTCCACGCTGTCCGACGTCAATTCAGCGCCGTTTACTTGGATCGGCCGAAGCTTGAGTCGCTCGGTCAGATTTTTCGCAAGCGCCTCGCTGATCTGCGGGGCCGGATCCTGAATTCCATTTTCCGCGACGAGCTTGTTCCCGGCGCTGAGCATTGCCACAGCGCCGAACACACCAAACATCGCCTTGCCGGCGGTGATC
>JBFISJ010000162.1:0-6657 GCA_041608595.1 Nitrospiraceae bacterium
AGCATGTTTTGGATCGATTCCTTGCCGAGGTAATGATCGATCCGGAAGATGGCCGACTCGTCGAAGGTCCGGGCAAGCGTGCGGTTCAGCTCCTGCGCCGACGCCAGGTCACGGCCGAAAGGTTTTTCCACCACCACGCGGGCATCGTCGGCGCAGCCCGATTTACCCAACGACTCGACGACCTTGGGGAACGGGCTGGGAGGGATTGCGAGATAATAGACCGGGCGTCGGGCCTTTCCCAGGGTCTTCCGCAGGCGGTCGTAAGTCGACTCGTCGTTGTAATCCCCGTGCACGTAATGAAACAGCTCCAAGAGCTTGGCCAGCGCCCGCTCATCCAGGCCCTCGCCGGACTGCTCCACGCTGGCGCGAAGCCGCGCTCGCAGCTCATCGGCGCCTCTCTCCTCCCTCGCCACTCCAATGACCGGCACCGTGAGCCGCCCTCGCGCGACCATCGCATGCAACGCCGGAAAGATCTTCTTGAACGCCAGGTCACCGGTCGCGCCGAATAAGACCAGGGCATCGGATTGCGATTCCTTCATCACGCACCTCTGTGGCTTGAAGCATCAAGCTCGTTGGGGGCTCTCATCTCACGAGAGCCTTGGCGGCGCTCGCCACCTGGTCCGGCGTGAAGCCGAATTTGCGCTGCAGCTCCTTGAGCGGAGCCGACGCGCCGAAGGTGTGCATCCCGATGATCCGCCCGCGCGCGCCGACGTAGCGCTCCCATCCGAGCGTGGAGCCCTGCTCCACGGCCACGCGTGCAGTGACCGTGGCCGGCAAGACGGCCGCGCGATAGTCCTCAGGCTGGTTCTCGAACAGCTCCCAGGAGGGCATGCTGACGACACGCACCTTGATCCCTTCCTTCCTCAGACGCTCGTAGGCATCGACGCAGAGTGACACTTCGCTTCCCGTGGCCATCAGGATCACCTCCGGAGCACCCTTGGGGGCATCCGCCAGCACATAGGCTCCCTTTGCGAGACCGGACGCCGAGGCATAGGCGGAGCGGTCGAGCGTCGGTAGTGCCTGGCGGGTCAGGACAAGAGCCACGGGCTCGTGCCGGAGCTGCATGATCACCCGCCAGGCCTCGACGACCTCGTTGGCATCGGCCGGGCGGAGCGTGATCAGCCCGGGAATCGCGCGCAAGGAGGCGAGCTGCTCGACGGGCTGGTGCGTGGGGCCATCTTCCCCCACCCCGATTGAATCGTGGGTGAAGACATAGATGACCGGGATCTCCATCAGCGCGCCCAGGCGAAGCGCCGGGCGCCCGTAGTCGCTGAAGATCAAAAAACCCGAGCCAAACGGCCGGATCTTGGACAGCGACAAGCCGTTGAGGATCGCGCCCATGGCGTGCTCGCGAACGCCGAAGTGGAGATTACGGCCTCCGTGCTCGTCGGCGGTGAAGTCGCCGGCACCGTCGAAGATCAGCCGCGTCTTCGTCGAGGGCGACAGATCCGCCGCTCCGCCGATCAACCACGGCACGTTCTGGGCCAGGACGTTGAGCACCTTGCCTGATGCCTCGCGGCCGGCGAGCCCCTTTGCGTCGGTGGCAAACGAGGGGAGCCCCCTGTCCCATCCATCCGGAAGCTCGCGATGCTGCATCTTGTACAGGTGATCGGCAAGGCCAGGGTGCTTTTTCTGGTACTCTGCAAAGGCGGCCATCCAGGCCTCACGCTGCGTGCGTCCCCGTTTGACCATGACGGCCTGGAACTGCTCGTAGACACCCTCGGGCACGAGAAACTTCGCCTCCTCCGGCCAGCCGTAGTTGCGTTTCGCCTGCCGGATCTCCTCCTCGCCCAGCGGCTCGCCGTGGGCGGCGCTCGTGTCCTGCTTGTGCGGCGCGCCGTAGGCGATGTGGCTGTCCACGATGATGAGGGTGGGCCGGTCGTGCGTGTTCTTGAAGGTCCGAAAGGCACGGGCGAGCATGTCGAGGTCGTTGGCATCCTCAACCCGGGTCACGTTCCATCCATACCCGATGAAGCGGGTCGCTGCGTCGTCGCCATAGGTGAGGGCGGTGTTGCCCTCGATGGTGATCTTGTTGTTGTCGTAGATCCAGCAGAGGTTCGAGAGCTTGAGGTGGCCAGCCAGCGAAGCCGCTTCACCGGTGACGCCTTCCATCATACATCCATCACCACTGATGGCGTAGACGTCGTAGTCGAACAGAGCGAATCCGGGACGATTGAAATGGCTCGCCAGCCAGCGCCCGCCGATCGCCATGCCGACGCTCGTCGCGACGCCCTGACCCAGCGGACCGGTGGTCGTCTCCACACCTGACGTCCAGCGGTATTCCGGATGACCGGGACACTTGCTGTCGAGCTGGCGGAATCGCTTGATGTCGTCCAGGGAGACCGAGGGCTTGCCGAGGACCTCGTACTGCGGGTTGACAGCTTTGACACCCGTGAGATGCAACAGCGAATACAACAGCATCGACGCGTGGCCGACGGAGAGCACGAAGCGATCGCGGTTGGGCCAAATGGGATCCTCGGGGTCGAAGCACAAAAATTGCTGCCAGAGACAATACACGACCGGCGCCAGCGCCATGGGCGTGCCGGGGTGTCCGGAGTTGGCTTGCTGCACCGCATCCATGGACAGGGTCCGGATCGTGTTGATGCAACGCTCGTCGATCTGTCGCTGCGGCTCCTCCTTCGTCGGTGTCACGGGCGCTCTCCCTCTGCAGGTCGTGATGATGGATTGTCGACTGACGTCGGAAGACCTTACTTCGCAGGGCCTCCGCAGGACTCACCCTCACGCGCGAGCAGGACCTTCGCGTGCTCGACTCCTGCCTCCACGGTGGAGAAGACGCCATCCAACTGCGCTTCATAGCAGGCCTCGAGAATTTTTCCGATGCGCGGGCCGGCGCTCAGGCCGAGCTTGAGGAGGTGCCGGCCCATGACGAGCGGCTGCGGCGCGGACCGCTCGATCTCCAGCGCGCGCGCGCGTCCTAACAGCCAGTCGCCCGCCGGAAAGCCGTCGAAGGGGCGCGGCGGCCGTCCCATGTGGTCACACCGGGCGACCCGGACGAGCCGATCGATTCGTACCACCTGGCGCGCCAACCTGCGGATGGCGCTGTCGCCCACACGCGCCTCGTAGAAGGCCTGCGGGCGCAGGTGGGTGAGGACAAGCGCCACCACCTGATCCGCCAAATCCCGCTGATTGGTGAGCCGGCCCAGGAACGCACGCGTGGGTTCCTCCCCCGCCGGCTCGTGCCCCCTGGACGTAATGCGACCATGCTCGCGCCGGGTTGTCACCGGCTTGCCGAAGTCGTGGCACAGCACCGCGAAGCCGACGACGAGGTCCTCCCACTCGTCACCGAGACGTTCCTGCGAAAAGGCATCCAGGCAGTGGAGCGTATGAACCCACACGTCGCCCTCCGGATGCCAGTCGGGCTCCTGCTCGCATCCGTGCAGGGGCCCCAGCTCGGGAAAGAATCGCACCCACCGAGAGTCGCGCAAGAACTCCAGCCCCCGTGAGGGGCGTCGCCCTCGCAGGAGGAGTTTTTTCCATTCCTCGAACAGCCGTTCGGCGGGGATTCCCTCGATCGTCAACGTACGGCAGAGTGCAACCGTGTCCGGAGAGACCGTCAGGTCGAAACGCGCCACGAACTGCATGGCGCGCAGAACGCGCAGCGGATCCTCCACAAATTTTTCCGACGTGTGCCGGAGCACGCGCATCTCCAGGTCGCGCAGTCCTCCGAACGCATCGAGCACCTCCCGACTGGTCGGATCCCAGGCCATGGCGTTCATCGTGAAGTCGCGACGGGAGGCCGCCTCTTCGAGACGCATCTGCGGATCCCCGAGCGCCTCCTGCGACGCGTCGCCGTCGGCCCCCGCAGAACGACGGCGGGGAATAGATACGTCGACGGGCAGCCCGTGTAGCTTCAGCACGGGAAACGCGCGCCCCACTTCGTCGAGCGGATAGCTCGCGCCGATGAGCGCCCGAAGCCGGTCCAGCGCCAGGCCGAAGACCTCGATGTCCAGGTCGTTCACGGGGAGGCCCAGCACGGCGTCCCGCACGCAGCCCCCGACCAGAACCGGCCGGCCTCCCGCGCACGCGACGGTCTCGCAGATCGTGATCAGCGCCGAGGCCAGCTCTCGATTGGGAACCGCAACGTCAAGCCGCATACCCGCCGCCTTCCCAGAGACGGTGCAACGCCAGGCGGAACACGTCGTTCAACTTCTCCATCGGGACCATGGTGCCCTTCTTGCCCCAACGCGCGTGTTCCAGCCGCGCGATCTCGCCCTCGATAAAATCGCTGATCACGGATATCCTCGGGCCCCGCTCCAACTCCTCGCCGCCCCGCTTCAGCTTCAACAGCGTCTCGATTTCCCGCCGCAGGTTCTGGTCCTCGATCACACGGTCGACGAGCTTGACGAACTCCGTCGGTACGACGCCGTATCCCCGCTCGATCCAGCGGATCGCCAGGATCGGACGGAGGACGTAAAAGTACTTTTTTGTCCAGACCGTCTTGCCCTGCAAGTACTCCCGTAGGTTTCCCTGAGCCATGTGTAAATAATGGTGCACGCACGCGACCGGGGAGTAGGCCTCGGGCACGAGCTTTCGCACGACGTCCACGATGTCGTATTGGTCCCGGTAAACGATCGGCGACCCCAACCATTCCAGCAACGGCGGGTTCGACTTGCGCAGCAGGAGCAGCGCCTTCCGAAGATCCCAGCCGTTCACGTCCAGCTGCTCGACGATCGGTCGCTCGATGACGTCCCGCTTGTGCTCGAGATCGACAGACAGGTACCAGTTGGGATGGTGGACGTAGAGGAATCGCACGTCGTAATCGCTGTCCCGGGACGCAAAGCCCCAGGCGCGGCTGCCCGATTCACAGGCGTAGAAGATGCGCACCTGCTCATCCTCTTCGATATGATCGAGCGATGCCAGAATTCTGCTCTTCATGGGAACACCTTCCCGTAGAGCGCGATCCCGGACTGATTCCTTCTCCTCACCCCTCTGCCGCGCGCGGCTCCTTCTTTGCGGCGCAGCGCCGCCGGCAACCCGTGATGGAGCGAGTTTCTAGCACGAATCCTCGGTGCTGGCTAGGTCGTCGCAGGCGCGCCCCCCGCTTCATCCAGGCAGCCTGGTGGTGCGCCGCAGGGAGCCTCCCTCGCTTGCTGCGCGCGGGTGCCGGATGTTATAAGCTCTGCGTCTGGGCGGTTCTGCCACCTGCGCCTTTATCTTGTTCGGCCTGTCCCGTGCGTGCATTCAATGATCTGAAGAACCCTTCATTCTCACGCCTCATTGGCCCGGCGCTGCTCGCGGCCGTCTTGGTGCTGATCCCGGGCGGCCGGTCCCCCGCGGCCACGCAGCACGACGGGCAACTGTGGTTTCCGTTTTATCTGACCGCCCCCCTGACAGACAGAGTGCTCGGCTATTTCGAGGTCAACCCACGGTATGGTGGAAACATCTCCGAGATCGAGCAACTGATCCTCCGTCCCGCCCTCGGCTATCAACTGACTCCGACATTCTCCCTCTGGCAAGGCTATGCGTGGGTCACCAATTACCAGCCGAGTTTTCGGGAGGAACATCGCATTTTCCAGCAGGCGACTTACAGCCGGCCCTTCCCCTCGTTCCGTCTGCTGAGCCGCACGCGCCTCGAGGAGCGCTGGATCCAGGACTCTCTCGGCACGAGCCTGCGCGCACGGGAGATGCTCAGGCTCATGGTGCCCGTCTCCGGCTCGGAGCTGTGGGCAGTCGTGCTGTACGATGAAATCTTCGTGAACCTGAACTCGATCAAGAATGGCCCCGAATCCGGATTCGATCAGAACCGCGCCTTCATCGGGATCAACAGAACCATCAACCGGCACCTGAATATCGACGTCGGCTATCAGAACCAGCTGCTCAACACCCGCGCGGCCGGCCTTGTGAACAGGTCCAACCACATCATCCTGATCCAGACGTTTATCAACTTCTGAGTGCGCGGGATCGACGTGGCGGCCTTGCACCGAGCCTCCCAACAGCTGCAGCCCTGCGAGCACCATGATTGCCGGCTCTGTACGAGAGCTTACAGAGCCCGCTGCCAGGCACTGGTAGAAGAAACAAATTGACCTGTAATGTCGACGCTGGTACATAGACCAATCTCCATATCTCGATTCTTCACCCTGACGAGGTGCGCATGATCGACGACACTGTCACCCAGGAAGTGAGCGCGCGCTATGCACGCGCCGTGACGACCGGGGAGCAGATGTGCTGCCCGACCGGCTACGACTTCAAGGAGCTTGAAACCTTCATCCCGCATGACGTGCTGAAAGTGTCCTATGGATGCGGCACCCCCGCCGGACTGAATACGGTGCATCCCGGCGAAACGGTGCTGGATATCGGCTCGGGGGGCGGGATCGACTGTTTCGAGGCATCGCGCCGGGTGGGTCCGACCGGACGTGTGATCGGCATCGACATGACGGACGAGATGCTGGCGCTCGCGCGTCGGAACGCGCCGCTGGTTGCGGCGAAGCTTGGTTATCCTGCTCCCAACACTGAGTTCCGCAAAGGCATGGCCGACGCCATGCCCGTGGAGGACAACAGCGTCGACCTCATCATCTCCAACTGCGTGATCAATCTGGCTCCGGACAAGCACCGTGTCTTCAGGGAGATGTTCCGCGTTCTGAAGCCCGGCGGTCGCTTCACGATCTCCGATATCGTCTCCGACCAGCCCATGCCCAA
>JBFISJ010000163.1:0-6596 GCA_041608595.1 Nitrospiraceae bacterium
GAAACCGAGGACACGACCATTGCGGATGTCGCCGTGGCGATGAACGCCGGTCAAATCAAGACCGGGTCCCTGTCCCGGACGGATCGCGTCGCCAAGTACAATCAGCTCTTGCGGATCGAGGAAGAGCTGGGATCCGGGGCGATCTATCCGGGACGGTCGGTGCTGGCGCTATGACGACCACGCGAAATCGCCGCCGCCGAACGCTCTCACGGAGGAGGCCCACGCGGGGCGGGCTCGCCCTTCTCGGGCTGATCGTGGCCGGTTTCGTGGTGGCGACCGTCTTCTTCGACGACATGGGGCTCAAGCGTTACCTGGGTACGCGGCAGCAGGCGGAAGCCTTGGAGCGGGAGATCTTCGAGCTGGAGCGATCGAACGAGGAGCTCCGCGAGGAGATCATCCGGGTCCAGCGGGATCCGGCACGCATCGAGGAGTTGGCCAGGGAGCGACTGGGGTTCGTGCGTGACGGTGAAACTGTCTACAAGATCGTGCGAGGTTCGCAGAGGTAGCCTTGCAAGAAGCCATCGACTGTGAAATTCGGAATCGTTGCGATCATCGGCCGGCCCAACGTCGGGAAATCGACGCTGCTGAACGCGCTCGTCGGGGAGCGTATCGCCATCGTATCGGACAAGCCCCAGACCACCCGCACCCGGATTCTGGGCGTGTTCAACGATGCCGACATGCAGGTCATGTTGCTCGATACACCCGGGCTCCACAAAGCCAGCCATCTGCTCGGCCAGCGTATGGTGAGGACCGCCCAGGAGACCATGCGGGAGGCCGATCTGCTCTTCGTCATGGTCGAGGCGACGGCGCCTCCGAGAACCGGCGACCTGCTCGTCATTGAGCGGGTGCGCGAGCATCTGGCCCACTTCCCAAGACCCGCCTTCCTGCTCATCAACAAGGTTGACCTCGTCAATAAATCGCGTATCCTGCCGTTGATCGACGACTATCGTCGACTCCTGGCCTGGTCCGAGATCGTGCCACTGTCGGCGAAGACGCGGGACAACCTCGATCGCTTGGTCCGCGCCATGCGAGAGGCCTTGCCCGACGGCCCCGCACGGTACGGCCCCGATGTCATGACGGATCAAACGATGCGAACCCTGGCGGCGGAAATCGTCCGGGAGAAGGTGCTGCAGCGAACACGTGAAGAGGTGCCGCATGGAGTCGCCGTCGAAATCGAACAGTTTGTCGAGGAAGGACGCCTCGCCCGTATCGCGGCCGTGATTTTCGTGGACAAAGAGACGCACAAGCCGATTATCGTGGGGGCGGGGGGAAGCCGGCTCAAGGCGATCGGGACGGAGGCACGACGGGCGATGGAAAAATTGTTCGGGATGAAGGTCTTTCTCGAGCTCTGGGTCAAGGTTCGCGAGGGGTGGCGGGAGAACGAGCAGGCGCTCGCGGAGCTGGGATACTGACGGAAACAGCTGGGGCCGAAGGTCCGAAGATAATGATGCACTCTGACAGACAGGCTGAGCGCGAGCCGGGTCGGGATCTTTCCCGCGAAGCGGCGGAGAAGGAGCAGACGAGGTTTGACCTCATTCTCGATTCCTGCCGTCGCCTGCTTCGACGAGGGGCGATCTCCAACATCGGCAAGATGATGAACCGGCTGCACCCCGCGGACATCGCGAAAATTATCGAGCACCTCTCCTCGGTGAAAGAGAAACGGACCGTGTTCGAGCTGGTGCGCCCCGAAACGAGGCGTGGCCAGGTGCTCAGCGAGCTGGACGCGACCAATATCGAGACGATCCTGGTCGACCTCACGGCATCGGATGTGGCGTGGCTGTTGAAAGACCTTGGTCCGGACGACGTCGCCTACATTCTGAGCGTGCTCGAGGAGGAGCGGGCGAAGGAGATCCTCGGCTTGATGAAGATCGAGGACTCCACCGATGTCGCCGGCCTGCTCAAGCACGCCAAGGATACGGCCGGCGCCATCATGACCACGGAGTTCCTGGCGCTCTCGGAGGACACGACCGCCCAGGAAGCCATCAGCGTGCTCCAGCGCGCGACCGACGCCGAAATGGTCTTCTACATTTACGTGATGGACAAGGACGAGCGTCTGGTCGGGGTCGTCTCCCTGCGCCAGCTCTTGACCGTGCCGCCGGTCACGCCCTTGAAGCACATCATGGCGCGTGATGTGCGCACGGTGACCGAGGACATGGATCAGGAGGAGGTCGCCCGCCAGGTCGCGAACTACAACCTGCTGGCCATCCCGGTTGTCAACCCTGATCATCGCATGCTCGGCATCATCACGGTGGATGACGTCGTGGACGTCATCAGGGAGGAAGCGACGGAGGACATGCTGAAAATGGCCGGCGCCGCCGAGGAGGAGGGGGGCGTGGAGGTGTCCAGTCTGGAGGCGGCCGGGCACCGGCTTCCGTGGCTCTTCACGAACCTGGTAGGCAGTCTGTTCTCGGGCGCCATTCTCTGGTGGTTTCGCTACACCATTCAGGAAGTCGTCGCCATTGTGAGCTTCATCCCGGTCATCGCGGCCATGGCGGGCAACGTGGGCATTCAATCCTCAACCCTGATCATCCGCGGCATCGCGCTGGGCCGCGTGGAGGTGAGCGATCTCTGGAAAGTCGTGTTTCGCGAAATGCGGATCGGGCTGCTGCTCGGGGTGATCTGCGGCGTCCTGCTCTCCGCAGTGGGGTGGTTGTGGCATGGCGGCGCCTTCCTGGGGCTTGTCGTGGGTATCTCGCTGGTCATCAGTTTTCTGGTCTCCGCGGGCATGGCGGCGCTGACACCGTTCATGCTCAAGCGAACGGGCGTCGATCCCGCCGTGGCCGCCGGTCCCTTCGTCTCGACCGTGATGGATATCACGGGCATCGCGATCTACCTCGTGTTGGCGACGGCGCTGTTGGAACACATCCGATAAGAGACTCTGACTTTTCCCTCTCCCCTGTTTCGGGGGAGAGGGGAAAAAGGTGTTAGCATCACATGGTTTGATATCGGTAACCTTTCACTATGCCTCTTCATAAGACGGAAGCAGTAATACTGAAAAGCACGCGCTGGGGCGAGGCTGACCGGATCGTCACGTGCTACACCACGAGGCTGGGGAAACTGCGCGCCGTCGCGCGTGGTGCGCGACGCATGAAGAGTCGCTTCGGCAGCGCGCTCGAGCCGTTCACCCACTGCGACCTGAATTTATTCGAGAAGCACGGAGATACCCTTTATCGAGTCACCCAGGCGGACCTGCTGGAGCCCTTTGTGCACCTGCGCCAGGATTTGACGCTCATGGGCGCCGCGGCTCGCATCGTGAACCTTGCGGGAGCGACGACGGTGGACGCGGACCCGGATGCGCAGGTCTTCGAGACCCTGCTGCATGGGTTGCGGGCGTTGGCCCACGGCGACGACCCCTGGCTGACCGCGCTGGTGTTTCAGTTTCGACTGCTGGAGCGGATTGGCTTCCGGCCTCAGATTGATGAGTGCGCCGCCTGCGGCGGCAGGCCTTCCCAGGGGGCTGCCTTCGCGCCTCAGGCCGGAGGGCTCCTCTGCCAGGCCTGCGCGCCTCGCGGCCGGGGACCCTGTCTGCCGTTGTCGGCGGGTGGATGGGCGTTCCTGCGCCAAGCCTCCCGCATGGCGCCGTCGGCGCTCATCCGTCTGAAGGCGACGGGGCGCATGCGCCATGAGCTCACCGTCGTGATCGAGCACTTCGTGCGCACGACTGCAGGCACACGTCTGCCGGCGATCGATTTTCTTGCCGCCGCCGGCCCGGACCCTGTCTACGAAATGACACCGTAAGGCATGCCTCACAGGACTCCCGTGCGCATTTCCTTGTTGCCGCCCCAAGCTTGGTTTATGATCATGATGAGCAGATCGCTGTGCGGAGAAGGTATCTCTGGCCGCGAGACGACGAAAGAGCACCATGCGTGACGGAGGGAAGGCATGACGGGGACGGTTCTCGAGCCGAAGGATATGGAGTGGCTCGAACAGGGTGTGCTGGGCATCGAGTGGACCGATGGGCACCAAGGCGTCTACCCGGTACGGCACCTCCGGCATCAGTGCCCCTGTGCGGCCTGCACCGATGAGTGGACGGGGGAGCTCAAGCTCAAACCGGACGACGTCCCGCTGCTGATCCGGCTCGAGGACGTCGAGCCGGTCGGACGCTATGCCTTGCGTTTTCGGTTCAGCGACGGTCACGATTCCGGCCTTTACTCGTTCACGTTCCTGAGGCGAATCTGCGCCTGCGATCAATGCCAACCGGTCAAGGCCCAGGAGCCCAAGAGCAAGCGCCTGCTGTAACAGGTCCGTCGGAACGGACCCTTCAAGGTGTTTATTAAGGGAGGAGTCAACATGTCGAACCGCCTGAGCTTTTGCGGGAGCCGCGTACGCTGGGGGAAACGTGCCATCCTACAGACCCTGTCGGCGATCATCCTCGCCGGAGCCTGCAGTTGTTCGAGCCTCCCTCCGCTCGACGAGCAGGCGTCGCACGTGCTGAACCACGACATCCAACTCAACAAGCTGACCAGCGAGGCCTTTTGGCGGGCCTGGGGGCGGCCCACTTACGAGCACCGACAACGGACCCAATTCTACCCCGTGAAGAACGGCAACCTGATACCCCAGTTTCGGGTTCCCCTGGGCGAGCCGCCCGATGATTGGCAGGCGTCGATCATATCGGAGGAGGGGTATTTCATCGCCTACGCCGAGCGAGGGGAGCTGTTGGGTTTCATCCAAGGCCGCCTGGTCTTCCACGAGCAGGTCCCGGCCGAAGAAATTCATGCCATCGGGAAGGCCTGGGCCAACCAACGTCTCTTCCGGACCCGCCTGGAATAAATATGCACCCTCGGCGAACGCACCCAGCCTGCAACCCGTTGGGTTCGGCCTGACTGGCGGTCGTTTCAGCCTGCTGTGCGGGGAGGGATTTGAATCGACAGCGACGCGGAGCGGCAACGCGATCGATTTACTGCGCGGTAGGAACCGTCTCGGCTGAAGATGACACTGGCAGCAACTGTGGCCCGGCCTGGGTGGAGACCATGCGCTTCAATTCGATCTTCTGCAACCCCCGTCGAGCTTGCCGGGAATAGTACTCGTACTCGGTTTGAGGATAGGTGATGAGCACGAACTGAAACATGTCCACCGCCACCACGTGCTGGCCGCTCCGCAACGCGGCATTTCCCGCCTCAAGACTGCAGGATGCGGACAGAGCCTGCGGATCCACTGAATAGCGCGGCGCTGCCTCGAGGACATGGCGTTGGAGCATGTGAGGAAGAGGAATAGGAGAGGGCTGAATAACGTTGGCTTCCTGCGCGGCCGTGGCCAGTTCCAGCGCGGCGTTCTGCTTCGCGTCGACATCTCCAGCCGCGCGGCAATGCTCATAGGTTTCCCAGAGAGCCATAACGGAGATCCTCTCCTGGTCGGCATCAGACCATCCGAGGATGGGCATGCTCTGGCAGCCCGTTAATAGCACTGTGAGTCCGATGAGCGCTCGTAATGTCATGTGCTCGGTAAGCCCCTTCCCCGTTGTCCGTACCTGGAATGCAAAATGCCCCAGCCGAGGCCCATAACATAGCAAACTTCAGGCCTAATTTTACAGTCACAAAAGCTCATGAAATCAATTTGTTCTGTTCTCTACAGGGGAGCGCCAGGGAGATCGGAGGTCGCAAAACCACAACGGGTGTGTCGCCGATCACACAGTCCGCCCGGCAGGGCGGCAGATGGCCTTCGAGCAGGCTGAAGCAGGAGCACCGGAATGGCTGCCGAATGCGGTTCGACAGAATCCTTTCACCTTATTGACTCAACGGCGCTTTTGCCCCTATATAGTTCGGATACCGTCTTGGGAGGCCCCTTCAGCATGTGCCCCCATGTAGCCCGCTTTGCCCCTGGGGGGCAGAGCAAAGGGGTGAGAGCCTTCTTGGAAGGGCGAGAGGGGGGGAGTCGTGGGCTCCTGAGACGTTGATTCGTAGTGATTTCTGGCTTTAGGGCGACCCTAACTTGATGGATATCCTCGGCATTTCCGCATACTACCACGATAGCGCTGCCTGCCTCTTTCGAGACGGCGAAATCCTCGCGGCCGCTCAGGAGGAGCGCTTTACCAGGAAAAAACACGATCCGGGTTTCCCCGCCCATGCCGTTCAATATTGCCTTCGCGAGGGACGGGTCTCGCTGGGGGACGTGAAGTATGCCGTTTTTTACGACAAGCCGCTGGTTAAATTCGAGCGACTGCTTGAAACCTATCTCTCCTTCGCGCCCCGGGGAATTTCCTCCTTCGTGGCCGCGATGCCGGTGTGGCTCAAGGAGAAGCTGTTCCTAAAAAGCCTCCTGCAAAATGAGCTGATGGCCGTCTGCGCGGTCTCGAAAAAATCCGAGTTGCCGCCCATCTTGTTTTCCGAGCACCACGAGTCACATGCGGCCTCGGCCTTCTTCCCCTCGCCCTTCGAGGAGGCCGCTGTCCTGTGCATGGATGGGGTCGGCGAGTGGGCCACGACGTCGGCCTGGCTGGGGAAGGGTCGGACCTTGTCGCCGCTGTGGGAGATTCCCTTCCCGCATTCGCTCGGGCTCCTGTATTCGGCCTTTACCTATTACACGGGCTTCAAGGTGAATTCGGGCGAATACAAGGTCATGGGGCTGGCACCCTATGGAGAGCCGAAATACGTCAAGAC
>JBFISJ010000164.1:0-6594 GCA_041608595.1 Nitrospiraceae bacterium
ACGGGTCCTCGAATCGCGTCGTTGCAAATGGCCCACCCAATGAGGGCGACCAGATCCTTGATGTGGATCCAGGACACCCATTGGTAGCCCGGTGCGATGGGTCCTCCCATGAAGAGCTTGAAAAGGGGCACCATCTTGGTGAGGGCACCGCCGTCACGGCCCAGGACCATCCCGATGCGCGGCAGCACGACGCGGACGCCGTCAGCCTCAGCCTGTCTGGCCTCGTGCTCCCAGGCGACCGAGAGATCGGCGAGGAATCCCTTGCCGGAAGGCGTGGCCTCCGTGACGGGCATCGCGTCTCGCGCGCCGTAGTAGCCGACGCCCGAGGCGCTGACGAGCACGCGAGGGCGTCGAGTCGCGCGTTTGATTGCCTCGACGAGAGCGTAGGTCGCGTTCAATCGGCTCTCGCGAATCACTTGCTTGCGTGCAGCCGTCCACCGTGCCTCGGCGACGGGCTCGCCGGCGAGATTGACGACCGCGTCCGCTTCGTCGATCGCCTGCTGCCAGGGTCCCTCATTTCGACCATCCCACTCCGACACTGCGATTGAGGGCCCGAGTGATGCGGCGGCTCGCGCGGGATTTCTCGACAAGACCGTAATGTGATGGTGGTCCAACTGTAATGAGGCGCCGAGCGCTTGTCCGATGAAGCCCGAGCCTCCGGCGATCACGATGTTCATGGCGTCCTCCTCGTTTTCACTGATCCGGAAAATTCATCCGCGGCGCACCGAAACCCGGTGCCGTGCGTGCGAAGCGCGAAGCCGCCTTTGCCCCGAGCGGTGGCACGAATGTCCGCGAGCGGGCTGTGCCACGATCCGCCGCGAATGACGCGCAGCACCCCGCCTTCCGGTCCCTTGGGATTGCGGTCCGGGGCCTGTTCGTAATAATCGGGGTCATACCAGTCCTGCACCCATTCGCGGGCGTTTCCGGACATGTCCTCGACGCCGAAAGGCGAGCGGCCGTCGGGACGCGCGCCGACCGGGTGCAAGGTCTTTTTCCCCACCCATTCGCGGTCGAAGTTGGCGTGGGTGGCGGTCGCCCCGTTGTTTCCCCATGGAAAAAGACGCCCATCCGTGCCCCTGGCGGCTTTCTCCCACTCGGCCTCCGTCGGCAGGCGCTTGCCGGCCCACTGACAGTACTCGACGGCGTCATACCAATTGATCTGGACGACAGGAAGCTGCTCGATTCCCTCGGCCGAGGTGAACTCGCCATCCCCGTAGGGGTTGGGCGGAGGTCTGTGGCCCGTCTGGCTGACGAAGTTCAAGTAGCGAGCGTTGGTGACTTCATATTTGTCGATGAAGAATGAGTCCAGGTAAAATTTGCGTCGCGGCTGCTCGTCCGGGCGGCCCACGCCCTTCGGATTCCCCATTAAGAACGGCCCCGCTGGGATTCTTGCCATCTCTACAGGGTCGCGGTCATTCGGTCTTGAGTCTGCCGACTGAGGAAAGCATCCGAGCCATATCAAGGTCGCCGCCAGGAGCACCCTCCAACCTCCCCGGGCCTGCTGCGCCTGTTTCGTCATCGTTTCTGCTCCCGACTGAGCTCGATCGCGTTCGTGGTTAAGGTGTGAATCCGCTCGACCACGCGCTCGACGGTCTCACGGTCGTTTTGATCCAGCGCCCTCCTCGCGTCCAGCAGCAAGGTCCGTGACTCGTGCAAGTACTGTTCGACCTGCGTCTGGATCGCCGGCGAGGCAAGCGTCCCCGACAGGGCTGCCTGGTGGAACACCTCCCAAGCCTCGTCGACCGCGTGGGCCGCATCGTGGACGGCGTGGTCGAGCTCGGAGTCATGGGCATGGGGAGTGGTGATCGGACCTCCACTCGCGGGAGCCACACACCAGAGCACCGCAATGAGGGCGACGCCCAGGTACGCTGCTGAGTTATGGTTCCTTCGTCCAATCATGGCCACTCCCCTGCTCCATGTCATTCCTAGCTTTTCGCGGCGCGCTTCATCGATGCCTGAATTAGATCGCGCACCTCCAACAATGTTTTATCATCCGGGGCGAGCTGCAAGGCCTTCTCGATGTGTGTCTGGGCCTCCTGAAACCGCTCGCCACCCATGCTCACGAAGGCCGCGATGTAGGCATCGCGGATCATGTCGTCGACGTTGGCTGGCGCGTTTTTGGCACAGCGAAATCCAAGTCCGACCCCGTAGCTGTTGTTCATGGGGTGATTCCAGAATCGGTGAGTCGTCGTGGCGCTCGACTTCACGGCAATCCAGGAGCCCCCCCGAATCACACGTTTCTCCCCCGTGGTGAGACGATCGACATAGGTGCCGGTCCCTCCGAGCCAGACAGGCTTATCCGGACCCGTCGGGTTCGCCACCTGGGTTGTCTTCTCGTAAAACTTCGGATCGTACCAATCCGACACCCATTCGAAGACGTTTCCGGACATGTGGTGGGCTCCGTAATGGCTTGCGGCTTCGGGCATCGAGTCGACGGGCAGGGTCGACTTGTGCTTCTTCCCGACATTCACCTTGGAGGCGTTGTACTCATTTCCCCACGGATACTTGAGCCCTTCCGGTCCCCGGGCGGCCTTCTCCCATTCGGCCTCGGTCGGCAGCCTCTTGCCCTTCCATTCACAGAAGGCCTTGGCGTCGAACCAGTTCACGCCGACGACTGGTTGATTGGCTTTGTTAAGCCGAGGATCGTCCCAATAGGCTGGGGCCGCATGCCCGGTGGCTCTCAGAAACTCGCCGAACTGTTTGTTCGAGACCTCGTATTTATCGATGTAATACGCATCCAGCACGAGCCAGCGTGCAGGGCCCTCGTCATGGAAGGCCTCGGCAGACCACGGTTTGTCCATGCGGCGCTCATACAAGGTCTGCTGGGCCTTGGTCTTCTTCGAGTCCGGGGCCTCTCGATCGATGCCCATCAGAAACGGGCCAAACGAGACATACGCCATGTCTTGGGGTGCGCCCGTGCCGTCATCTGACCGCACGGACGTTGGCGTGGAGCAGAAGATCAACGTCAGAACCACCAATCCGATTGCATAGGTGGGTAAAGTTGGAAAGAAATTCCGTTTCATGTTGTCCCCCTGGTTTGAACCCGAATGTCGCCAAGAATGCCCTGAGGGATGAGACGTCCCCCAGGGCCTGCGTGATTAACGTTTCATGTTTTGTTTGATCATGTCCTTGATTTGCCGATACTCCTTGTTGCCGGAGTCGGCTTTGATCGCCTTCTCAATGGACGCCATGGCGTCCGCCCACTTCTCCTCGCCCATGCTGATCAGGGCGTGCATGTAGTGATCGCGCGCGCCCATTTGCGCCTTGACGGGCACGGCCTTGGCCGACTTGGCGCAGCGGAAACCCAATCCGACACCGTAGGAATTGTTCTCGGGTTGGTTCCAGAAGCGATGGCTCGTGTGCAAGGAAGTCTGCGGGGCCAGCCAGGATCCACCGCGAAGAGTCTTCACCGGTCCCTGATTCGCCCAGTTGTAGCCCTCCTTCGGACCTGTCGGGTTCAGGGCCGGGCTGTCTTTGTAGTAGTCCCGCTGATACCAGTCGGAGACCCACTCGAACACGTTGCCGGACATGTTGAAGGCGCCGAAGCCGCTGACACCCTCGGGGTACGCATCAACCGGCCTCGTTTTCCCGACATTCTGGCCGTAGTTCGCTTTTGTGGGGCTCAGCTTATGCCCCCACGGGTAATGCAGATCTCCTTTGGGGCCCTTCGCTGCGCGCTCCCATTCGGCCTCGGTCGGCAACCTCTTGCCTTTCCACTCACAGAACGCCTTGGCGTCGTACCAATTGACCCCGACGACAGGCTGGTTGGGCTTGTTCAATCGGGGATCGTCCCAATAGGCCGGCGCGGCATGCTTCGTCGCCTTCATGAACTCCCGGTACTGGCGGTTTGACACCTCATACTTGTCAATGGAGTACGAGTCCAAGACGACCCGGTGGGGCGTCTCATCGACGTGCTCGCTGCTACCCATGACGAACTCGCCTTCTGGAATGCTAACCATGTCGTCGTCGGCGGCAATTGCCGTGAGCGGCGTCGTGCCCATAATGAAAATCCCGATCAACACGAACAAGAACTGCGCGTTGCGTCCTACTTTGCGCATGATGTGACCTCCTCCGCTAAGGTTATGAGGGGAACGGTATCCCCGGTTGGCTGCTCCTCGACCTAGGGGGACATAGGAGCGGGCACAAATTACAGGGCGTGGCATGGAAATAACAAGACGAAACAGGGAGCGCATGAGCCCTGTGATGGTCGAGCCAATTGAGGCCGTGCGTGCTCCAAACAGGCCTCCCCCCAGGTGATTTAGCTTGTAATTAGCGACGTTCATGAACCAGTTCATAGCCTGCTCCCTGTTGATCGATCATCGGACGGTTTTCAGCCAGGCATGGACGTCTGCGATCTGCTGGTGTGATAAGACGTCCCTCCAGGCCGGCATATTGGCTCCCCGGCCGTTCAACACGGTCGTCCAGAATCGCTCCGGCTGCTGCAGGATGGGGTTGCCCGCGAGCTTGGGTCCATACTCGCCCCGCCCAAATGGGGCATGGCAGGACTTGCACTTCGCGTCATAGACGTCGAACCCACGGTCGGGATTGCCGCTCAGCGACGCAACCATCTTCATATCCACGGTCTCGGGTGTCTTCTGTTCGACCCGAGCGGCTGGTTGCTCCGAACGGGGACGTGGCTCCCCCAGGGCTTCAGCAAGTTCGTCGGCCTTGCGGACCTTGAGGATCGTGAGCATGCCGCGGGGGTACTTCCCGTCGTCCGCAACGTGGGGCACCACGTGGCAATGGAAAAGCCAGGTGCCTTCATGGCGAGGCATGAACTCCACCACCTTAATCTCGGCGGGACCGATCGTCACGACCCCGTTCGGATTCGATGACAGCACGTCTCTCAAATTGCCGGGGTCGACCACCTTCCAGGTGTGGCCGTGCAGATGGGGAGTGTGGAGATCCCAACCGATGTTGGCCAGAATGAGTCGGACCTTCTCTCCCGTTGCCACTTCGAACTGGTCATAGTCTGGAGCCGACCGAGTGTTGATGGTGTGCGCATCGTCCTCGCCGTCACCGTCCAGATCCCATTCGTCCCAGAACGTGATCAACTCACGATCGACGGTGGGCCAGGCAGGATCCTCGACCACGAAGAGTCCGTACATCCCGTGATCGATGTGGACCGCCGTATTGAAGTGGCAGTGATAAAAATAATAACCGGGGTCCTGCGCGACGAATTCGTAGGTATAGGACTCGCCCGGCAACTGAACCTGCTCATTGCCCAACGCTCGCTGACCGTTTCCGTCCATGTTGAAGGGATGGGTGCCGTGGAAATGGATCGTGTGCGGCAGTCGGTGCGTGTTCTTGAAATTCACACGTACCAGGTCACCGACCTGCACCCTTATCACCGGCCCCGGCACGGATGCCTCCTCCCCCTCCAGACCATAGGCCCAGACCATCGCCTCCTTTTTGGGGTCGTCGAGCAGCGGGATGGTCTTCTCCTGCACGACCATCGTGAATTCCTTGACCGGTCGCTCGGCAGCATGAGGGGTGTCGAGCCATGCGAGCACCCCCATGAGGACGAGAGCCGGAAGGCAGGCCGCGCTGTATCTTCTAATCCCCTTCGTCATGGTTCCCTCGCGCATCCCCTTTTTCACCGAAAGCCGATCGCCGCGAGCTTCAACGACGACCATTTCACGTGCTTCTTGGGGCTGGGAGCCGGAGGATTGGTGCGGTTCCGGAGAATGACCGGATCCACAAGGTCACCACATTGAACGCATCTGAAGACTTGGCAATCGATGTCGCCGGTATTGCCGAGCACGTCGAAGCAATGATCGACGACCAGGAGCCCGCCGCATCGGATGCATTCTGAAAGGTCGAATGTCGCGGGCATGGTCGCTTCGTCATGACTTTGTGTGTGGTTGTAAAGAGTTGCTGACTTCTCCATGACGACCTCCATTTTTTGAAAGTTCGTCCAATGTTGTGTCTAATGTATAAAGCATAATTGTCCAATGTGTCAATAGCTATGTTTATAAAATATTTGACAAACATTAGACCAATCGTGCTATACTCGGCCACAGCCATGAATACCTTTAGAATTCATAGAGTTTCGAAGCTCACCGGGCTGTCGAGGGATGTCATCAGGGTCTGGGAGCGTCGCTATGGGCTACTCCGCCCGGTGAGAGGCCCCAACCGCTATCGGCTTTATACAGATGAAGATGTGGCCCTGCTCAGGTACCTCCGCAGCGAGCTCGACCAGGGAGAATCGATCGGGGAGCTGGCGGCGCTGGGACGCGAGGAGCTCCTCGCGCGTATGAGGTCGAGCGCTGTTTCGGTTCCCGCCAAGGGTGAGCCCTATGAGCGGCTAATCGAGGAGCTGATTCAGGCGCTGGATCCTCTCGACCGCGCGCCCTTCGAGCGGCGTCTCAATGGCGCCGTTGCCGTCATTCCCTTCGAGGAAGCCTTGCATGGCATTCTCCTGCCGCTTCAGAGAAAGGTCGGAGAGCTCTGGCACGACGGACGGGTCGGCGTCGCCGTCGAGCATTACGTGACCAAGCAGGTCCAGCAGAAGATCTTCTCCGTCATGAACCAGCTTCCCGTCGCGGACCAGGGCCCGAAAATCATCGTCGCCTGTCCGCCCGGCGAGACGCA
>JBFISJ010000165.1:0-6491 GCA_041608595.1 Nitrospiraceae bacterium
CTGTTCGTCGCCGGGGAGGCGTCCGGCGGTCTGCACGGACGCAACCGGCTCATGGGCAACTCCCTGCTCGATCTCATGGTGTTCGGCAAGCGTGCGGGCATGATGGCCGCCGAGCGGGCGAAGAACATGTCGCAGGGCACGCTGACGTTGGAGCACGTGAAGCGCTTCCGTGCCGAGGCGGCCAAGAGCGGCGTCACGTCAGAAGTGAAGTCGCCCATGTTGTTTCCAGAGTACGTCAAAAAAGAATAGGGGCAAGTGGTAAGCGGTCAGCGGCAGAGGTACTGGTCTGTCTTGTCCCCTCACCTTGTCCCCCTCACCCCTGACCCTTTTTCCTGGGAGTTTTATGAACATTCACGAATTTCAGGCGAAACAGTTGTTTGCCCAGTACGGCATTCCCGTGCCCAAGGGGAAAGAGATCAAATCGCCCAGGGCCGCTGAAAAATGGGCGGCGGCACTGGAGACGTCGGTCTACGTCGTCAAGGCGCAGATCCATGCCGGCGGGCGGGGCAAAGCCGGCGGCGTCAAGCTCACCAAGGACAAAGCTGAGGTCCCGGCGCTGGCGAAGGAGATCCTCGGCAAGACACTCGTCACCCATCAGACCGGTCCCAAGGGGAGAAAGGTGCGCCGCCTGTTGATCGAGGAGGGGGCCAAGATCGCGAAGGAGCTGTACCTCAGCTTGTTGATCGATCGGGACAGCGGGCGACCGCTGTTCATCGCGAGCACCGAAGGCGGCATGGAGATCGAGGAGGTGGCGGCCAAGACTCCTGAAAAGATTATCCAGGAGGCTGTCGATCCCGCTGCAGGGTACCAGCCTTACAACGGGCGCAACGTCGCCTTTGGATTGGGCCTACCGTCGATCGAACCGGCCGTGGCCAACGCCTTCGTGGCTATGCTGGGCAATCTCTACCGAATGTTCATGGAACAAAATGCCTCCCTCGTCGAGATCAATCCGCTGGTCATCACCGAGGACAAGAAGCTGGTTGCGCTCGATGGCAAGGTGTCGCTAGACGATAACGCGCTCTTTCGTCACCAGGAGCTCCATGCATTTCGTGATCTGCACGAGGAAGAGCCGTTGGAGATCGAGGCGACCAACAACAACCTGAACTACGTGAAGCTCGACGGCAATATCGGCTGCATGGTCAACGGGGCCGGCCTCGCGATGGCCACCATGGATGTCATCAAGCTGGCGGGGAGTGAGCCGGCCAACTTCCTGGATGTGGGCGGCGGCGCGACGAAGGAGACGGTGGCGGCGGGTTTTCGAATTCTCCTGAAGGACAGGAACGTGAAGGGCATCTTCATCAACATTTTCGGCGGGATCGTCCGGTGCGAGCGGATTGCGCACGGGGTAATCGATGCGGCGAAGGAGGTGGGGATCAAGCTGCCGGTGGTCGTGCGGCTTCAGGGCACGAACGCCGAGGAGGGGCGGAAGCTGCTGCTGGAGTCCGGCTTGAAGGTTGACGTGGCGACAGATTTGTGGGAGGCAGCCCAAAAGATTGTCGCGATGACGGGGAAGAAGCGCAAAAAGACGGCGGGGACGGCGTGAGGCCCAAGCCCTCCAACCTCTATGATGTGGGCCTTGTGTTGAATGCGCATGACGGTTTGTTCAGACTTTCTGTTGAGGGGTGAGCTGTGAGTATCTTAGTAGAAAAATCGACGCGGGTGGTGGTGCAGGGCATTACCGGCAAGGAAGGGTCGTTTCACGCGACGCAGTGCAAGGCCTATGGCACCCAGATCGTCGCTGGGGTGACGCCGGGGAAGGCCGGGCAGGAGGTCGACGGGATTCCGGTGTTCAACACGGTGCGTGAGGCCGTGCGGACGACGCAGGCCGATACGTCGCTGATCTTCGTGCCCCCCGGGTTCGCGGCGGATGCGATCCTCGAGGCGGCGGATGCTGGGATTCGTCTCATCATCTGCATTACCGAGGGTATCCCCGTGAATGACATGGTCCGCGCGAAGCGGGCGCTGCAAGGCCGGCCGGTGCGGCTCATCGGACCGAATTGTCCCGGCATCATTACGGCGGACGAGTGCAAGATCGGCATTATGCCGGGCTTCATTCACAAGAAGGGCCGAGTCGGCGTCATCTCACGGAGCGGGACGCTGACCTACGAGGCGGTTAGTCAGCTCACGAACCTGGGACTCGGCGAAACGACCTGTATTGGGATCGGCGGCGATCCTATCATCGGGACGGGCTACATCGACCTGCTCGATCTGTTCGAGCAGGACCCCGAGACGCACGCGGTGGTGATGATTGGCGAGATCGGCGGCGATGCCGAGGAGAAGGCCGCGGCCTTCATCAAGGAGCGGGTTCGCAAGCCGGTGATCGGGTTCATCGCCGGGATCACCGCGCCGCCCGGCCGTCGAATGGGGCACGCCGGAGCCATCATCATGGGCGGTAAAGGAACGGCGCCCGAGAAAATGGCCGCGCTGGAGGCCGCCGGTGTCCACGTCGTGCGGAACCCGGCGGAGATCGGGCAGACAGTGAAGACCACCCTGGGCCACTGACCACAGCCTGTTGTTCACCCTCCGCGAGGGCACCCAATCAGACAGTAGAATGTTCGTGCGCCGGCGGTAGGCCCGCGCTCACTGGTCGGTTGTCACCCCCAACGTCCCCTCCCTACAGGCCTATCATCCACGGGCAGGACTCTTCCGGGTCACGTGGCTCGATCATGACCTGACCACGATGCAGCCTCCTCCGCACGGCTTTCGTATTTGCCGCGTGACTCTTTCGCATTTCCTTCGACAACCTCCGGGCCTTTTTGTATGTTGCGTTAGTATGTTGCGATTGTGCGGACACGGTTCGGCCCATGCATGGACACAGAGGAACGTGAACCTCCGCGTGCAGCCATGACCACTAAGCCGATTGCACAAAATAGCCATCCTTTGTGCAAGCTCAAGCGATCGCTCCGGTTGCTCCTGCCATTGCTGCTCCTTACTTCTTGTGAGGCCCCGGCTTCGTCTCCGACCCCGTCGTCGAAAGGCTTTTGCGAAGGCGAGACGCGTGTCGCTGAAACGGCATGTTTGATTGATGCGGCGGCACGGGGCGCCTCACAGTCGGACGGGAAGTCCGGCGTCGCGCCTCGAGAACGATACCGGTTCTACGCCGCGCTCGCGGCTATGAATCACATCCAGACGATTGCGAGCTCCGCACGATATAGTTTCCTCTCACTGCGGGCCGACTTTCGATCGCCTAAGGGGTCTGAGGTGTGCCTTCTGAACAAGATAGGGATCTGCGGGAATCACATCGCGCTGTTCGAAGACATCCTCACCCGTTTGGGGGTCAAGACACGGAGGGTCGAGTTTTACTTCAGAGACAAAAATGGAAACAGAGCGTCGCACATCGGAGCCGAGGTGTTCTTCAGAGAGAAATGGAACTATTTTGACGTGACCTGGGGCACCGTCTTTCCGGAGGAGCGACGCACGAATGACCGCGAGGACAAGTTTGCGCTGAAGTCCCTCACAGAAACCCTGATGGATCACTCGGCCCTGCGCACAAACCAGAACAACGAATGGTATGTGTTCGTGCGCGACCACCTCGATGTCTTCTACTATCTCGAAGCCCCGCAGCGCTCCATCCTCATCGGCGGAGAGGGAACCATTACCCATGCGCTCCCTGGGAACCAGGTGGGGACCGTGCAGGTCGATTTCAGTGATCTTCCCGATTACGTCGGGGACATGCTGGCGGACGGAAACCCAATGGGCGTCGAGCATCGATTTGATTTGAAAGGGAAATGGGATATTGAGGTATCGGTCCTCGCCAAGGGTGGATGTGAGCAAGGAGCGAACCTGTATGTGGATGCTGTGCGTGGGAGTGAGGATGGCACAACGGTCAGCTTCACATCGGTTGCCGATCCCACAAGACTGTACGTGCGGAGCAAAGACGACGTGTGCTTTTACAGGATGGATGGCCTCAGGTTCGAGAGGGAACAGGGAAGGGGGTAGCGGAGTCGCCACCAGAATCGTGCAAGCGCCCGAAAGGAGAAAGAAGGGGATTTGAGCCCGACGCGCACGACCTGACTGCGAACCGGAGGGCCCGGCCGGGTGGCGTCAGACTGACACGCCCCAGAGTTGCATGGCCAGCCTGCCAATGAGGTAGGTGATGCCGACGGCGGCCGCGACGATGATCAGGTTCATGCCAATGCGCCTGCGCACGTTCATGCCTGAGAGGAAAGCCAGGATCATCGAGACGAAGAGGATGACGGTGCCCGCCGTGATCATAGGCCAGAACGCAGACGACGCGCCGAACAAGACGGGCAAGACCGGCACCATCGCGCCGAGAAAGTAGCTTGCACCCACCACCCAGGCCGAGCGCATCGGCTTCTCCTCCATGGGTGGGCCCGACGAGTCCTCCCCGAGAAACCGCGCCTTGTCAAAGGCGGTCCTTCTAAACTCTTCTTCAGAGTTCAGGGCCACATAGGCCCCTGCTGCCATGGACAGCGAGCCAGCCGTCGCGGTTGTGAAGGCCGCGATGAGGACGGTGCTGGCCGCGCCGAAGGCGCCAAAAAAACCGCTCACGGCGCCCAGGATCTCCACGAGCCCGTCGTTCAATCCAAGGAAAATGTTCCTGACCCGCTCCGGGTTGATCTTGCGCTCGGCGAGCTTTGTGACGATGACATCCTCATGCTTGAACTCGTCGTACAGAATCCCCTTGATGACCTCACCCATCGGCCCGTCCTTGTAGATTCGCCAGAGGCCGAGATACTTGCGGATGCCGTGGACCTCGATCGCTTCGAGGACCAAATGCACCCCGTTCGAGCCGGAGATTCTGCAAAACAGCGCAATCAGCCTGAGCTTCAGGCGACGCGGGAGATCGAGGGAGGTGCGGCTCTGACCGAAGAATTTCTCCCAGAAGGACAGGTGCTTCGCTTCGATGTGGATCAGCTCATCGAGGACCTTCCTGGCCTCCCCCTCTGACATGTCATGGAGAGTCTTGTACAGGGAGAGGTCGAAGAGCTCGTCGAGGATCAGTCGCCTGGCCAGCTTGGGATCGTGCTCGTGAGTAAGCGCTGTGGGCATGGGTCGAATACCTGCGCATGGAGGGTGCTCCATGCGGTTCGGCGTTCAGATGGCCGGATTATAGCAGAATGTTTCGTCGTGTTGCCGGAAGAACCACGGCGGAGGGCTATGGATGGGGCCCGGCTGAACGCGCGGTGGAGCTGCGGCCCACGCGCTGTCGCCGACCGCAGCCCCGAAAGATGCTTACGTGCCCATTTCCCATGAGGCTAAATATATGTCCTGCTGCCTCGTCAGCTTGTCGATCGCGACGCCCATGCCCTGCAGCTTCAGACGGGCGATCTCCTTGTCGATCGCGGGGGGAACCGGATACACCTTCTTCTCGAGCTTCTTGTAGTTCTTGAACAGGTACTCGGCGCCAAGGGCCTGGTTGGCGAAGCTCATGTCCATGACGCTCGAAGGATGCCCCTCGGCCAGCGCCAGGTTCACGAGCCGCCCCTCGCCCAAAACCATAACCCGGTTGCCGGTGCGCAGGGTGAACTCTTCCACACCCGGGCGCATGATCCGACGTTTGCGGCTGAGCTTCTCGAGGCCTGGCAGGTCGAGCTCTACATTGAAGTGGCCGGAATTGCACACGATGGCGCCGTCCTTCATGAGCGCGAAGTGGTCCGCGCTGATGACGTGGATGTTCCCGGTGACCGTGATGAAGAAATCGGCGATGGGAGCGGCCTCCTCCATGGGCATCACGCGGAATCCGTCCATGACCGCCTCGAGCGCTTTGACGGGCTCGATTTCGGTGACGATCACGTCCGCGCCCATGCCCCGCGCCCGCATGGCGACGCCCCGGCCGCACCAGCCGTAGCCGGCCACGACCAGCTTCGTGCCGCAGATCAATCGGTTGGTCCCACGGATGAGGCCGTCGATCGTGCTCTGTCCGGTCCCATAGCGGTTGTCGAACAGATGCTTCGTGTCGGCGTCGTTCACGGAAATGACAGGAAACTTCAGCACCCGCTTCTCGGCCATGCTCCGCAGGCGGATCACGCCGGTCGTGGTTTCCTCCGTCCCTCCGATGACGTGCTTCGCCAGGTCCTTGCGCTTGCTGTGCAGGATCGAGACAACGTCGGCCCCATCGTCCATGCTGATCTGGGGCTTGTGGGCGATGGCGGAGTTGATGTGCTGATAGTAGGTCTTGTTGTCCTCGCCCTTGATCGCGAAGACGGCGATGCCGTCGTGCTGGACCAGCGATGCCGCAACGTCGTCCTGGGTGCTGAGCGGGTTCGAGGCGCAGAGACGGACCTCCGCGCCGCCGGCCTGAAGCGTTTTCATCAAATTGGCGGTCTCCGTCGTCACGTGCAGGCAGGCCGTGACCCGGATGCCCGACAGGGGTCTCTCCCGCTTAAAGCGTCTCTTGATCTGCCGGAGCACGGGCATCGTCGCCTCCGCCCATTCGATGCGGAGTCGGCCTTCTTCGGCCAGTTGCATGTCTTTCACGTCGTAATCCACGAGTCCTCCCTCTTTTGTCATTGGAATCCGCAGGCGAA
>JBFISJ010000166.1:0-6478 GCA_041608595.1 Nitrospiraceae bacterium
GTGTGGGCGCTGAAGACCTTTCCCGTGGTGGTCCTCACCGGTGCGCGCCAGACGGGCAAGAGCACTCTCATTCGAGAACTCCTCCCGGGCTCGGCCCGGGAATACCGCACCCTGGACGATATCGACGTGCTGGAACGGGCCGAGCACGAACCCGAGGCGCTCTTGTCAACCAAACAGCCCCTCGCCATTGACGAGATCCAGCGCAGTCCCGACCTGCTGCTCGCGATCAAGCGTGCCGTGGATCGCGATCGTCGCCCGGGGCGTTTCCTGTTGTCGGGTTCGGCCAATTTGGCGCTTGCCGGCCAGGTCTCTGAGACCCTTGCGGGCCGGGCCATCTACTTGACCCTTCATCCCTTCACCATTGCCGAGCGCGCAGGGCATGGTCATACTGGCCCCTGGGAGTCGCTCCTGACGGACCCATCGCATTTGGAAGGGCATCACCCCGCCTTTCATGATCCCTGGTCACACCTGTTGTCCGGGGGTTTCCCGGTGGCCGCGCTGGCACCAGACCCCGCAAGTCGGCGCGCGTGGCTGGACGGGTATGTACGCACCTACCTCGAGCGAGACCTTCAGGCCCTCTCGGCCATAGAACATTTGGTGGACTTTCGCCGCCTCATGCGCATCGCCGCGCTTCGATCGGGCGCGCTGGTCAACCAGAGTGAAATGGCGCGTGATGCAGGCCTTTCCCAGCCGACGGCGCATCGGTACCTCAATCTGCTCGAGGCCTCGTATCTCCTGCACCGCCTCCCGGCCTACGCCGTCAACAAGACCAAGAGGCTGGTGAAGTCGCCTAAGCTGTACCTGTGCGATACGGGCTTGGCGAGTCATCTGGCTGGAGCCGAGACAGAAGAGGGCCTCGCGTCCTCCGCCTTGGGTGGTGCCTTGCTCGAAACCATGGTCTTGGGCGATCTGCTGGCTTGGCGCGAGGCCGCGACGCCACGCCCCGAAGTCCTCTACTGGCGTGTCACGACCGGGGCAGAGGTCGACTTCATTCTGGAACGGCGAGGGCGTGTGGTCCCGATCGAGGTCAAAACTGCCAGCCGACCTCGTCGTGCAGACGTCCAGCACCTTCGCCTCTTCCTCGACGAGTACGGAAAGAACGCGCCGCATGGCGTGCTGCTGCACACGGGGGAGCGAGCCGAGCCGCTGGCGGACCGCATATGGGGTATCCCCTTGTCGGCGGCCCTGGGGATCTCCCGAGCGCCCAGAGGGCCTCGCGCGGCGTAACCCTTGCCACCAGCCCGTCCTCGTGTTGACCCTGTTATTGTTATAATACTGGGCAATGCGAATCCTAGTCATCGAGGACGAGGCCAAAGTCGGCTCCTTCATTCGCCGGGCGCTGGAGGAGGAGAGCGCGGCGGTCGACCTCTGCAGCGACGGGGAGCAAGGCCTGGAGTGGGCCCTGGGCGGGAGCTACGACCTGATCGTCCTCGACCTGATGCTGCCGAGCATGCCCGGCCTCGAGATTCTGAAGCGCCTTCGCAAGGAAGGGCTGCAAACGCCGGTGTTGATCCTGACGGCACGGTCGCAGGTCGACCAGAAAGTGCAAGGCCTGGACGCCGGGGCGGATGACTACCTGACCAAGCCCTTTGCGATCGAGGAGCTCCTCGCACGTGTCCGGGTCCTCCTGCGCCGTGGAACCGGTGAAGCCAAAGGGATCCTGCAGCTCGACGATCTGATCCTCAACCCGGCGAGCCGCGAGGTGACCCGGGGCGGTCAGCGAATCGACCTCACCTCGAAAGAGTACGCCTTGCTCGAGTACTTCATGCGGAACGCGGGCCGGGTGTTGACGCGCCCCATGATCGCCGAGCACGTCTGGAACCTCGACTTCGACACCTACACCAACGTCATCGACGTCTACGTCAATTACCTGCGCAACAAGATCGACAAGGGCCACCAGCGCAAGCTGATCCATACGGTCCGGGGCAGCGGCTATGTGCTGCGAGCGGAATAGGTGGCCGCTTCCGGTTTCCTGATGTAGTGGTGGAGCGCGATGGGTTCCTTTTCTTCATTGTCGCTGCGCGTCCGTCTCACGCTGTGGTATGGGACCGCGCTTGCGCTCATCCTCGTGGTCTTCTCCGGCGTCCTCTACACGGTCACCGCCAAGGGCCTCCGGGATCAGGTCGACGGGGATCTACGGGAGGCGGCGGATGCCGCCGTCCGGTCCCTCATGGAGAGCCAGATGGGCCCCATCTTCGATTTCGATGAGCTCTCAAATAAATTCCCAGAGCTCGCCGTCCTCGACAAATTCTTCCAGATCCTCACGCCGACCGGCCGGATCTTCATCGAGTCGCCCAACATCGAGACCAGGTACATTCCACCCAGCCAGCCCGCCCTCGCCCACGCCCGGCGCGGGGAGGTGTGGTTCGATACGGTCCGCAATCCCGACGAGCCGACGCTAAGAATCATCACCGTCCCCATCTTCGTCAACGGGACCCTGCTCAACATCGTGCGTGTCGGCCGCTCCCTGAAATCGATCGAGGAGACCCTCGATCGCTTCCTGCTTGTCCTCCTGCTGACGCTTCCGGCTGGGCTCGTCGTCGCGCTCGTCGGCGGGTGGTTCCTGGCGGACCGCGCCTTGCGGCCCGTGGAAAGTATCACGCTCGCCGCCCAGCGCATCGCGGCCGGAGACCTGACCCAGCGCCTCCGGGTGCCGGCGACGGCCGATGAGATCGGCCGCCTGGCGGCGACGTTCAACGACATGATCAGCCGCTTGGATGCCTCGTTTCGGCAGGTCCGGCAATTCGGGACGGACGCCTCCCACGAGCTGCGGACTCCTTTGACCGTTCTCAAGGGGGAAACCGAGCTGGCGCTGCGGCGCCCGCGCGGGGCCGATGAGTACCGTGAGGTGCTGGAGAGCAGCCTCGAGGAGATCGACCGGATGACCCGCATCGTCGACGAGCTCTTTTTCCTTTCGCGAGCCGATCTTGGCGAGGTCAAGATGGAATCGCTGCCGGTCCGGCTGGAGACCCTGGTGGAGGACACAGCCCGCCAGGCCTCCATGCTGGCCCAGGATACGAAGGTGGAGGTCGTGCTCGGACCCGTCACGCCCTGCACCATCCTGGGCGATGAGTTGCGACTTCGCGAGCTGCTCCTCAATCTGATGGACAATGCGGTGAAGTACTCCAGGCCAGGAGGAAAAGTCGAGCTGGGGCTGGAGTGCGATGGATCGGCGGCGCGCTTCACGGTTAGGGATCAGGGCATTGGGATCGAGCCGGACGCGCTCTCGCGCATCTTCGATCGGTTCTATCGCTCCGACTCGGCCCGTGCCCATGTCAAGAAGGGTACGGGGCTGGGGCTGTCCATCTGCAAATGGATTGCGGAGGTCCACCGCGGCCGCATCGAGGTCCGGAGCACGGTCGGTCACGGCTCCACCTTCATCGTGATCCTGCCGATCACGTCCACCCGACCTTAACGCTTTCTAATTTCCTTCTAATTCCTCATTTAAAGCCGCGTGTTACCCTTCCTGCGTTATGACGGGGACGCCCGTTCCCCGGTCGAATCACCGACACCGCAAGGAGGTCACCATGCGAGAGTTTACAAGCCGCCAGTCAGGGTTCCTGGCGGGACTGGTCTTACTGGGCATCGTTGCCTTGGTCGGTACCCAGACCACAATCCCGCAGGCCGTGGGGTCGGTTGCGACCACGGAGCCCGCGCCGATAGAACGCCTGACGATCATCGACTTTACGGAGGTCGCCAAGACAGTCACGCCCGCGGTGGTCAACATCACCCGCAGGGTGGAAGCCGTGCCCATGTCGAATGAGTTTCGCGGTCCCTCCCGGGACCGGCGTGACTGGCAGGAATGGATGGAGAAATTCTTCGGGTCTCCCATGCCGCCGATGCCCCGCGGGCCCGAGGCGCCATTCGGTCCGGAGGGTCCCCCCATGGAAGGCGCCGGCTCCGGCGTGATCGTGTCGCCCGAGGGCTACATCGTCACTAACAATCACGTGGTCGAAGGAGCCACCACGGTCACCGTGACCTTGCCTGACGAGCGCGAATTCACGGGAACGGTCATGGGAACCGACCCGAAAACCGACCTGGCCATCGTGAAGATCGAGGGGGAGGATCTGCCCTCGTTGCCCTGGGGCGACTCCGCGAAGTTGCAGGTAGGCGAACCTGTGCTGGCCGTCGGCAACCCCTTCGGCCTCACCTCGACGGTGACGCAGGGGATCGTCTCAGCACTGGGCCGGGGACGGATGGGCATCACGGAGTACGAGGACTTCATTCAGACCGACGCCGCGATCAACCCAGGAAATTCTGGCGGCGCCCTGGTCAACCGCAAGGGTGAGCTGATCGGCATCAATACGGCGATCTTCTCCCGGACCGGCGGCTATCAAGGGATCGGCTTCGCCGTCCCCACGAGCATGGCCAAGCCGGTCTTCGACAGCCTCATGAAGCATGGCAAGGTCGTGCGCGGCTACCTGGGCATCGGAATCCAGGACGTCACCACGGACCTTGCGGACGCGTTCGAGCTTGAGGCGCCCAATGGCGCCATCGTGGGCGACGTGAAGGCAGGGAGCCCGGCGGATCAGGGTGGCCTGAAGCGCGGGGACGTGATCGTCGGCTACAACGGGACGCCCGTCGAGGATCCACGTGCCCTCCAGCGCATGGTGACCAGGACGCCGGTCGGAACCCAGGCCGCCATGACCGTCATCCGCGACGGAAGGCAGGTTGAGCTGGCGGTGACGGTGGGCGAGCAGCCGGGCGAAATCCGAATCGCGCGGGCCGACCGTGAGCAGAGCGAGCACGCGTTGACCGGCCTCGCCGTCAGAGACCTCGATCTCAAGACGGCGCGTGACCTTGGGCTGGAGGATGCCACGGGCGTCGTCGTCACGGGCGTCGACCCCACGAGCGAGGCGGCGCGTGCCGGGCTCATGGCGGGCGATGTGATCCGGGAGATCAATCGCAAGCCGGTCCAGTCTTTGCGCGATTTCGAGCAGCTTGTGTCGGGCTTGAACGGCGAGAAGCGCGCGCTCTTGCTGATCAATCGGCGAGGCGCGTCGCTCTTCATGACGGTGAAGACGTAAGGCCGGATTCGCGGGGGTGGGCGTGTCGCCCACCCCCTGTCTCGCCCACCCCCTCACGCCTCAATCGAACACGACTGTTTTTCTTCCGTAGACTAGGACCCGATGCTCGACGTGGAGCCGGACGGCCCGGGCGAGCACGATTTCCTCCAGGTCGCGTCCTTTCCGTACCAGATCCTCCACCGTATCGCGGTGCCCCACCCGCATGACGTCTTGCTCGATGATCGGCCCCTCGTCTAGGTCCTCGGTCGCGTAATTCGCCGTCGCCCCGATCACCTTCACCCCGCGCTCGTAGGCCTGCCGATAGGGATTGGCCCCCGCGAAGGCGGGCAGAAAGCTGTGATGGATGTTGATGATGGGACACCCGACCTGGGTCAGAAACGCGCCACTCAGCACCTGCATGTAGCGGGCCATCACGACCAGCTCGATGCCGTGCTGCGCGAGCGTGTCCAGCACGCGCTGCTCCTGCTGGGGCTTCGTGTCCTTGGTCACCGGCAACTGGACGAAGGGAATCTTGTACAGCTCGGCCCAGGACGCGCAGGTGTCATGGTTCGACACGATGACCGGAATGTCGAGCTTGAGCTCGCCGCGGCGCTGCCGCTGCAGGAGGTCGGCCAGGCAATGATCTTGTTTGGAGACGAGTACCGCGGCTCTGAGACGATGGGAGGTCAGGTGCACACGGTAATGCATGGCGAAGGTCTGGGCGATGGGAGCAAAGGCTGCAGGGATCTTCTGCGGAGGGATCTGGAGACCGGCCGATTCGAACTCGGTCCGCATCAGGAAATCGCCCGTTTCCCGATCCGTATGGTGGTCGGAATCGAGAATGTTCCCGCCGGACTCGTGAATGAATCCGGCCACGCGAGCGACGATGCCCTTGCGATCCTTGCAGTGGATGAGCAGAACGACTGAATCGTGTTTCTCAGTCATGGTGGGGTGATGCGGTCAGAAGAATTGAAGGCGTTGAGGAGAGGCGGTTGGAGCAAGCCATGATTACCTCACGATGTGCCCCACGAGGTCGTACGACGAGGCATCCGTGATCTCGACCCTGACCATTTCTCCGGGATCAGCCGTCCCGTCGTTGATGTAGACGGCACCGTCGATCTCCGGCGCCATGCCCTCATGGCGCCCTTCCAGCAGGAGTTCGGTTTCCTCGGAGACGCCGTCGACCAGCACCTCCATCCTCGACCCGACCCGGGCGCGGCTGCGCCGCAAGGCGATCGACTCCTGGACGTCCATCAGCTCGCTTCGTCGCTCCTCGATCAGATCGCGACCGACCTTGCGCGTGAGATCGACCGCAGGGGTATCTTCCTCATCGGAATAGGGAAACACGGCGACGCGGTCGAACTCCATTTCAGCCACATATTGGGCCAGCTCCGCGAAGGCGGCCTTGGTCTCACCGGGGAACCCCACGATGAAGGCGGTCCGGAACGTGAGGCCGGGAATACGCGTGCGCA
>JBFISJ010000167.1:0-6338 GCA_041608595.1 Nitrospiraceae bacterium
CATAGGTGAACGCGGCAGCGGTCAGGATTCGGCGCGCCCCCGCCAAATCTGCGGCCGAGACATAGCCGCCCTGCTCCAGCACGGGAAGCGCCCGCCTGAAACTGGCATCCCACTCCACGGGGAGGGTCACCAGGTGGACCAGCGTCGCGATGCCCATCGTGAGCAGGCCGGCGAGAAGCACAAGCAGACCCGTCGCCGGCGCTCTGGTCAAGGCGGCCATGATCGGAATGCCGAACATGAGGAGCACGCCGGCTTTCTGGGCGCCCTGCGCAAGCCTGAGCAGGCGCGTGCGCTCGACCAGGGGTGCAAATCCCGCCCGGTCCTGCATGGCGTGCCCGACCTCATGCGCCGCCACGGTCACCGCGGTCAACGAGCGGCCTCCATAGACCTCGGGCGACAACCGGACGGTCTTGGTCAGGGGGTCATAGTGGTCGCCCGCCTCGGTGGACTCGAGCTTCACGTGTTTCATGTCGAACCGGTCCAGCAGGTGCCGCGCAAGCTCGCCGCCGGTTCCGGGAAAATCCCCCCGCGGCGTCCCATACTTCGCAAACACCCGCCTGACCCACAATTGGGGCCCGAAGACGACAACGGCTAGAACAGCGATCAGAAGAGCAATGCGGAGCATGAGCGACCTGCGCTTACGAAACCTCCGTAATTATATCCCGCGAGCGCACCAACCTCCACAACACGAGCTTCGCCTGCGAGGGGTTCGCGCGATCCTCCTTGTCGGAACAGGGCCAGCCCCCCGCGGCGCGGATCGCCTCACGACCCCGCCTAAATCGAAAGCCATTGCTCCACCTGGGGTTCATGCTAAACTAGGGTGGACGCGAGAGCACAGCCAGATCGAATCAGCACGATGAGTTGATTTACCTACTGCCAGGACTTCATGAATGAATAGACGGAAGTATCCGCGGTTCGGACTTCAGTTTCCGGTCTCTTTCTTCGGACCCCGTGTGAATGGGACCGGCCTGGCGCTCAATGTCTCCGAGGAAGGCTGCCTCATTGAGAGCGATCATTGTCCCAACGAAGGCGATTACGTGGAGGTCAGCCTGAATTTACCCGACCAGGACGTGGCCCTGAGAATCGAATCCGCCGCGGTCCGGTGGGTGACCGGACGAACGTTCGGCCTGCAATTCCTCTTCATGAGCACGGCGGTACTCGATCGCCTTCAAGCGTTCATAGGCGGCCTGGCGACCGCGGAGGTTGAATCTGAGCCGTGCTCGCCCGAGCCCACGGCCCCGGCGACGGTCGATCGGAGGCAGGAACCTCGCTTTGAAGTGCGCTACCGGAGCTCGTTTGCGTCCGGCAAGATGCTGGGCGGTGAGGGGACGGTGACGGATTTGTCGTCGCGAGGATGCCGGGTTTCGGCGGATGCGCCGGTGCCGGCCAAGACTGTTTTGGAGATGCACCTGCATCTTGAGGATGCTGCGGAGCCGATCAAGATCCCCGAGGCCGTCGTCCGTTGGTCCGAAGGAAACGACTTCGGGCTCGAATTCCGTGAGATGGACCCGAAGTCATTCGATCGCTTGCGCCGGGTGATTAACGGGCTGGCCTCCGCCTGAGCACGTCACGTCGTCGCCTTTTCCGCTCTCACGGCTCCGCGGAAACACGCGACGCCCCTCTTCACCCTTCTCCTTCACGCCTGTTGAAGCGCACCTCTTGACGATAACCACAACCTCGTGTTTCCTGTGTGACGGTGCGTACCGTTTGCCTAGAGCATGTGCCCTTAGAAGGGCCGGGAGTCATCGAGGAGCAGCTCGCGACACGCGGGGGTCGGCTGGAGCGCCACCTCGTTCCGAAGACCGGCCTTCCGAAAGATCCGGGCGACATGCTGATCATCATGGGCGGGTCGATGTCCGTGAACGACACGGATACGTGGATTGCGGAGGAGACCGCATTCATCAAGTCCGCGATCGAGTCGGGGATGCCGGTCCTGGGCATCTGCCTCGGGAGCCAATTCATGGCGAAGGCCCTGGGCGCGACGGTCGGCCCCGGGGTGGCGCTCGAGGTGGGGATGACGCCCATCAGTCTCACCGAGGACGGCAGCAAAGACCCGGTATTTGGTGGAGCTCCCCAGACATTCGAGGTGTTCGAGTGGCACGGCGAGGTCTTCGACCTCCCGGCCGGTGCCTGCTGTCTCGCGTCATCCGACCTCTGCGGCGTCCAGGCCTTCCGGCAGGGCTCGCGCGCATACGGGTTGTTGTTTCATCTGGAGATGCAGCGGACAGGCATGGAGGCCCTCTGCCGTGCATGTCCCCAGGATCTGTCCCGGGCGCGCCTGTCAGCCGACGCCGTGCTGCAGCGTGCCGAGCCCCACCTCCCGAGGCTTCACCGACTCGCCAACCGCCTGATCGAACATCTGGTCGGCCTCGCGCATTGATTGCAAGCCCAGATCTGAAGTAGGCTAGGCCTTCCCTTTCGCTACCGAGCGGCGTTTCCCCCTGACCCTATCCCTCTCCCCCGAGGGGGAGAGGGCATGGAGCCGGCAAGGCGAGTGCAAAAACGGGATTGTTCCGAAACTGAAAGGAGAGACGTCAGGATGCCCGAGTTCACCTTTGAGTATGCGGACCGTATCAAAAGCCTGCCGCCGTACCTCTTCGCCGCCATCGACGAGATGAAGCGCAAGGCGATCGAGCGCGGTGTCGACATCATCAACCTCGGAGTCGGCGATCCGGATCTGCCGACGCCCAAACCGATCATCGAGCGCTTGCGCCAAGCGGTCGAGAACCCGCAGCATCATCAATATCCCTCCTACGAAGGCATGCTGTCCTTCCGGCAAGCGGTCGCTCGGTGGTATCAGCGCCGATTCAACGTGTCGCTCGATCCGAAATCGGAAGTGCTCACGCTGATCGGCTCGAAGGAGGGCATCGGGCACGTGCCCCTGGCCTTCGTGAACCCGGGCGACCTCGTCCTCGTGCCGAGCCCCGGCTATCCGGTGTACCCCGTGGCCACGGGCTTTGCCGGGGGGACATCCCATATCATGCCGTTGATCAAGCAGAACGGCTTCCTGCCCGACCTCGACGCCATCCCCACGGACGTCGCGCGGCGCGCCAAGCTCATGTTCTTGAATTCCCCCAACAACCCCACGTCGGCCGTGATGACGACGTCGTACTTCAAGCGGGTCGTGGAGTTCGCGCGCGAGCATCGCATCCTGGTCTGTCACGATGCGGCCTACTCCGAGATCTTTTTCGACGGTCAACGCCCGGCCAGCTTCCTTGAGGTGGAGGGTGCCAAGGACGCGGGGGTCGAGTTCCATTCGCTTTCCAAGACCTTCAACATGACGGGATGGCGCATCGGCTTCGCCGTGGGGAACCGTGCAGCGATCGCCGGCCTGGGGAAGGTCAAGAGCAACCTGGACTCCGGAGTGTTCCAGGCCATTCAGGAGGCCGGCATTGCGGCGCTGGACCTCGACGAGCAAGTGACAGCCGACCTCCGCAAGACCTACCAGGAGCGGCGGGACGTCCTTGTTCCCGAGCTGCAGAAGCTGGGGCTCGAGGTCGAGACACCGACCGCGGCCTTCTACGTCTGGATCGGCGTCCCCAAGGGCTACACTTCAAGCTCCTTCACCGCGCACCTGCTCGAAAAGGCGGGGATCGTGACGACGCCCGGCAACGGGTTCGGCGAGCCGGGCGAGGGGTACATTCGCATGACCATCACCACGTCGAAGGAGCGGCTGGCCGAAGCGGCGGAGCGCATCAAGAAAGCAGGCTTTTAGCGCAGAACGGCAGCGTTGAGTTCTCAGTTCCGGCAACTCCACAATTCAAAACTTCTTCTTGTATGAACGAGAAAGTCTATATCGGGTTCGGCTCGAATGTGGGCGATCGATTCGATCTCTGCGAGCGCGCGGTGACCCTCCTCGCGTTGCTCCCCGAGACGCAGGTCACCGGCCTGTCGTCTCTTTACGAGACCGAGCCCGTCCCCGATGTCGGCGATCCCGGTCCCGGCAGCTTTCTCAACGGTGTCGTGCGGCTCGAAACCACGATGCCTCCGGGCCGGCTGCTGGACGCATGTCGCGAGGTCGAAGCGGCGCTCGGACGCGACCAGGCGCACCGCCGTGGCCCCCGCACCATGGATCTTGATCTCCTCTCCTATGGCGATCGGGTTCTCGATGACGGCCGTGTTCAGATCCCCCACCCTCGGCTCCATGTCCGGCGGTTCGTGCTGACTCCGCTGGCGGAGCTCGATCCCGCTTGGACCCATCCCCTTTTGCATCGATCGGCGAGGGAGTTGCTCGCTGACCTCGACGATGCCTTCGATGTCCGCCGACTCGATGTCGCCCTCGGTTTTTCCTACGGTTCCCTCCCCTCCTGCCACACGCGCAGCACCGGAGCCTGAGCCGGCACGATGGCCTTATCGCGCGGGTCGGTCAGGGTCGGCATGCGGATCATCCGGTCTCCCCGACTCATGGCGGAGTGGTCGGACCGTCTCGGACGCGAGGGCGTTCGGGTCGGCCTGGTGCCCACGATGGGCGCCCTCCACGCCGGCCACGCGTCTCTCATCAGGCGCGCCAGGCTGACGTGCGACGCCGTGGTCGTAAGCCTCTACGTCAATCCGCGTCAATTCGGACGGGGGGAGGACCTGGCCCGGTACCCACGACGGCTGCGCGCCGACGCCACGCTCTGCCGACAGGAAGGGGTGGATGTGCTGTTTTCGCCGCGCGACGACGCCATGTACCCGCCGGGGTTCGCCACCTCGGTCTCGGTTCCGCCTCTCTCACGGCGCTGGGAGGGGCAATTCCGCCTGTCGCACTTTGAGGGCGTGGCCACGATCGTGACCAAGCTCCTCTGTTTGATCAGGCCAGATGATGTGTTTTTCGGTCGGAAGGACTATCAGCAATCGGTGGTCGTCAGGAGACTGGTGGGGGATCTAGCCCTTCGCACTCGCGTCGTGGTCTGTCCGACCGTTCGCGAGCCGGATGGCCTGGCGGTGAGTTCGCGTAATGAGTACCTCTCCCCGAGGCAACGCCAGGCCGCTCTGACCTTGAATCGGGCACTCCGAGCCGGACTCAGCGCGGTCCGTCAGGGGGTCAAGCAGGCGAAGCAGATTCACCAGGCGATGGTCGGGGCGGTCCGTCACGAGCCGCTGGCACGCGTCGACTATTTCGCGGTGGCAGACCCCGACACGCTGGAGCCCCTGACACGCGTCACCGGCCCGGCCATCCTCCTCGGTGCGATCAGGGTCGGGACAGTTCGGCTGATCGATAACCTCGCCGTCCGCGCGCCCCGCCTTCGCCAAGGCTCCGGCGGGCAGGCGCGTCGTCGCTAGCCCGCCGGTTGTTCTGGCGGCTGGTACCCGGGAACGCGAGGGTCTTCAAGAACCCGCAAGGTCAACCGGGACCAGGTCTCCAAGGGCGCATCGTCTGCCGAGAGGTCGCTCAGCGACACGAAGCCCGATTGGGTGATCTGTCCTTCCCGCTTCCGTGCCAGCGGCTCTGCAAGATCCCACACGTGCACGATCCCGAAATGCACGCGTCCGACCTCCGTGGAGTCATCGTTGAGGAGCCCCACGATGTGCTCACGGTAGGGGCTGCGAAGGTCGACCTCCTCCTCGACTTCCCGACGGGCTGCCTCACCATACAACGCCTCATCGGAGTGAAAGAGCGTACGATCGTCGGGCTCGATGTGTCCGCCCAGACCGATGGACCGCATCGCGCGCAGGCGAGACTCACTCGCTTTCTTGCCTCGGACATAACTGAAGACCGAGTCCCGGAAGCGCAACACCACATAGGGGATGAGTTGCTTGAACCGAGCATCCTGCTCGGCCTTGTCCCGTTCCATGAATCGGTTGTTCGCGGGATCGAGGACCGTCTTGAGGTATTGGTCCGCGTCCAGGCGATAGCCCTGAAACCGGCCGATGCGGTCGAGCAAGTCGGCTTGAAACACCAAGACCATTTGGGCCATACGCCGCTCCTCACCTTCGTCGATGGTCCGCCCCGCGCATTTAAGGCTGTCGCGCCGGCCCAGTCAAGCCTGAAGGATCGTGCCAGACTGTGAAGGGGGAGGAGGACCGTGTGGAAAGGCTGGCCGCTACAAGAGCAGCGCGACATACAGATCGTTGACATTCGTCCGGGTCGGGCCGGTCACGATGTGCCCGCCGAGCCGGCGAAAGACGGGATAGGCATCGTTGTCGGCAAGGGCGCGCTGAAGATTCAATCCGAGTCGACCTGCGCGACTCATGGTCTCGCCGCTCACCGCGGCGCCGGCGGCATCCGTAGGACCATCCGTGCCATCCGTCCCCAGCGCGGCAATCACGGCATCTTTGAGCCCGGCCATTTCGATGCCGGCGGCGAGCGCGAATTCCTGCGCGCGCCCGCCTCGCCCCTGGCCGCGAATCGTCAC
>JBFISJ010000168.1:0-6282 GCA_041608595.1 Nitrospiraceae bacterium
CCTTCTCGTCAACCTTGCAGAGATATTCACCCGCGAACATGGGACGGCCTCCTCACTGGGCTTCGTGTCGCTGGACGGTGGTGCGCTCCTTGATCCATTGCTCGAGGTCCGACCGAACGAATCGCCATTCCTTGCCCAACTTGAATGCAGGAATCTGATGGCTTTTCAGATATCGGTACAATGTCCGAGGCGTAATTTTCAGATAGCGGCAGGTCTCGGCTGCGGTCAGCAGTTCGTCCTTGGGCTGCTGGGGCATGACGCCAATCCATCGTGTTGCTGCCAGCGTGTGGGAAGACCGCAGTTAGAGGGGAAATACTAGGGGGGCCAGGCTCGAATGTCAAGAAGATTTATGACAGTACCTGTCAGTCTAGGTCACTAGCCTCACCACCCGCAGCCCCGGCCTCCGTTTCGTCCATGGCCTGGTCCAGCTCGTCGCCGAAATCTTCTCCCATCTCCTGCCCCATCTTCTTCATGAATTTGGCCATGCTGCGCGGGTCGTTCTCGTCCACATCGCCGAGCTTGGAGGGGTCCGCGAGCGATTCGAGACGCGCGTCCTCCGACTTCGGCGCCGCGAAGCGCGACATGACACGCTCGAGGTGCTGGCCCTGGCAATGTTTGCACCGCACGGGAGGGGGATTCTTCGAGCTCAGTAGCAGAACGCTGCTACGCTTGCGGCAGTCATGGCACCGGTATTCATATATCGGCATGGGGTTCCCGTGACTGTGTCAGCTTACTCGGGTTCGCAATAAGGGGTAAAGGGTCAGGGGGAAGATTGAGGTTTCCGCCCTGAGGTCTGCTCCTCAATATTCGTGGTGGCGCCAGGTGGCAATCTTAGCATGAGCCCCGAATATATTTTACCCCTCAGCGCTGACCGCTCACCCCTGCCTCTGGATCTAGCTTACAGTGTTCGCGCAAGCGTCACCACGTACACGTCCCCCGAGCCGGCCTTGCGCAACGCTTTGGCGCACTCGTTGACCGTGGTGCCGGTCGTGAACACGTCGTCGATCAGCAGAATCCGCTTGCCCGCAACGGTCTCCGGCCGGCGCACAGTGAAGCACCGGCGCAAGCCGAGCCGGCGCTCCCGTCGGGTCAGCCCCGCCTGGGGCCGGGTCTCGCGGCTGCGAACCAGCATGGTCGGTCGGACGGGGGCGCCGACTCGACGGCCGAGCCCGTCGGCGAGGAGCAAGACCTGATTGAACTCCCGCTCGCGCAAGCGCGTCGGATGGAGGGGAACCGGGATCACGACATCGACCGGCTCGACATCGGGCCAATGTCCGACCATGAGTTGAACCAACGCGTCTCGCAGCGACACCTTACCCCGATACTTGTACAGGCAGATGGCGTCGCGGAGGGGCCCTTCATAGGGGTACAAGGACCACGCCCGGGTATAGGACGGCCTCCGGTGGCGGCAGTCGCTGCAGCGATGAGTTGGGCTGTAGCGAAGCGCGAAGGAAGACGGGAACGGCCGGCCGCATCGCGGGCAGCCTGGTCCCACCAATGGGCGGATCTCGCGCCAGCATGATCGGCAGAAAAAGGGCACCGGGTCGTTACCCAGCGCCACCCCGCAGGACGCACAGTCCATTGGTAAGAGCGTATGGAGCAGATGCCGGACGAACGTGCCGAGGGATGACACGGACACTCCTGCGGATCAACGCGAGGCGGGGCGGAGCGCGCCCGGATGGGCGCAGGAGCTGTGTAGCCCGTCGCTGCGCGCCTGTCAAGGTTGTGGGTGTCAACAGGGTTATGGTAAGAACGAGCCACGTGTTCAAGGAGCAGCTGAGGAAAGGTCTGAGAGTATATAAGTAAGAGAGTATTTATGGTATCGCTTCACGAGGTCACCAAGCAGTATGTCCGCGGGGGGGCCGTGATCGAGGCCTTGCGGGGAGTTTCCCTTGAGCTCGCCAAAGGTGAGTTTTGCGCGCTGATGGGTCCGAGCGGCTGCGGCAAGAGCACATTGTTGAACCTCATTGCCGGTCTGGACCAACCGACCTGCGGCGAGGTGGTCCTGCTGGGCCGGTCGGCCGCCCGCTTCAGCGATGCCGAATGGACACGGGTGCGACGCGAGGTGATCGGGATGGTCTTCCAGGCCTTTCACCTCATCCCCGGCCTGACTGCGGAGGAGAATGTCGCGCTTCCACTCCTCCTCCGGGGCGAACGGGGCAAAGCCGTTCGCCAACGTGTAGCCGAGAGCCTTGCGATCGTCGACATGGAGCCGCGGGCGCGACACCGACCCAGCGAGCTGTCTGGTGGGGAGCAACAGCGGGTCGCGGTGGCCAGGGCCCTGGTGCACAGGCCGCCGCTCATCCTGGCCGATGAGCCGACGGGGAATCTGGACAGCAAGCACGGGGCCGACATCATTGCGCTCCTCAAGAAGCTTCAACGAGAGCTGGGACAAACGATTTTCCTCGTCACACACAGCCAGACGGCGGCGCGCGAGGCCGATCGGGTGCACATTCTGCACGACGGCCGGCTGGTGCAGGAGCCGGTGCCGGCGTGAATCCCATGGACCTCTCCGTCACGATCGCCGGGGTCCGATTCCCCGGCTGCTTCATGAACGCCTCGGGGGCGCGCTGTGTGACCCGTGAGGAGCTCATGGCACTGGCCGCCTCACGATCCGGCGCGGTGGTCACGAAATCCATGACGCTCGAGTCGCGCCAGGGCAATCCGGAGCCGCGCTATCAGGCCATCCCCCTGGGCTCCATCAATTCGATGGGGCTCCCGAATCTCGGATACCGCGCCTATGCGGAGCTGATCCCCGAGCTCAAGCGGTTCGGCAAGCCCGTGATCGCAAGCGTGGCCGGGTTGTGCGAGCAAGACTTCGTGACCATCGCACGGACCATTGATGCTGCCGGGCCCGACCTGCTAGAGGTCAACCTCTCCTGCCCAAACATCCCCGGCGAGCCGCAAATCGGCTACGACGGCGAGGCATCGGAGCGGGTCCTCCGTCGGCTGCGGGACGTCGTCCACGTGCCGATGGGCGTCAAGCTGCCGCCGTACTTCGATCCGGCGCACTACGAAAAGATGGGGCAGGTGCTCGATCGGGTGAGTGTGGACTTTCTCTCCCTCATCAACTCGGTCGGGAACGGGCTCGTCGTGGATCCGGAGCGCGAGACCGTCGTGATCAAGCCGAAGGGCGGGTTCGGCGGCCTCGGCGGTAGCCTGATCAAGCCCGTCGCCCTGGCGAACGTGCGCGCCTTCTGGAAGTTGTTTCAGGGGCGGATTCCCATCATCGGGACGGGGGGCGTGGTGAACGGGACGGATGCCTTCGAGCACCTCCTGTGCGGCGCGTCGGCGGTGCAGGTCGGCACGCAACTGGTCGAGGAAGGGGTGGCGGTGTTTGCCAGATTGGAGGCGGAGCTGGCGACTGTGCTGGAAAAGAAAGGCTATGCGTCGCCGTCCGCCTGTGTCGGCCGCTTGCAGGAACTGTGACGCGCTTACCGGGACATGAAGTTCTTGGGAAGGAGGCGGAGGAGCAGGGCCTGGCGAAGCAGTTGGGCGACGTTGCGGACCCGCAAGCGGCGCATCAAATTGAAACGATGCACTTCCACCGTGCGCACGCTGATCTTCAGGGAGTGGGCGACCTCGCGATTCGTCAGCCCCTGCGCGACCAGCCGGAGAATTTCTTTCTGACGGGGGGTCAGCGCTCCCGCCGACTTCGCGGCCTTGCTCGGCTTGGCCTTACGCCGCTTTTTCTGTGTCGTTTTTCCTCTCGCCATTACAGGGAATCTCCAAAGAGGGTACTTTAACAAAGTTAGGACTGCTCTGTAAACAAGGCTACGGGATTCTGTTTATCCCGTTATTCTCCGCGACCCTACGTGCTTGCCACAGCCCTACGCATTCTTGCGCAACGCCATCTGACCGAGCGGCCCATCCGCACGACCATCACCGTGGTCGGCATCGCCCTCGGTGTCTCGGTCTCTGTCGCCATCCGCACCGCCAACGTCGAGGTGTTGCGATCCTTCGAGGAGGCCGTCACGTCCGTCGCCGGCAAGGCCACGCTGCAAGTCACCGCCGGAGACCTCGGCTTTGACGAACAACTGATCGTGCCCGTGCGGCAGCACCCGGACGTGACCGCCGCTCTGCCGGTCTTGTCGATTGGCGGCACGATGGCCTCCGGACGGCAGGCCGACCAGACGGTCCGGATCCTGGCTCTGGACCTGCTCGAAGCCGCCGAATTCAAGGAGTTTCGCGTCGAGATCCCAGGCGGTGAGGAGCGGTTCGTGGACGGGCTGCTTCGTCCGACCACCCTCTTCGTCGGGAACCGGCTCGCGGAGAAATGGGAGTTGGAGCCGGGGCGTGAGCTGGACCTCTTCGTGGGGACCGCGCGCCGTCAGGTGACCGTGCAAGGCGTGATCACGGCCACGACGGACCTGTCGTCGGCGTGGGAGCATCTGGCGGTCATGGACATCGCGGCGGCCCAGGACCTCTTTGGGCTCGTGGGCAGGCTCGATCGGATCGACGTCGTCACTGGCGCGGACCGGTCGGTCGAGGAGGTCGCGGCGGATCTTCGGGCCCTCCTCCCTCCAAATGTCACGGTGGCACGTCCGTCTCAGCGAAGCCGGCAGGTGGAGCGAATGGTCCGGGCATTTCAGCTGAACCTGACGACGCTCAGCGCCGTCGGCCTTCTGGTGGGGCTCTTGCTCGTCTACAACACCGTCTCCTACGCAGTGGTCCAACGGCGCCGGGAGATCGGGGTCTTCCGCGCGATCGGCATGCCGCGGGGCGGGGTCATGACGCTCTTCATCGCCGAGGGCGCCCTGATGGGGCTCGTCGGCGGCCTGATCGGCGGATGGCTCGGAGCCCTGTATTCCAGCCGGATCGTGGGAATGCTGAGTCGCAGTGTCTCGGAGCTTTATGTCCAGGTCCCGCCCGGCGCCGGGACGATGGGAGCCGATCTCGACAACATCCTTGTTCAGAGTGGATTGCTCGGCATGGGCGTGTCGATCATCGGAGCGCTTGCCCCGAGCCTGGAGGCCAGTCGAACCCAGCCGGCGCGGGCCCTGGCGCCGGGTCAATACGAGGAAGTCCAGGAGGACCGGGCGGGTCGTCTGGCCGTGGCGGGGGGCGTGATGCTCGTGTTGGCGCTCGCGTTGGCGCTTCCCGGCCCGGTCGGGGACCTGCCGTTGTTCGGCTACGCGTCCGCCTTGAGCCTGCTCTTGGGGTTGTCGTGTCTGGCGCCGTTGCTCCTGCGCGCGTTCGGCGCCTCCGCCGGGCTGGAACGAGGCCGCCTCACGCCGGGCATGATGAGCGCGGCCCTGGGCCGGCTGGCGGCGGATCAGATCGGGCGCAGCCCGGGTCGCAACGGTGTCACCGTGTCGGCGCTCATGGTGGGCGTGGCGATCATGGTCGGGGTCGGCATCATGGTGCAAAGTTTCCGGCAAACGGTGGAGGACTGGATTCAGCAGACCATCATCGCGGATCTGATCCTGGCCCCGGCGGCCTGGCCCGTCGGCGATGAAGGGGCGGGGCAGGGCTATCGGATTCCCCTGTCGGTCGCCGAGTCGGTGGCAAGGGTACCGGGCGTCGCCGCCGTGGACATCTACCGCAACATGCGGACCGAGGTGGGTGGCCGGACGGTCTCGCTGGTGGCACGGGATCTCCAGGTGCATGCGACCTGGAGCCGGTATCTGTTTTTCGAAGGCGAATCGGCGGCGGTGCTCGAGCGGACGCGCACGCGCGAAGGAGTCGTGGTCTCCGAGGTGTTTGCCAGGACCGCGGGGGTCGGGGTTGGGGATGAGGTGACCTTGAACACGCCGCAAGGCTTGCGTGCCTTTCCGGTCATGGGTGTGTTCTACGATTATGCGACGGACGGGGGGAAGGTCGTCATGGACCATGACCTCTTTCGGCGATTGTGGGATGACCCGTCGACGTCGGTCATTCCTGTCTATCTGCACCCCGGCGCCGACCTCGAGACCGTGCGCCGGGATATCGAAGGGAGCGTAGGCCGCCAGGGTGAGCTGGCCATCCTCCGGAACGCCGACATCAAGCAGGAAATTCTCGCGATATTTGATCGCACCTTCACGGTGACCTATGCCCTGGAGCTGATCGCGGTCACGATCGCGCTGCTGGGCATTGCCAACACCGTGCTGACCTCCGTCCTGGAGCGGCAGCGCGAGATCGCCACGATGCGCGCGATCGGGGCCAGTGTCCCGCAGATCAAACGGCTGGTCTTGTGGGAGACATCCTACCTGGGGCTCATCGGCGGGCTGCTCGGAGTGGTGGCGGGCGTGCTGCTGGCGATCCTCCTCATCGAGGTCATTAATCGCCAATCCTTCGGGTGGA
>JBFISJ010000169.1:0-6248 GCA_041608595.1 Nitrospiraceae bacterium
AGCCGTAACGCCTCGAGGCCACCGCAACCGGCGCAGAGGGAGGTCCCCGGCGTAATATATTCTTCGCGCGGGAGCTGCTTGATCTTCTTGAATATCTCGCGTTGCCAGGCCATAAGCTTGTTATGCCGGTTGCGTGAGTTGTGTCGGTCAGCTCCGAATTATCGGGGCCAACCTTTTCCATCCCACTGACTGAGCAGACCAACTGACTAAACTGGCTCTACATTCCCGGCGATTTTGATCGCCTCTTCCATTTGCTGATGCTCCTCCTCGGTGTATAGGAGAATCGGGCCGATGCTCCTGCCCAGCTTGCCGGCCTGGGCCGTCTCTGCAAATAGCGTTTCGAATTCTCCTTCTGAGATGTTCTTTCCGCCGAGTCCTCCTATGAAGGAACACAGCGCTCGGGGCCGAGTCGCTTCGGGATACAGGGCGGCGCTGACCTCCTGAAAGAGGATCCCGCCAAGGCCTGGCGCAAGATTTTGGTCCAAGACGGCGACCGCCCGGCGCCCCCGCAACGCCTCGACCAACGCGCGGGTCGGCCAAGGACGAATGACCCGGAGGCGCAGGAGTCCGACGCGACGTCCCTGTGCCCGTGCGGCGTCGACGGCGGCCTTGCCTTTTGTGGCGAACGAGTTGCTCATGATCAGCACATCTTCGGCATCCTCTAATCGGTAGCCCTGGACGAGATCGTATTGTCTCCCAAAGAGGCTGGCATATTCCGTTGCGGCTTCTTGATGCACGGCGAGTGCGTTGAGCGCACCGAGATGCATTTGATGACGGAAGTAGGAATACTCGCCGCCGCGCAGCACAGCCACCCCCAATGCTTGAGGCGCAGAGGCCCTGAACCCCAGATGCTCCGGTCTGTATGGAGGGAGGAATCGTCGGACCTGCTCGGGCTCCGGGATCGTGACGGGCTCTCTGGTGAACGAGAGATAAAAACCATCCAAGTTCACGATCAGCGGCAGCATCACCCGAGGATCTTCAGCGATGCGATAACCTAAAAGGATCGAATCCAGCACTTCCTGGCAGGTCTCTGCGTGGATCTGGAGAAAGCCGGAGTCCCGCGCCGCGAGCACGTCATTGTGGTCCGATTCCAACGTGATCGGGGCAGCCAGGGCTCGAGACACGTTGACCAGGACCAGGGGAACCCGCCACCCCGCAACCGAATAGAGAACCTCGAACGCATACAGCAGCCCTTGGCTGGAGGTGGCACTGAAGACACGCACCCCGGTGGCAGCGGCTGCGCCCGCTGCCGTCATCATGGAGTGCTCCGAATCCAAGGTCACGAACCTGGCATCCAACTCGCCGCGATCGCACCAATCAGCGAGCGTTTCGATAATCTCGGTCTGGGGCGTGATCGGGAAGGCCGGCACGTAATCGACGTCCGCGAGCCTAGCCCCCCACGCCGCTGCTACATTCCCCGTCATCATCTCGCCGTTTTCGGGAGACCGCCTCATCGCTTCACCTTCTCCCCTTCTCGCACCGAGGTCAGGGCATGAGTCGGACACTCTTCGATGCAGAGACCGCAGCCCTTGCAATGGTCGTAATCGATGATCGGCCGGTCCTTGTCGGTCAGCTTGATGGCGCCCTCGGGACAATACACGAAACACAGGGTGCAGCCGTTACATTTGTCGAGATCAAGGTCCGGCCGGAAGACCCTCCAGTCTCCCGTCTTCCGGAGAAACGCATTCGCGCGCGCCGCGATGCGGGCGGTGCCCCGCGCAGGAGGATCGTAGGACGGTGACCACAGCGTCTGAGCTGCGGGGCGACCAGGAGAAACGGAGCGAACCGGGTGCGGCTCGACGGAGTCAAAGCACTCCTTGGCAAGAACAAGATTCTGGCTGACGATAGAATCCGTCAGACCTAGCCCCAGGAGCTCTCGAACGACCGCCTCTTTCACGTGCTCTGGTCCAAGACCGGCTAAGCGTGAAGCCACTGCACCCAGGGGTGCGCTAAGAGCAGATCCTTTTCCGAGTTGCGCAAGGGTCCGGCCGGTGAGATCCAGCGTGGTCACACGATTAGATAAGGCGTACTCGTGCTTCAGCACCTCCGGGGGGGAGGCGCTGTTGATGAACACCACCGTGTCAGCCATCATGCCGTCGAGCACCCGAGCCGCTGGATCTGTCAGCAGGCTCGCGTCGGCGACCATGAGGAGATCGGGATGTGCAATGAGGCCGCGCTCGAGAATGGGACCGCGTCCCAGCCGGCAGAACGCCACGACCGGTGCGCCTCGCCGCTCCGCCCCGTAGATCGGGGAGTCCTGGGCTGTGTACCCCTTGAGAAAAGCGGCCGTCCCCGCGATTCTCGCCGCGGTCTTCACCCCCTGCCCGCCCCGGCCGTGAAACCGCATGCGGAGGACAGCGAAATGGAGCCCGACCTCCTCGTTTGCACCCGCTCCTTCGGCTGACGTCTTCATGTTTGCCGTTCCTTAAGCCTTTCGTTGAAATACACAAGATCCGTGCCCGATCCCTGGGCGGGCCTTCCGCCTGTCCTGCATGTCCAAGCCGGGATCACCAAGCCTCAAGCGCGACTTGCACAACGCTGGCCCCAAGCGCTGGTTGGCGCTGTCCGGGAGCCCTGTGGCATCCTGGTTCTCCTCTCGCCCGGCGCTGTAGCAATTCTCCTCATGCCGAGTGCCCGCACACCCTCGATTGTTCATTAGAAACCTTGCTGGGCATTGGTCCCGCTTGCTCGCAGGAGGTTGAAACTGGCCACGTCTTTGCTTATTGATGAAGGTCTTAAGAGGAGCGCAGCCTTATGGGTGACCACATCATCGTGCAGGAGTCCCCGACCCTTCCCGCCGGCCAGCAGCGGGTGGAGATCGTGGAGCGCAAGGGAATCGGGCATCCCGATACCATCTGCGACTCGATTGCGGAACGGATCTCCATCGAACTTTCCCGCGTGTATTCCAGGATGTTCGGACGTATTCTCCACCACAACATCGACAAAGGGTTCCTCGTCGCCGGACAGGTGTCGTGCGGGCTGGGTGGGGGGCGAGTCATTGAGCCGATGCGCCTCATTATTGGAGACCGGGCAACATTTAAGATCAAGGACCGAAATGTGCCAGTCCCGCAGATCGCCGTGCAGACGGCGAAGGAATGGGTGAAGAGCCATCTGCGGCACGTAGACCCGGACCAGCACCTCCGCTATCAGATCGAGCTGAAACCGACCTCGGAGGAATTGGGGGCCATCTTCGTGCCACGCCGCGGGTTGCTGGTCGCGAATGACACGTCGGCGGCCGTAGGCTACGCGCCACTGACACCGACGGAACGGTTGGTTTACGATGTGGAACGATTTCTCAACGGCCCACGGTTCAAATCGGAATTTTCGGAAACCGGTGAGGATATCAAGGTCATGGGAATCCGTGTGGGGGATGCGCTCTCACTGACCATTGCAATGCCGTTCCTGGCGGGGCTCATTCGAACGGAGCGGGCCTACTTCCGCCTCAAGGAGCGTGTCCACCAGGAGCTTCATCGTTACGTGCGCGGGCGACCGCATCGCTGCAAAGGTGTTGACGTGGTGCTGAACGCCCTAGACCGAAAAGGAAAAGGACTCGAAGGGATGTATCTGACGCTGCTCGGCACCTCGGCCGAGCAGGGTGATTCCGGTCAGATCGGACGAGGCAACCAACCCTGCGGTGTGATTCCGATCAGTCGGCCAACCAGCGGGGAAGCGGTCGCGGGGAAAAACCCCGTGAGCCACGTGGGCAAGATCTATAACGTGCTGGCGTTTCAATTGGCGGCGCGGATCCATCGAGAGATCGCCGGGGTAAACGAGGCCACCGTCCAGCTCTGCAGCAGGATTGGGAGCCGCATCGATCGGCCGGCTGCCCTGGCCGTCCAGGTGAGCCTTGCACACAGAGTCTCGCTCTCAGGAGTCAGCAATCCCATTCGGCAAATCGTGAAGGAATCCCTGCAACAAATCGGTACGTTCTGCGAGGAGCTGGCTAGAGGAAAGTATCCGGTGGCGTGAATCGGTCCATGTCCCAGGTTCCGGGTCGGATGAACACGAGAGATCGATCTATCTTCACGTGGGACGTGGTACTTGAGACGCGGGACGTGTTTGGAATTTGACTCGCATGAGAGGACCGTTGACGTCTGATTACCAGCACGAACTGGAAACCGCCAGCCGCTTGGCGCGGGAGGCCGGCGAGGTCATCTTGAAGGTCTACGCGACGGATTTCTCCGTGTCGTCCAAGGGCAAGGCTGGGCCGGTGACCGAGGCAGATCTGCAGGCCAGTCAGCTGATCGTGGATGGACTGCGCAAGGAGTTTCCGGGGGATGGGGTCGTGTCGGAGGAGGATGCGGCCTCGCACGTCCGGCACGAGGGTCGCGTTTGGTACGTCGACCCGCTGGACGGGACAAAGGAATTCGTGTCGCGGAACGGCGAGTTTTCGGTCATGATCGGGCTGGCCATCGACGGGCAGGCCAGCGTGGGGGTCGTGTATCGGCCCGTGACGGGCTCTCTCTATTCCGGCATCGCGAAACGCGAGGCCTGGCTGGAAGAAGACGGACAGCGGACGCGACTCTCGGTGTCATCGACCACAGATCCAGGGTCCTTGCGCCTGGCGCTATCGCGATCGCATCGGCATCCATTGCTCACCGAGCTGCGCACGCGTCTCGGGATCGCGCAAGAGATTCCCTGTGGTAGCGTCGGGCTGAAAATCGGGTTGGTGGCGGACCGCCAGGCCGATCTGTACTTGGATCCCTCACCGTACACGAGCGCGTGGGACACCTGCGGGCCGGAGGCGATTCTCAGCGGCGCCGGAGGTAGGATGACGGACCTCGCCGGGGCTCCGATTGTTTATGGTCGGGCCGAGATGAGGAACATGAAGGGTCTGCTGGGTTCAAACGGCGCGTGCCATGATCTGGTCCTGAGAGCGATCAGACCGATTGTTGAGGCAGCGAAAATCCTTTAAGAAAAGTCCCAGGTTCCAGGTCGCACGTCCACAGAAAGCCGAAGTCAGTCCACCGACTGCGCACGCTTGACCTCTCCCATTCTTGTGAGCGCCTCGCGCGTCAAAACGGGGCCGGAAATCTCGAACAGAACAGTTGCGCCGATTACAATTGGAAGGATGACCGAGCTTAGCTCGGGAAACCGCTGCGATGCGACGAGTGCCATGCCAAGCGCGACGCCCGCTTGCGGCATGAGCGCCAGCCCCATCCAACGTCGATATCGTGGCTCCGCGCCGCAGGCCATCCCGCCCAGCCATGCGCCGGATATTCGCCCGACGACGCGAAGGAGTACGTAGGCGATGCCGACCAGCCCAAGATTATTCAGCGAGTTGACTTGGAGTGACGCCCCCGCAAGGATGAAAAACAGAATCATAAACGGCTACTCGATGCCCTCAATTGCATGAAAAGGACGTGTGTGGTGGTGAGCCAGATTTGCCACGATGGCCCCCATGGCCATGGCGGCGAGCAGATACGACACCTCCAGCCAGATTGCGATCCCTCCGCAGAGAAAGACCGCCCCGAGCGCTTCCACCAAGGTCGGCTCTCCGCGTTGGATTCGCCCCGTCAGATAGGCCATGGGGACACCCAGCGCCAGGCCGATGAGGAGCGCTCCCCCGAACTCGTGGAGTCCCCATCCGAGGGCGTCCAGCATCCCGCCGTGACCGTTCAGTGACTGCGCGAGTCCCAGCGCTACGCTGAACACAATGAGCCCCCAGGCATCGTCGACCGCGACGATACCCAGCAGCGTCCTCGTGAAGGGCCCATCTGCTCTGGCCTCGTGCACGACATCGATGGTCGCTGCGGGTGCTGTCGCGGGCGCGATACCGGCCAGGAGCAGCGCGAGGTCGGCGGGGATGCCGATCAGCAGCAGGCCGAGGAACATGACGGCCGCCGTGGCCACGACCTCCCCGATCGACATCCAGAGGACTCTGTGGCCATGCTCGCGCAGCGACGCCAGGGCTAACTTCTCTCCCAAAAGAAAGCCCACCATGACCAAGGCCATTGTGGCGAACAGCGTGAACCACCCTTCGCTGGGAGGGGGCAGCAGGTCGAGCACGGAAGGGCCGATCAGAAAACCCAAAATCAGCAACAAGGTGACGCGCGGCAGGAGTGTCCGCCTGCCGAGCAGATCGGTCACGAGACCGATCAACAGCAGACCACCGAGCGTCACCAGGATCTGTGCAAGGGGGCTCATCCGATCTCTGGATCGAGCGCGACTTCTTGTGGGACCTCCGCGGCCAGCCGCTTGGCTCGGCGGAGCTGCGCGACGAACAGGGTCCGTGTCAGTGCCCAGAC
>JBFISJ010000170.1:0-6221 GCA_041608595.1 Nitrospiraceae bacterium
GACCTAGCGTGGCCCGTGAGGTGCCTTCGGCCTGAAGTTGTTTTTCGACCACGTTTTGCGTGGCGATCCCCGCATGGTCCATGCCGGGCATCCATAACGTGTTGCGGCCCTGCATCCGCCGCCAGCGGATGAGGATATCCTGGATGGAGTTATTGAGGGCGTGACCGATATGGAGCGAGCCGGTGACGTTCGGTGGGGGAATGACGATCGTGTAGGGGGTCCCCTGATGATCGACCGAGGCGTGACCGTACCGGCGATCGATCCAGACCTGACACCATCGATCTTCGACCGCTTTCGGGTCGTATGTCTTGTCGAGATGAGCCTGTGACATGAAAAACCGGGACCTGAGCCGCGACGAGCGCGTGCATCTTAACACGCTGCCCAGGGGCCAGCAAGAAAACCGCCGGCATGGTTCCCTCTCGCGCGCCTTGTGTCCGTCCGGACGCGTATGCTATACACGCGTTCGCCCAAAACGTTCCACGTTCCATCTCAGATCAAGGCGCCCACGTCTCAGCTTCTCTGGGAGGTGAAACCGTGAACGTGGAAGGTCAGAACAACCACGGGAAGAAGGAGAGACAGGCGTTATGGCGAGAGGACGGGAAAAAGATCGTAAGCTCCGCAAGAAACATCGGAAGAATGTGAAGAGGGTGAAGAGCCTGGCGAAGGCGCGGCGCGAGAAGGGGAAACGGAGGTAAAGAGCGAGAGGACCTCAGTCGGACGCCGTGAGGCGTTCCAGCTCTTTCTTGATTTGTGCTTCGGCGATATCCGCCACGGCGGTCATCACCAACTGGCCAACCTGCTCATCTGCCACCTGCCGCACGATCTGCTCCGCGACATCGCGCGTGTAGCCGACAGCCGCTTGTTTGGCGGCGTCCTTCACGAGGCCATCCACCGATCCCATGTGCTGTTGCACCATGTCCGGCAAGTGCTTCTGAACGGCGGGCTCCGCGAGGTCCCGGACGAGTTTGGAGGCGATGTCCTCCACCATCGAATGCGCGCGGTTGCTGATATCCTGGCGTAGCGATTGCTCCAAGGTGCCGACCCGCTCCGCGACCAGCTCGGGGAGCTTCCGCTCGGCGGCCTCGCGCGCGGCTCGGGCGATCTCCTCCTGCGCCAGAGCGGCCGCAACTTGCGCGGCGACCTCCGCCTGGATGCGGCGACTGAGCTCGGCGTTCACGTGCTGGGCGACCATGCCGGACACGAGCTGGCTGATCTGTCCCTGGGAACCGGCCGAGAGCGACTGAAGCAGGTTGGAGAGGAAGGTGCGCATCGACTCTTCCAAAGAGGAGGGCAGACCGTTCGCGCTCTCTGCCGCGACGGGCGGCTCGACCGGTTTCCGCGGCGGCAAGGGGGGCTCGGGCTCAGCGGGCAGCTCGGAGGGCTTGAACTGGAACGGCTTGTCCTCCGGGGGAGCGCTCTCAGCGAGGATGGCGGCGACGGCCGGCGCGTGATCCTCCGATGGCTCCTGCTTCTGCACGGGTGGCTGGGGTGGGGGAGGCGGCTCGACTGGTTGTTCGAGACGAGGCGGCTCGACGGGGGGAGGAGGCTCGGGTTCCGGCGGCGCCGGCGGTTCCGGTTGAGACTGGCGCAGTTTGTTGTTCCTGGCGGCCGCGGCCGCCGCGATTGCCGCGGACGCGGGTCGCAGGTCCTCCGTGATCGGCTGAGCGATCGGAGCGAGTTTTTTCGCCGGCTCGCGAATCTCCAGAGGTGCCTCGTCCTCCATGACGGTCGGACCGTCTTCGCCCATGGTGACGCTTTGCGGAGGCCAGGCTTTCCGGGCGCGCGCCGGTTTCGGCTGGCTCGCCGCCATTCGGCCTTCGTTTAGTTTCTTAATGGTCTGACGAAGATCCTCAACGTGCACCGGCTTGCGAACAAACGCGCTGACCCCTCGGGCCCGCAGGCTGCCCTCTTCGAGCCGGTCCGAGGAGTTGACCAGGACCACGAGCATGGTCGAAGGGATCAGGTTGAGGTCACTGAGCTTGTCGCAAAACGTCGTAAAGGTGATGCCTTCAAGGTGAAAATCCGCGATGATCATGCGAGGGGCGGCGCGGCCGGCCTCGTCGAGCGCCGAAGGCCCGTCGCTGTAAGCGGTGACCTCGAATCCCTCCGTGCTGGCGGCTTGTTCAACGAGGCGACGGATGGCCGGACTGCTATCGATGACGTAAAGCCTCAACTCCACGTAAGTCTCCAATTTTATTGGACTATTGGCGAAACTAGCAGAGGGTCCTGTCTTTGTCAAGAAAACGAGCATTCTGACGACGCCCGCCCGGGGTTTTGACTCCGGCAACACCCGATCGATAGAATCGCCCGCGCGTGACGCACGTCACAACTGGCCGACTTTCTTCTGATTCTCTCCTTTTTCCTCTTTGATGAGGATCACGTGGTGGGGCCAGCATGACCCACCGGATCTGCTCTCTGGAGTCGTGAGTCACATTAGAGTCATATTCTTCGATGCGGCCGGGACCCTCTTCCACGTCAAGGGTTCAGTGGGGGAGGTGTATGTGGCGTACGCCGAGAAGTACGGCGTGCCCCAGACGTCGGACATGCTCGCCGCGGTCAACGGCGCCTTCCGTCGTGCCTTCCATGACGCCCCCGCGCCGGTGTTTGCCGTCAATGACCCGATCGAGGTGAAGCGATGCGAGCGGCTCTGGTGGTTCGATATCGTCCACGCGGTGTTCTACCGCGTCGGCATGTTCGAAGGGTTCGACGAGTACTTCGACGAGGTGTACGAGGGCTTCAACGGGTCACGCCATTGGACCCTCTACCCGGAGACGGTGGAGGTGCTGGGCGTGCTTCGGTCTCGCGGGCACGAGCTCGGGATCATTTCGAATTTCGACACGCGGCTGTTCAACGTGCTCCGCGGGTTGGCTCTTCTGGACCACTTCGATACGGTGACGATCTCAACGCTGGCACGTGCCGCCAAGCCATCGCCCCGGGTTTTCGAAGCGGCGCTCGAGAAACACGCGGTCGATCCGGACGAAGCCGTGCACGTCGGGGACAGTCGGGTGGAGGACGCCGAGGCCGCCGTGGCGGCCAAGCTCATCGGGGTCTGGCTGGATCGTGAGGGACGGGCGCAAGAGGGCTCCGGTCCCGGGTATGCCGGTCACCGAATCACGAGCTTGAGCGAGCTTCCGAAGCTACTTGATAGGTTGGAGAGCAGCGATGCCTGACTCGTCACGCGGGACGAGAAGGAAAGAGAACCACGAACCTTTCTCTGTCATCCCGGCACTTTTTTAGGAGGGATCCATTTGTTTTCGTGGCGGATAAAATGGATTCCCGCCTCCGCGGGAATGACGGAATGACGACAAACAGGTCCCTTCACTTCCCTCCAGGCACGAGTTGCGGCACGATGTCCTTGGCTCTGCCTTGTAGGGAGACGTCGACGATGTCGGTGTGGGGCGTGGGGTCGAGATTGATTTCGACCACGAAGGCGCCGGCCGCTTTGGCCACCGAGGCGAAGCCGGCGGCGGGGTAGACCACGCCCGACGTGCCGACGATCAGCAGCATCTCGCAGCCGTTGAGGGCTGCGTAGCTCCGATTGATATCCGCCGGGTCCAGATTTTCGCCGAACCAGACGATGTGCGGCCTCACCAACCCGCCGCAGTCCGCGCATTGCGGCAAGAGAGGGATCGGCACCTGCCGATTCTCTACCACGCGGCCGCAGCCGGTGCACCGGACCTTCCAGATGTTTCCGTGGATCTCCGACAGTCTCGATGATCCGGCATCGCGGTGGAGGCCGTCGACGTTTTGCGTGATGAGCCAGCAGTCGGCGATCCGGTGTTCCAGATCGGCCAGGGCCACGTGAGCGGCGTTCGGGGTCTTGGTGGCGATCAGCTCCCGCCGCCAGTTGTACCATTCCCAGACGAGCCGCGGGTCGCGCTCGAACGCCTCCGGGCTCGCGAGCTCCTCGGGGCGAAAATTGCGCCACAGGCCTTCGGGCCCGCGAAAGGTCGGCACGCCGCTGTCCGCGGAAATGCCCGCCCCGGTGACGAAGGCGACAGACTGCGCCTGGGCGAGCCGCTGTTTCACCTGTGCGATCTGCTGGGAATCTGCCATGGTCGGAACAGCCGGCGACGATTATACCGGAGTCGCCACGGCTTGAACACCGCGTGACGGTCGTGGGATAGTGGGCCTCACGTCGCGAGAAATCCACGGTCCCGGTTCCATGAAACAATTCGAGCACATCCTCATGGTCGGAGCAGGTGCCGTCGGAGGGTTCTTCGGCGCGCATCTAGCTCGGCGCCACCCGAACGTCTCCTTTCTGCTCCGTCCGAAGACACTCGCGGCCGTGCGCGACCGCGGGCTGACCATCCGCAGCACCGCCGGGTCGTTCACGGTGCACCCCCCCGCGGCCTCCGATCCACGCGAGCTGCCGAGGCCTGACCTGGTGATCCTCTCCAACAAAGCCTATGACCTCGATGAGGTCCTGGACCAGATTAAGCCGGTGCTGACCGACCGCACGGTGATCCTGACGCTTCAGAACGGCGTCGATATCGAAGACCGGATCATTCGCGTGTTGGACCGAGATCAGGTCGTCGGAGGAGTGGCGTTCATTTATTCGAAGATCGTCGAGGCGGGCGTCATCGAGCACTACAAGCGCGGGGGGGTGACGATCGGCGAGCTCATGGGCAACCAGAGCGAGCGGGTCCAGGCGATCGCGGAGCTGTTCAAGCAATCGGCATTGCCCTGCCGGCTGTCCGACGACATCAGACGGACCAAATGGGAAAAGATGTGCTGGAACTGCGTGTTCAACCCGCTGACCGTCGTGATCAACGACCGTGTGGCAAAGGCGATTGATGATCCGGAGATGCTCCGCCTGATCCATGGGATCGTCGCCGAGGTGGCGGCCGTGGCGGCCGGGTTGAAAGTCGTGCTCGACGACGACATCGCGGACAAGGTCGTCCAATGGACGCAGGAGATCAGGGACATCCATACCTCCATGTATGACGACTGGAAGGCCGGCCGGCCGACGGAAATCGATTCGCTCAACGGGTATGTCGTTCAATGTGGACGGGAGCTGGGCATCCCGACACCCTTGAATGAAGCCTTGACGGCCATCGTGAAAGTGATCACCGGGCAGGAAAAGAGTGGGCCGGGTGTGTTGCGAATGGATGGGGCCCTGGTCCAGCCCCTCTCGCTCGACGTGGCGGCATTCGGGAAGCTTCCCGAGGACGCCCAGGTGCGCGATCTCAGCGGCGTGCTGCCGGGCAAGAAGGGGAGGGGCGTCCGGGTCAAGGCCGTGCTCGAGCTGCCGGCCATTCAACCGGGGGCCGATCATGTCACCTTTCACTCGCAAGATGGCCAGTTTGCCGCCGCGCTGACGCTCGAGCAGGCCAGGGAGTTCGGAGTGCTGGTTTATGAGCTCGACGGTGAACCGCTGTCGACAAAGAATGGTGGCCCGTTCCGCCTGGTCGCGCCAGGCTTAGGGGACCTTTGCGCGAACGTCAAGGGTGTGAACCGCATCGAATTCACCAAGGGACCAGGGAAAGACACCCGCCCGTCCAAGAAGTGTTGAAAGGGTACGTTACGCCTCCCGCAGCCCCCCGCTTATCCAAATCCAAGTTTCTGTCCGGGCTCCAGTGCCGCAAACGTCTGTATTTCGAGGTGCACGCTCCCGACCTGGCTTCCCCGCCGGATGCGAGCCGGCAGGCAAGGTTGGATGCAGGCACCGCGGTTGGGGACCTGGCGCGCCAGCGGTTTCCGGGTGGCGTGCTGGTCGAGATCGACTACCGTCGTCCGACTGAGGCGCTCCAACGGACGTCCCAGCTCGTGCAGGATGCGACCGTCCCGGCCATATTCGAGGGTGCCTTCCAAGCCGATGGTGTCTTGATCCGCGTGGACATCCTGCAACGTGCAGCAGACGCAGAGGGCACTTGGCGGCTCGTCGAGGTGAAGTCCTCGACCCGTGCCAAGGAGGTGCATCTGCCCGATTTGGCCATCCAGGCACACGTGCTCGAGAACGCCGGCATCAAGTTGGGGGGCGTGGCGCTCATGTACCTGAACACGGACTACATCTATAAGGGGGGGGCGCTCGACCTCGAGAAGCTGTTCGTGATCCAGGACCTCTCACGTGAAGGGGAAGCGTACCGGACACAGGTGCCGGCCCGTCTGGCGGAGATGAAGGGGACGGTGTCCAGTCCACATGCGCCGGCCATCGAGCCGGGAAGCCACTGTTGGGCTCCCTATGAATGCCCCTTCTGGGACCACTGTACGCAGGACAA
>JBFISJ010000171.1:0-6082 GCA_041608595.1 Nitrospiraceae bacterium
GCCGACCAGAATATCTCCCGGCTTCACTTCTGCGCCGATGCGAATGATCCCGCTCTCATCGAGGTTGCGCAGGGCTTCCTCGCCGATATTGGGGATGTCGCGCGTGATGTCTTCCTTGCCAAGCTTTGTGTCACGCGCCTCCACCTCGAACTCTTCAATGTGAATCGAGGTGTATGTGTCGTCCTTCACCAGCCGCTCGCTGATGAGGATCGCATCCTCGAAGTTGTAGCCGCCCCAGGGCATGAAGGCCACCAGGACGTTCTTCCCCAGCGCCAACTCCCCGTGATCGATGGCGGGGCCGTCGGCCAGCACCTGCCCTCTTTTGACCGGCTGCCCGATGCGAACCACGGGGGTCTGGGTGATGCAGGTGTTCTGGTTCGAGCGCTGGAACTTCACGAGGTCGTAGACGTCGAGGTCGACGTCCCTGCCGCGCCGGCCCTCCGACTTTTTGCTGGAATCCGCGCGCACGACGATCTTGCGGGCGTCGACGCTCTCAACCACCCCCGCGCGCACGGCCTGAACGACGTAGCCGGAGTCCCTGGCGACAACGGCTTCCATGCCGGTCCCAACCAGCGGCGCCTCGGATTTGATCAACGGCACGGCCTGCCGCTGCATGTTCGAGCCCATGAGCGCACGGTTCGCGTCGTCGTGCTCCAGAAAGGGAATGAGCGCCGTCGCCACGCTGACCACCTGCTTGGGAGACACGTCCATGTACTCGACCTTGTCCGGTGTCGCCGTGATGAAGTCTCCGCTGAATCGCGCCGTGATGTTTTCCGACGCCAGGCGCCCGCTTCCGTCGAGCCTCGAGTTCGCCTGCGCGACGACGTACTTCTCCCCATCAATGGCGGACAGGTATTCAATGTCGTCGGTGGCCTTTGCCTTCCGCACCCGTCGATAGGGCGCCTCGATGAACCCGAAGTCGTTGATGCGGGCATAGGTCGCCAACGAGGTGATCAGGCCAATGTTGGGACCTTCCGGCGTTTCGATCGGGCAGATGCGACTGTAATGGGACGGGTGCACGTCGCGCACCTCGAAGCCCGCCCGTTCGCGGGTCAGCCCACCAGGGCCGAGTGCCGAGAGCCGCCGCTTGTGCGTGATCTCCGCCAGTGGGTTTGTTTGATCCATGAACTGGGACAACTGACTGCTGCTGAAGAACTCCTTGATCGCGGCCACGACCGGCTTGGCGTTGATCAGGTCATGCGGCAGCACCGTCTCCATGTCCAGCAGGTTCATCCGCTCCTTGATGCTGCGCTCCATCCGGACGAGCCCGAGACGGAACTGGTTCTCCAGCAACTCCCCCACGGACCGCACACGGCGGTTGCCCAAATGGTCGATGTCGTCGATCTCGCCCCGCCCCATCTTGAGATTGACCAGGTACCTGATCACCTCGACGACGTCCTGCGCGGTCAATGTGCGCTGCTCCAACGGCAGGTCGAGCTTGAGCTTGGTGTTCAGCTTGAGCCGGCCGACCGGGGAGAGGTCGTACCGCTTGGGGTTATTGAACAGGTTCTCGAACAACACCTTTGCGGTCTCAATCGACGGGGTCTCTCCCGGCCGGAGGCGCTTGTAGATCTCGACCATCGCCTCCTCCTTCGAGGAGGTCCGCTCGGCGTCCAGCGTATCCAGAATCACCGGCGTGGCTCCTGTCGAGTCCAGATAGATCACCTTGAACGTGTCCACCTGACTCTGCAGGAGTTTTTCAAGGTTGGCGGCCGTGAACCGCTGATTTTTCTCCAGGATCGTCTCTTTCGTGCTGGGATCCACCAGGTCCGTCAAGACCGCGCGCCCGATGAGCTCGTTTGGATTCAGGGGGATCTCCTTGATCCCCGCCGAGCGCAGGCGGCCAATGACGGTTCGGGACAGCTTCGCGCCCTCCCGCACCAGCGGCTCCTTGGACCCCTTTTCCGTCACTTCGACCGAGCACCGCAGGCCGTGGTGCATCTCCGGGTCCAGCTTGCGCTGCAGCTTGCCTTTGGACAGCTTGATCTCCTCAACCGGGTAATACATCTTGAGGAGGTCATCGGTAGAATACCCGAACGCCTTCAGCAGGATGGTGGCGGGCATTTTTCTTCGCCGATCGATCCGGACGTAGAGGATGTCCCGCGCATCGAACTCGAAATCCAGCCACGAACCGCGATAGGGGATGATGCGCGCGGAATACAGCACCTTGCCGCTGGCGTGGGTTCGGCCCTTGTCGTGCGTGAAGGAGGCGCCCGGCGATCGGTGCAACTGGCTCACCACAACGCGCTCCGTCCCGTTCACGATGAAGGTACCGCGGTCCGTCATCAGCGGAAGCTCGCCGACGTAGACCTCCTGCTCCCGCACGTCGAGCACCTTTTTCTTTGGGGACTTGTCCTCCTTGTCGAAGACAATCAGGCGCACACGGATCTTCAGCGGTACCGCAAACGTCATGCCCTGCTCGAGACACTCACGCTCGTCGTACTTCGGAGTTCCCAACGAATAGTTGGAGAACTCAAGGACCGCCGTATTGTTGTAATCGGCGATCGGAAACACGCTGGTCAGCGCGGCCTGCAATCCCTTGTCCTCCCGGCGCTCGGGCTCGGACTCGATCTGAAGGAATTGCTCATAGGACCGTTTCTGGATCTCGATCAAGTCCGGAATCGCAATACTGGCACGGATCCGCGAGAAATCCTTCCGTTCGACGATCCCGCTGAGATTCGCTAGCGGCATTCCCCTGCTCCTTTGGTTGATGCTCGAATGGCCTGTCGTTTCGCTACCCACCGCCCATTACGGGGCGGTCGCCTGCCGCGCGCGTCTACTTCACTTCGATCTTGGCGCCGCTCTCCTCCAACTTCTTCTTCATGGTCGCGGCCTCGTCCTTGGTGACGCCGGTCTTGACTGGCTTGGGGGCGCCTTCAACCAGGTCCTTGGCTTCTTTCAGACCCAGGCTGGTCAGCTCGCGAACGACCTTGATGACCTGGATCTTCTTGTCCGCCGCGGCGCCTGCCAGGATGACGTCGAAGGAGTCTTTCTCCTCCGCCGCCGGCGCAGCCGCTCCACCGCCCGCCGCAGCCACGGCGACAGGAGCCGCCGCCGTCACGCCGAACCGCTCCTCAAGCCCCTTCACCAGATCCGAGACCTCAAGGAGGGTCATGCCCTCGATCGCCTTGATGAAGTCCTCCTTCGACAGCTTTCCTTCCGCAGTAGCCATGTTCTCTCCTCCTTCCTTCTTCTTCTCCTGGATCGCATAAATAACGCCGACAATGTCCCGAATTATGCCGTTCAGCGCGCAGACCAGGCCGCGCGCCGGCCCCTGCATCGCGGACAACAGCATCGACAGCAGAACCTCTCGTCCCGGCAGGGTGGCGACCGCGGTGACCTGCGCGGGCTGGAGGACCTTGCCCTCCATGAGCCCCAACCTGATCGCCATTTTCTGGTCGCGCTTCTCCGCCTGCATGAAATCACGCAGGATCTTTGCCGGCATCACCGGATCGTCGTATCCGATGACCATCGCCAGAGGCCCCTTGAAAAAGGGCTTCGCCTCCACCAGCGTCGTGCCGTCGACCGCGCGCGCCGCCATGGTGTTCTTCACCACGCGATACTCGGCCTGTGCGCTCCGCAATTTCCTCCGCAGCTCGGAAATCTGGTTGACCGGAAGCCCCGAGCACTCGGTCAAAATGGCGACCTTGGCTCGCGAAAATTTATCGTGCAGATCCTCAACGACTGCACTCTTTTCTTCCCGTTTCATGTGTCCCTCTTCACACTCTTCCGACAGGCAATCCCACGGCAGCGCGTCTCCGCAGGTCACGCCACTGATTTGGCGAGACCAATCGCGTCCAGCCTAATCCCAGGGCCCATGGTGCTTGAGATGGTGGCGCTCCTCAAATACCGCCCCTTCACGGAAGCGGGCCGCGCCTTAAGCACGGCTTCGATCACCGCGTGCGCGTTATCGTACAAGTTGTTGGCATCGAACGAGACCTTGCCGACCCGAACATGCACGATGCCCGCTTTTTCCACTTTGTATTCCACGCGTCCCTTGCGAATCTCGTTGATCGCCTTCGCCACCTCGAACGTCACCGTGCCCGTCTTGGGATTGGGCATCAGCCCGCGCGGCCCGAGGATCTTGCCGAGCTTGCCGACGGATCCCATCATGTCGGGAGTGGCCACGGCTTGATCAAACTCCATCCACCCACCCTTGATTTTTTCGATCAGATCGTCGGCGCCGACGAGGTCGGCCCCCGCGTCCCGGGCCTCCTGCTCTTTCTCGCCCTTCGCAAATACGATCACGCGCACCTTCTTACCGGTCCCGTGCGGCAAGAGCGTGGTTCCCCGAATCATCTGGTCCGCCCGTTTAGGATCGACGCCGAGGCGCAAGGCCAGGTCGACCGTTTCATCGAACTTTGCGTATGCGGCTTCCTTTAGGATCGTCACCGCCTCACGCAGATCGTATGGCCGCGGCTCGACTTTCGCGGCCGATTCCTTCCACTTCTTCCCCATCACTCCGCTCCTCGTTCCCCGATGTCGTGCGTCATTGAATGGTGATGCCCATGCTTCGCGCGGTCCCTTCGATGATCTTGACGGCGCCGTCGAGATCAGCCGCGTTCAGGTCCGTCATCTTGAGTTTGGCGATGTCCCTCACCTGCGTCTTGTTGATGGTGCCGACTTTCTCCTTGTTGGGGATGCCGGACCCCTTGATGATCCCCGCCGCCTTCTTGAGCAGGTCGGAGGCCGGGGGGGTCTTCGTGATGAAGGTAAACGACCGGTCCTTATAGACGGTGATGATGACCGGAATGATGCTGTCCCCTTCCTTTTGGGTCCGCGCGTTGAACTGCTTGCAAAATTCCATAATGTTCACGCCGTGCTGGCCCAGGGACGGGCCCACCGGCGGAGCGGGGTTCGCCTTGCCCGCGGGGATCTGCAGCTTGATCTGTCCGGTTACTTCCTTAGCCATAACACTCCTCGGATGGGCAGGTGGCGAGAGGTCAGGAAGCTTCCTTCCTCCCCCTGGCCTCTAACCTCGAGCCCTGTACCCTTCTTCAAATTCGTTCTACCTGCAAAAAGCCGAGCTCGACCGGCGTCGACCGCCCGAAAATGCTGACCAAGACCTTCAACCTGTTGTGATCCGTGTCGACCTCGTCAACGAGGCCGTTGAACCCGAGAAACGGGCCGTCCACGACGCGCACGTTGTCGCCTTTGACGAACTTGACCTGCTCCCGAGGACCGGCCGCGCTTGTATCCACCTGCTTGAGCAGCGATTCCACTTCCTCCATGCTGAGGGGGATCGGCGTGTTCCCACCGCCGACGAATCCGGTCACTTTGGGCGTTTCCTTGATCATCTGCACCATGTCGTCCGTCACCGGTGACTCGAGCTCCACCAGCACATATCCCGGAAAAAATTTGCGCCGTGCAGTTCTGCGCTTTCCGTCACGGATCTCGATGACGTCTTCCGTGGGCACTAGCACCTGTCCAACTCGCTCGGCAAGTCCCATTTGATTGGCGCGCTCCATAATGCTCGACTTCACGCGCCCCTCAAAGCCGGCGTAGGTATGAATGACATACCATTGCTTGGTCATCACCATCGCTGTTCACTCCCCAATTCAGGCGGAAACCGAACGCAGTTGATGGAACGCAACGAGGATCAGATGAGCTTGGCGACGAGCCATACCAAAAAGGAATCCACGACCGAGAGATATAGTGACATGATCACGCAAAAGATGATCACGACGGTCGTGGACCCAAGGGTCTCCTTGCGGGAGGGGAACGCAACCTTCTTCAACTCACCTTTGACATCGCTCAAGAATTCAGCAATCGACCGCCAGAATTTAGTCACAACGACCCCTCGTCAAAGAGTCCACGGAGGCGAATACGTTCAGCGGGTGGAGCCCCACGGCTTCAGCCTACTCCGCCGGAAAGGCACCGGCTACGAAGGCCAGGCAGCCGCGGAGGCCATGACAGCTTCCACCTTCGCCACGACTACGCTGGACACGTTGCCGGGCCTGCCCGCCGTAGCTTCAGCGAAGGCGGGTGGACGAAACGTGGCAGGGGCACCAGGAATCGAACCCGGACCTTCGGTTTTGGAGACCGACATGCTAGCCGTTAAACACCATGCCCCTGCACAAAA
>JBFISJ010000172.1:0-6079 GCA_041608595.1 Nitrospiraceae bacterium
AAGCGCTGCGATCGGACAACGGAGACGATATCGTGTACGTCATCGTGGACGGCGGTCGACAGCCGAGAAAGGTTCGCGTCGGGCTTCGCACCGAGTCGCAAGCGGTGATCGTGCACGGCCTGCGAGAAGGCGAAACGGTCGTCATCCCCTCCTTCACCGACAAAGCCGCGTAGCCTCGCCCGACCCCTCGGCCCAACGCTCCACAAACAGGTCCATGTCGCCTATGCATTCAGCCAACGGTCTGATTCGACTCGACCACGTGGGAAAGGTGTACCGGAACGGGTCACTGGAAGTCCGCGCGCTCAACAACGTGGAGTTGCGCATCGCGCAGGGAGAATTCGTGGCTCTCATCGGTCAGTCCGGCAGCGGCAAGACGACCTTGCTCGACATCATCGGGTGTCTGAGCCGGCCCACCACCGGCACCTACTGGTTGAACGGCCGGTCGGTGGGCTCCCTGAGCGACGGCGACCTGGCGGCGATTCGCAATCAGCAGGTGGGATTCATCTTCCAGAGCTTTCACCTCCTTCCGCGCAAGACCGCGTTGATGAACGTCGAGTTGCCGCTGCAATATCGAGGGGTGGCGCCGAGCGAACGGCACCGGCGCGCAAGCGAGATCCTGCGGGACGTGGGCCTGGAGGATCGCATGCACCACCTCCCGAACCAGCTCTCAGGCGGGCAGCAGCAACGCGTCGCCATCGCCCGGGCCTTGGTCAACCGGCCGGCCCTGCTCCTCGCGGACGAGCCGACCGGCAGTCTGGACAGCCGATCCGGGGAGGAGATCCTGCATCTGCTGCGGCGGCTGAATCAGGGCGGGCAAACCATTCTCCTCGTCACGCACGCGCGGGAACTGGCGGAAATCGCTGGTCGCCTCATCACCCTCCGTGACGGAGAGATCATCTCCGACGAGCAGATTCCCGGGGGGACTTCCGCGGAGGCGCCCGCCCCCGAGACCCCCACGTTGCGTCAGAAGGACACGGCATGACGTTCAGCGATACGGCCCAAGACGCGCTCAAGAACCTGGTGGCGAACCCGATGCGGACCGCCTTGACGATGTTGGGCGTCATCATTGGCGTCGCCGCCGTGATCTCGATGATCGGCATCGTCGAGGGTGGGCAGCGGAAGCTGGTGCAGTCCATCGAGCGGCTCGGCACCAACCTCCTGTTCGTCTTCAACAAGAAACTGACGGCGGAGGAGCAACGCCAATTCGCCGGCCGCTCGACGGGTCAGAAATACGACGACGCCTTCGCCGTACGCCGGCTTCGCCCCGACCTCATGGTGGCTCCCGTCCTGCAATTCAAGAAGCCGCTGAAAGCCGGGGCCCGGGATTTCAGCGGCGAGGTGACCGGAACCTCGCCGGAGTTCAGCGAGATCCGGAATTTCCGGCCGGCCCAAGGCCGGTTCATCCTCGAAAAGGACATTGCGGAGTGGCGGCGGGTGGTCGTCCTGGGGCACGATATCGCCGAAAAACTCTTCGGCAGCGACCCGGCGATCCGTCGCGAGGTCAAAATCGGTGACGAGCGTTTTCTCGTGGTGGGCGTGATGGAGCAGAAAGGCAGCTTGCACGGGACCAATTACGACGAACTGATCTTCATCCCCGTCACGACCGCGATGCGTCGATTCACGGGAGACGACAAGTTGACCTATACGATTCTCCACGTCCCGGACAGGGGTGAAATGGAGGCGATCACCAAGCAGGTGCATTCACTTCTCATCCAGCGCCATGATGGCGTCGACGATATCAGGATCTTCAATCAGGGCGAGTTTCTGATCGCCATGGACCGCACCCTCTGGACGTTCAGGATCGTGCTCGGCGGGGTGGCCTTCGTCGCCTTGCTCGTGGGGGGCATCGGAATCATGAACATCATGCTGGTCACCGTGACCGAACGAACGAGAGAGATCGGTCTCCGGAAAGCCATCGGCGCGACGCGGGCGGACATCCTCCGGCAGTTCCTCGTGGAATCCGTCGCGATCAGCCTCGTGGGGGGGCTGATCGGCATCGCCATCGGCATCGGCCTGGCCTACGGATTCGGGGACCTCGTCGCCAGAGCCATGCCCGGGGCAGGCGACTGGGGCGCGGTCGTGCAACCCTCCGCCATCGTGATTGCCTTTACCTTCGCCGTAGCGATCGGCATCAGCTTCGGTCTCTACCCTGCGGTCAAAGCCTCCAAGCTCGATCCGGCAGAGGCGCTCCGCTACCAATGACCGGGAGCCCCGCTCCCGACCGTATGGGCCGCATACCCGTCCCGACTTTCCACCGAGCAGAACCGCCGGCCTGCCGCGAACGTCATGCCGGCCTGACGCTGGTCCCCGCACTCAGCACGGCCCTGTACTACGTGCTGCCGCCAGGCCTGCAAAGCTCCGTGACCGTGCAGTTGCTCCCGCAGGTGCTCGCGTATCTCGCCTTCGCGGTCTGGAGCACAGGCAACCGTCCGGTCATCGGCCACCTGGGCCTGGAGCCCGAGCACGGCTTGCGCGGACTTTCCTGGGGGATTCCGGTCGGCCTAGCGCTGGGGCTGCTCAATTCCTGGGTGATCCTCCAGGTCGTTCCCGGGCTCGGAGCCGACATCGAATTCCTGAAGCACACACCCCATGCCCAGGTGCCAATCTGGCTGATGGTGCCATGGGTGATCGTGGTGATCGCCCTCTTCGTGGAGGTCAACTTCCGGGGCTTTCAGCTGGGACGATGGCTGGCTTTGTTCGACCGGGCTCCGCTGCTCGGAGCCAGCCGGACGGCCCCGGTGGCGGCGGTGAGTGTCTCCGCGCTCCTCTTTGCCTTTGATCCGTTCATGGTGGAGACGTTTCAGCATCTCCACTGGATCGCCGTCTGGGACGCTGTCGTCTGGGGATGCCTCTGGCTGAAATTGAGAAACCTCTATGCGACAATCACCGCTCATGCGGTCGAGGTGATCGTCATGTATCTCACCGTGAGAGCGGCGTTCACGTAGTCTCCCCTCCTCTATAAGGAGGGGACGGGGGGAGTCATGGTCCCATCTTTTACGTGCCATCTCGTCAACGAGCCATTCGGCGATCCCGGCCTCTATGTCGAGATCAAATGGGCACGCCGTGCGCTGTTGTTCGACCTGGGCCAGAACATCGGGCTCGGGGCCACCCGCCTCCTCAGGGCCGGCGACATCTTCGTGTCCCATACCCATATGGATCACTTCATCGGGTTCGATCAGGTGCTCCGCGTGGCGCTCGGGAGGGGCCAAACGCTCACGCTCTACGGGCCGCCCGGCTTGATCGCCAACGTGAGCGGCAAGCTCAGGGGCTACACCTGGAACCTGGTTGACGGCTATCCGCTGGCGATCGTCGTCCATGAATTCCACGAACGGGAGACCGTCAGCGCCACGTTCTTGGCGACCGATGGGTTCACCATGCGGCCGGCCCCCCCAAGACCGCAGGATGACCGGACCTACCAGGGCCCGTTCACGATTCTTCGAGACCCAATGTTCACGGTGCGCGCGGTCGCCCTCAACCATCGCATCCCGTCGTTCGCCTACGCGCTCGAAGAGCAGTTTCACATCAATATTTACAAGGAACGGCTCCATGCCGCGGGACTCCCGGTCGGCTCCTGGCTCAAGGACGTCAAGCAATACATCTGGGAAGGGCGCCCGGATGATTTTCGGTTCACCTGCACGCTCTACTTCGAGCATCGACGGGAAGAACGCGAGTTCAGGCTCGGGGACATCCGCGAGCGCTTCACGAGGGTCACGCGGGGACAGAAGATTGCCTATATCGTGGATGCCCGGTACGACGAAGAGAACGAGGCGAAGATCGTGGAGCTGGCTCGGGACGCGGACGTGCTCTACTGCGAGGCCCCCTATCTGGACTGCGATTCAGACAAGGCGCGGGAGCGGTATCACCTGACGGCCCGGCAGGCCGGTCTGTTGGGTAAACAAGCGGGCGCGAAACACCTGGTCGTCTTCCACTTCTCGCCGCGTTATACCGGACAGGGTGACCTCTTGGAAGCGGAGGCGCATGGCGCCTTCGTGGGTGCGTGACGACGCCCGCCACCCCGAGTGGACGTCGATTCGAGCGGTGCAGGCAGGTCACACGTGAATCAAATGATCCGGCGGGAACAGCAATTCGGACGCCGCCTAGAACAAGCTCGATACGATCTTGGTTCCACCCACCCAGGTGCCAATGGCGCTGCCGAGCGACGGGAACAGGAACGCGAGGAAAATACGGAGCAAGCGGCTCTGCCACCAGCGGCGCAGCCTCGTCACGTCCTCGGCGACGCTTTGAAATTCCTGCACGAGGGGGGGCTGCACGTAAGCCTGCACGAAAGCGGTGACCGTCCCGGCTCCAATGACCGGCGTCAGACTCGTGAACGGGGCCGCCACAAACGCGGCCAGAACGGTGAGGGGATGCGCAAGCGCGAGGATGGCGCCGAGCGCGCTGGGGACTCCGTTGGCGACGATCCAGAAGAGCGCGTTGTCCCGGGCCGCGAGCGCGCCTTTCTGATATCCGATCAACGCCAGGGAGCCTAGTATAATGACGGGAATGCCCCAGCCGACCCATTTCCAGACGGGTGAGACCGGCGGAATCTTCTTCAGCTCAGCCATATCCGGCCGGTCCTCGCGAATCAGGCGCTCCCGGATTCCTCCGACATGGCCGGCGCCGACGATCGCGACGATTCGGTTTCCCTCGGCCCGCCTGATCTCCTCCGCCAGATAGGCGTCCCGCTCATCGATGAGGGCCGTCTTCAATGCGGGCAGCTCCTTGCCGAGCTCCGCGACCAGATCGGAAACCACGTCCTTGTTTCGAAGCTCGCGCAGTGTCTCTTCCGAGACCTGGGTCGTGTCGAAGATACTCAAGAACAATGAGGAGACAAGGAGACTCCGCTGCCACAGCGCGGTCGAGCGCCAGGCCCGACGCATCGTCACGCGCACGTCGCGATCGCTGAGCGACACGGGTATGCCGGCCCCCTCGGCGATGCGGACGGCCTCGAGCATCTCGACGCCCGGGAGGACGCCGAGCTGCGCGCCCAGCCGCTTCTGAAACGAGGCGAGCAACAGGTTCGCCAGCAACGTGCTGAGCTGCCGTTGCCGGATGACGTGCTTGAGATCCAACGAGTCCCAGCGATGCTCGTGGGAGAGCGCTTCATAGCGGCGGGGGTCGAGCTCGACGCAAACACGGTCCGGTTGCTCGCCCTGGATCACGCGCTTGACCAGGTCCGCCGACTCGCGGGAGACGTGCGCCGTCCCGACCAGGATGATGGTCTTGTCGCCGACGCGCACCACGTCCACGTCCTTGTCGTACTGGCCCATCAGGCTGGGCGTCTCGTGATCGATCCTGGGGGGCGCGGTTTCTGACTTCCCTCCGTCCATGTGGCCACCATGGCACAGAAAGCCCGACGCCTTCAAGACCGCGACCGCCGATGCCGACACGTTGCACCGCCACGAAGAGGCTTGCTACGATGCGGTACTCAGACTGAAAGGAACAGCACGTGACGAGCGCACGCAGACAGGAACTCATCATCGAGCATGCCCGCCAGAACAACCTGAAGAACATCTCGCTGAGCATTCCGCACAACGCGGTCACCGTCATCACCGGCGTCTCCGGATCGGGCAAGTCGTCGCTGGCGTTTGACACGCTCTTTGCCGAGGGTCAGTGGCGGTACGTCGAGTCCCTCAGCACCTATGCCCGCATGTTCATCGAGAAATTGGACCGGCCCGACGTCGATCGGCTCCTGAATATCCGGCCGGCGATCGCGATCGAGCAGAAGAACCCGGTTCGCACGGCACGATCGACCGTGGGGACCGCCACCGAGGTGTCCGACCTCCTTCGCCTGTTGTTCGCCAAGATCGGCCGTCCGATCTGTCCGGACTGCAAGCTGGAGGCGAGGAGCTTCACCCCGGGCTCGGTGGCCGATGATCTCTTGCAACGGTTCCCGGACGGTCGGGCCATGATTCTCTTCTCCCTCGACTCCGCTCGGGACAGGTCCCTCGACTCCGCTCGGGACGGGCGGGGCAAGCCCCTCGATGCAACTCGGGGCAAGCCCTTCGAGGCCGCGAGACCCGCTGGGAAGCAGGACTGGGCAGCCGCCCTGCTTGCACAGGGATACGTCCGCGTTCGC
>JBFISJ010000173.1:0-6008 GCA_041608595.1 Nitrospiraceae bacterium
CGGCCAGGCGGGCGGGCTCGCCGCTCAGTCGGTCGACGTACTGCAGAGAGTACGCCTCCCTCCTTCGCGGCTCCGCGCGCCCGGCTCGCAACGCGACTTCGCGATTTCGCAACGAAGGGTCATGAATAACCCGGGCTAAGTCCTCAACCGAAACGCCATGCATCCTTCCGCTGCGCGCGTGACGCGCCGGAGTCTCGTGATCGCGATCGTCGACTACGAAATGGGCAACCTGCGAAGCGTCCACAAGGCCTTTGACGCGGTGGGCGTCAACTCGGTCGTGACCAGGGATCCAAAGACGATCAATGGGGCCAGTCACGTCGTGCTCCCCGGCGTGGGGGCGTTCGCAGATTGTATGGCGAACCTGGAACGGTATGGGTTGATCGATCCCATCCGTCACGCCGTTGCGCAGGGGAAACCCTTCCTCGGCATTTGTCTCGGGCTCCAGGTCCTGTTCGCCGAAAGCGAGGAGTTCGGTCTTCACAAGGGGCTGGGTCTGGTGCCCGGACGGGTCGTTCGATTTCCGTTCGGACAGGGCGCCGCGGGCACGCCCCGGGCGACTCGGGACCCGGGGCTCAAGGTGCCGCACATGGGATGGAATACCCTCACCGTGAAGAAGCCCGCCCCTCCCCTGGAGGGTGTCGAGACCGGCGCCTTCGCGTACTTCGTGCACTCCTATTACGTGGTCCCGGTGGACATGTCGATCGCGACCACGGTGACCTCCTACGGCATCGACTTCGTGTCGAGTATCTGGCGCGACAACGTCTTCGCCTGCCAGTTTCATCCTGAAAAGAGTCAGGCTGTCGGGTTGCGCATCATTCGAAACTTCGCGCGGTGGGGATGATACGCCGAAGCGATTCAGCCTGGGGTGGGTTGCGCAGGATCAGCAAAGGCTTCGTCTTCGCAGCCGGTATGGTCGCGCTGCTCGTGGTGGGCTGCGCCGGCCCCAAGATCACCGTGCAACGCGCGCCCCAGCTCGAACAGTACAAAATTTCCTCGATCGTGGTCCTGCCATTCCAGGCGGTGACCACGCCCCAGGTCGTCAGACAAGAGGGGAGCGAGTTGGCCACTCCGCCCGCGGTCGTCAAATCGGATATCTCGCTGGCCACGCCTGAGGGCGCCCGGCCGGTGGGACGGGAGACGACCAGCGTGCCGTCGGGGGCGGACATGAAGGTGGCGCGCATCTTTGCGCGGAAGCTGCGCATGCGGGAGGGCCTCGCGGTCATCCCGCCGCAGGAAACGGGGGCGGCCTCGGACGCGCTACGCGCGCGTGAGCCCGGGCTGCCAGTCCAGGAAATGGCCCGGCGCATGGCCCTCGAGTTCAAGGCTGACGCCGCGGTGGCCGGCCTGATCCGTGTGTACAAGGAACGGGAGGGCAGCAAGTATGGGGCCGTTGCCGCGGTCGTGGGGTTCGAAGTCAAGCTGGTGGCCGGCGACGGTCGGGTCCTCTGGACCGGCAGTTACTACGAGGAGCAGCGGCCGATCACTGAGGACATTTCCGGGTTTTTCGACCGCGGATTAGGGTTCGTCACGGCCGAAGACCTGGCGAATTACGGGGCCGAGCGGCTTGTGAAGGAGTTCCCGTTCGGACAGTGACGGGAAAAATCTCCGGACCACCAGATCCCGAAACCGAGCCATGCTCATCATCCCGGCCATAGACCTGAAAGACGGTCGCTGCGTCCGCCTGCGTCAGGGAGACATGCGGCAGGAGACGGTGTATTCCGACGATGTCGAGGCAACGGCGCGTCACTGGCAGGAGCAAGGCGCGCAAATGCTGCACGTCGTCGATCTCAATGGGGCCGTGGACGGAAGGCCAGCGAACCTCCCGCAAATCGAAACGATCATGAAGACCGTTGCGATCCCGGTCCAAGTCGGAGGCGGGATTCGAGCCGTCGGCACGGTCAGGCGGTACCTCGCCCTGGGCGTCGCGCGGATCGTCCTCGGGACGGCCGCGCTTCATGACCGATCGCTGCTGGAGGAGGCCTGTGCTGAATTCCCCGGCCGCATTGCGCTGGGGCTGGATGCCAAACAGGGCAAGGTCGCGGTGAAGGGCTGGACGGCCGTCTCGGACACCGGCGCCGTCGAGCTCCTGAGGACGCTGGTCGCGCTGAAGGTGGGCGCGGTGATCTATACGGATATCTCGCGAGACGGGATGCTGGCAGGCCCCAACGTACTGGCGCTCGAGGCGATTGTTGCAGCCTCGCCGTTTCCCGTGATTGCGTCGGGCGGCATCAGCACGGTCGAGGACCTGCGTCAGATCCGTGCGTTGGGGCCGAAGATTGCGGGCGCCATCATCGGCAAGGCGCTCTACGACGGAAAACTGGACTTCGCGACAGCTGTCGCCGCCGTAGCCTAGGAGGGTAAGTGGGTAAGTGGGTAATTCGGTCACGCATGGAGCGAATCCTTGAGCCGAGGCTATCATCGGCTTTGCCTTCCGCAATTTCCCATTTACCTATTTACCCACGTACCGCCTTGCGACGATGTTGACGAAGCGCATCATTCCGTGCCTGGATGTGAAAGGCGGCCGCGTGGTGAAGGGGGTCTCCTTCGTCAACCTGCGTGATGCGGGCGATCCCGTGGAGGTGGCCCGCGTGTATGATCAGGAAGGCGCCGATGAGTTGTGCTTCCTCGACATCACGGCGTCGCATGAAAATCGCAAGACCATCATCGATGTCGTGTCCAGGACGGCCGAAGAGGTCTTCATGCCGCTCACGGTTGGAGGAGGGGTGCAAAGCCTGGAAGACATCCGCAACCTCCTCAACGCGGGAGCGGACAAGGTAAGCATCAACACCGCGGCTGTCGCCGATCCCGGTTTCGTCAACGCTGCAGCGGGACGCTTCGGGACGCAATGCATCGTCGTGGCGATCGACGCGAAGCGCCGCGCACCGGACGCCTCAGTGCAGACGGAGGGCGATGGAACGGCGGGAGTGTCCCGCTGGGAGGTCTACACGCATGGGGGGCGCCGGCCGACAGGTCTCGACGTGGTCGTCTGGGCCAAGCACATGGAGGCGTGTGGGGCGGGGGAGATCCTCCTCACGAGCATGGACCGTGACGGCACGAAGGACGGCTTCGACTTGGAGCTGACCGCGGCGGTGTCGGAGGCGGTGTCGATTCCCGTGATTGCGTCCGGTGGCGCGGGCACGCTGAACCACCTCTACGAGGGTCTGTCAGTCGGCAGGGCCGATGCGGTTCTGGCCGCCTCTATTTTTCACTACCGCACCCATACCATTCATGAGGCGAAGAAGTATCTGGCGGGTCGGGGTGTTGCCATTCGGCCCGCCAAGTAAAAAGGAAAAATTAGAAAGGCACACGTGCAGTCAACGCAGTCATCTCCCCATTTTTCAAAATCCCCCTTTTAAATTTTGCCTTATGGGAGCGATGTCTACTCTGGATAACCTGCAATTTGACGAGCAGGGCCTGATCCCCGCCGTCATTCAAGACTGGCGGGACGGGACGGTCCTGATGGTGGGGTACATGAATCATGAGGCGCTCCAGAAAACGCTGGAGACCAAATCCGTCCATTTCTGGAGCCGGACAAGACAGAAACTCTGGGAAAAGGGGGAAACCTCCGGTAACCGCCTTTCCGTGCGGGAGGTCTTCGTGGATTGCGATCAGGACACCATCCTGGTGAAAGCGGACCCCACGGGCCCGACCTGTCATACTGGCGAGCGCGCTTGCTTCTTTACCTCTGTGGACGGGAACACGGCGACGAAATCCCATGAGGCGCACGGGGCGTTGCTCGAGTCTATTTATCGCACCATTGAGAATCGAAAAGCGACGCGGCAGTCCGGGTCCTACGTCGCGTCGCTCTTCGAAGGCGGGCAAGACAGAATTCTAAAAAAGGTGGCCGAGGAGGCGGCCGAAGTGATCTTGGCCTCCAAGACGGGCAAACCCGACGAGATCGTCCACGAGGTCGCCGATCTCTTTTTTCACACTCTGGTCATGCTCGGCTACCATGACCTGACCCTTCAGGACGTCTACACGGAGTTGGGCACGCGCTTCGGTCGGTCCGGGCTCCGAAGCGGCTCGAGAGGAAAGGACGAGCCATGAGCGACTGCCTGTTTTGCCGCATTGCGTCGGGAGGCATTCCGTCGAAGATCGTTCTCCAAGACGAGCACGCGGTCGCCTTCGAAGATATCAACCCGCAAGCCCCGGTGCATGTGCTCGTGATCCCGCGCAAGCACATCGCATCCCTGGGCGAGACCGATACGGCCGACGGAGCCCTTCTGACTCACCTTCTGCGGACCTGCGTCAAGATCGCGCAGGACAAGGGCCTCACGAAGGACGGATACCGGGTGGTGACCAACACGGGACGGAACGCCGGACAATCGGTGTTTCACTTGCACTGGCATGTCCTCGGCGGCCGGCCGATGGGCTGGCCTCCCGGATGAGTCGCACCCCCCTTGCATTGACAGCGAAATGAACCGTTTGTTACTGTGCGCGGTCGCGCGGTTGCCGGAACAACCCTCCCCGATCACGGTTGACGGGCTCGAAGTGCCGATGTGCTGCAAAACGGGAGCGTGATCTTCCGTGAGCCAAGGCCTCGTCTCAAAAGATCTCATTCGACAGATTAAGGATCGGATTGATATCACCGACATCGTCGGCGGCTACGTCGGCTTGACGAAGGCCGGCCAGAACTTCAAAGGCCTCTGCCCGTTCCATGCCGAAAAGACGCCGTCCTTCACGGTCAGTCCCTCGAGACAGGTGTTTCATTGCTTCGGATGCGGGGTGGGCGGTGATGTCTTCGCGTTCTTGATGAAGCGCGAGAACCTGGGGTTCATGGAGGCCGTGCAGGAATTGGGGAGGCGGGCCGGCGTCGAGGTTGTGCGGGAGGCCGGCCGGCCGGCCTCGGATCAGGAACAGCGACGGGAGCGGATTTGGCGCGCCAACGAGGCCGCGGCCGCGTGGTTCAGCCGCAACCTGCAGCATCCCGAGGTCGGCACCGAGGCGCGGAGTTACCTGGCGGCGCGCGGCATCCGACCCGAGACCCTCGAAACCTTCGGTTTGGGCTATGCGCCACCCGGTTGGGACGGCCTCGTCCGCGCGTTGACGCGTGAAGGCTTTGCTCTTTCGGAGCTCGCCTCCGCGGGCCTCGTCGTTGACAAGGATGAGCCGGGCAGCCGGCGACAGGACGAGCGTCGCTACTACGATCGGTTTCGCGCGCGCGTGATGTTCCCAATCGTCGACCAGCGCGGGCGCGTCATGGCCTTCGGTGGTCGTGTCATCGGCGAGGGCCTGCCGAAGTATCTGAACTCGCCGGAGCTGCCGACCTTTAAGAAGGGAGCGGCGCTCTATGCCATGCCGCAGGCCAAGGACGCCGCCTGGCGGGAAAAGGCGCTGATCATCGTCGAGGGGTATTTCGACGCCGTGGCGCTGCACCAGGCCGGGATTCGGCACACCGTCGCGACCCTGGGGACGGCTTTGACGTCCGACCACGTTCGAGCGCTGAGCCGCCTGGTCGCAAAGGTCGTGCTGATCTTCGATCCGGATCCGGCGGGCGTGCGTGCCGCGATGCGGACGCTGGATCTGTTCAAGGACAGCGGGATGAGCGTGCGCGTCGTGTCGCTGCCAGTTGGGCAGGACCCCGACACCTTCATTCGGGAACACGGCCCGGAGGAATTTCGTGGTCTCGAGAGCTCGGCCCCCGGCCTCTTGGAGTTCGCCGTGTCTCAGAGTCTGGGCGCCGCGGCCACCGGGGCGCTCGACGACCGGATTCGCAGCGTCGACGAAGTGCTACGGATCCTCCACAAGACGGACAATCCGGTGGAGCAAGAAGAATGCTTCCGGTTGGTCGCCGAGCAGCTCGGCATCAGTCACGGGGTCTTGTTGAAGCGGTTCAAGGAGCTCGCCGGCCGAGCGTCACCGCGTGCCCAGGGCACGGCACCCGCTATCCCGAAAGGCGCCACCGTGGGCGGTCGGGCGGAGGAGCGTGAGCTCGTGCGCTTGCTGTTGCTGGGGCGGTTGGCTCCCGCCCACGTCGGACTGCTGAGGAGCGAGCATTTTTCGGTGCC
>JBFISJ010000174.1:0-5901 GCA_041608595.1 Nitrospiraceae bacterium
AGCATGCCCGGCGACTCGAGCAGCTGGGGTACCAGCTCGAGCCGGGGCCGGAGCCCTTCTACGAGCATCGCGCGGTCAAGACCGACGAGGAGGTGAAGCACGTCGAAGCCTCCCAGCGGGCGACGGAGCTTGCCGTCGCCGCGGCTTTCGAGACGCTGGAGGCGGCCACGGTGAAAGACGACCACCTGTGGCTCGACGGCCAGCCGCTTACGTCGGAGCGCATCAAGAAGCTGATCAACGTCACGCTCATGGAGATGGATTGCGTCGCCCAGCACACCATCGTGGCGGGCGGGGAGCAGGCCTGCGATCCCCACGACGAAGGCTCAGGGCCGCTCCCGGCGAATCAGTGCATCATTTTCGATGTCTTCCCGCGGTCCGCTTCGAGCCGGTATTTCGCCGATATGGCCCGGACCGTCGTCCGCGGGCGCCCCACGCCGGAGATGACGCGCCTCTATCAAACGGTCAAGGATGCGCAGGAGGAGGCCATCACGAAGATCAAGGATGGCGCCGACGGCGCCAAAATTCATCGCGAGATTCTGGAGCGCTTCGAAGCGGCCGGGTACCGGACGGGACTCATCGACGGCCGGATGCAGGGCTTCTTCCATGGCACGGGCCACGGTGTGGGCCTCGACATCCACGAGGCGCCGCGCATCAGCAGGACCGGATCGACGCTGCAGGAGGGACACATCGTGACCGTGGAGCCGGGGCTCTACTACCCCGGTGTGGGGGCGGTCCGCATCGAGGACATGGTGCTCGTCACACGCGACGGCTGCCGCAATCTCACGAACTTCCCGAAAGTCCTAGAACTGGGATAAACGCGCTGTCCTATGCGATTAACCTTCACCGTCCAACGCTACAACCCAGAAAAAGACGCCAAGCCCCACGAAGAGGACTACGGCCTGAACGTCAGCCGGGGGATGACGGTTCTCGAGGCGCTCACCCGCATCAAGAACGAGCTGGACGGATCTTTGTCGTTGCGCTATTCGTGCCGGTCCGCCATCTGCGGCTCCTGCGCCATGGACATCAACGGGGCCGAGAAGCTGGCCTGCAAGACCTCCGTGCGCAAGGAGCTCGAGCGCCACGGTCGAATCACCGTGGCCCCGCTGAAAAACCTTCCGATCATCAAGGATCTCGCGGTGGACATGTCCTCCTTCTGGGGCAAGGTGCGCGACGTGAACCCCTGGCTCACGAGCCGGCGCCTTGAGGGTCCCGACGGCCCGAAGGACCAGCTCACGATCCTGCCGGGCACCTTCGACTTCCACAACGTCGACGCCTGCATCATGTGCGGCGCCTGCGTCGCCGCCTGCACGACCCACGAGGTCTCCAAGGGGTTCATCGGCCCGGCGGCCCTCGCCAAGGCCGCGCGCTTCGTGTCGGACCCGAGGGAGCCGGAGCTGGCCAAGCGGGAACGGCTCCTGGCCCTCCAGGAGGACGACGGGATCTGGGACTGCGTCCGCTGCAATTTCTGCGTCCAGGTCTGCCCCAAGGACGTGAAGCCGATGGAGGCGATCATCCGGCTGCGCCGCTCCTCCCTCGAGCGGGGCATGACGGAATCGGGGGGCGCGCGCCACATCACAGGGTTCTACGACATCGTCAAGAATGAAGGGCGGCTCAACGAGGCGCTCATGCCTCTCAAGGTCGTTGGGTTGAACGTCAAGCGTTTGCTGAGCGTCATTCCCCTGGGGCTCAAGATGCTGGTGCGGGGAAAGGTGCCCAATCCCCTCGGTCACGCCATTCCCGGCATGCACCAGATCCGGAACATCTTTGCGGCGGCCAAAAAGGGCGCCGGCCGTCCATGACGGCGTCATTCCGTTTCCTCGACGACATCGCACTGGCCGACACGGCCTTTGAAGCCGGCGGCGACTCACCCTCCGAGCTCTTCAAGGCCGCCACCCAGGCGCTGATCGAGGCCATGGTCGAACCCCACACAGTCGACTCCGCCTGGAGTCAAATCTTCGAAAAGACCGATCCAGACCTGCCCACACTCCTCTTCGACTGGCTCAGCGAAATCGTGTATCTTAAGGACGCCCAGGGGCTCGTCTTCCGCGAGGTCCTGACGGCTGTCGAGCAGGACCCGGCCACGGGCATCTGGAAGCTCGACGCGACGCTGGTCGGGGAGGAGATCGACCAGGAGAAGCACGAGCTCCGCGGAGACGTCAAAGCCGTCACCAAGCACATGTACGACGTGCGCGAACAAGACGGCCGCTGGACCGCTCGCGTCGTCCTCGACGTCTAGCACGAACAGACTTCCTATCCCTTCTCCCTCTTTGATGGGAGAGCGCTAGACCTTGTTATTCCCTCTCCCCTTGAGGGGAGAGGGCCAGGGTGAGGGGTGATGCTTCAATTCTCCCACCCCTTGCCCCGAGCCACACGCCCCGAGCCCTGAGGTTTTTTGCCATGACCACCTTTCACACCAACATGAGAGTCAATCGCGTCGCCGACGAGATCTGGGAGATCCCGACGAGCGAGAAGGCGGGCATGATCGTGCCGGCGCGGATCTACGCGACGGAAGGCATCATCTCCAGCATGGACCAGGGCGTCTTCGAGCAGGTGACGAACGTCGCCTGCTTGCCCGGCATCCAGCGCTACGCGCTTTGCATGCCGGACGGCCACTGGGGCTACGGCTTTCCCATCGGCGGCGTCGCGGCGTTCGATGTGAATACCGGTGTCATCTCGCCGGGCGGCGTCGGGTACGATGTAAATTGCCTCGACGGGAATGCCCGAGTCCTTCATGAGCTTGGTTACAACCGAGAGATCAAGGATCTTGACGGAGCGTGGAAGGGACAGAGAGTGACGTGCGCGCATGGCTCGCGAGCCATGGCCAGCGCCGAGATCGGAGCCTTCATTCGGAAGGCGAGCCGCAAAAAAGTCTTTCGCGTGACGACCGAATCAGGAAAAGAGATCGTCGCCACGGCTGATCATCCATTCTGGACAAAAAACGGGATGGTGCCATTGGGTAAGCTAGACACGGGCGATGCAGTCGCGACCTACGCGTTCGAAGGCGTTCCGTATGAAGCACCATCATCAGAGGTTCTCCTGACCGAAGACGACTTGGCCAATCAATACCCCGGATCTGAAAATGGATTGCAGCAGTGCCTGAAAGCCTTGACGCTACGGGGCCTCTTGCCACTGAAGATGAATAACCCGGCGTTGCCCTATCTGATTCGTCTGATGGCGTTCATCCAGGGGGATGGGCATCTTCAGCACGACGGCGGCCTGCGCAGACAGATCGGTCTTTATGCAGACCCCATCGACCTCGCGGCCATCGCGGCAGACGTTGCGAAGATTGGCTTCCGTGCTTCACGGACCTACACTCGGCATCGGACGCATGAAATCATCACCCGGTACGGCAGGACAAAGTTTCACAGAACAGAGGCATCAGTTCATATAAGATCCTCGGCCCTTGGACTGCTGCTGGTTGCGCTCGGTGCAACGAAGGGGAACAAGGCCGCACAAGAATTCAGCGCCCCGGCGTGGCTGCACAGGGCGCCGCTCTGGATGAAGCGGCTGTATCTTGCCGCATTCTTTGGAGCGGAGTTGTCGAGTCCCAGCACAGTGACCCGGCACCCCTATAACTTCTATGGTCCCGTTGTTTCGATGAACAAGTGGGAAGGCATGGTTGAGAGCGGGCGGACCTTTCTCACAGATCTTCAGGCATGGCTCGGACAGCTTGGGGTCGAGAGCGCGTTCATGGCCGACCGCGAAGAGTACGAGACGAAGAAGGGCCTGAGATCCTTCCGCATCCGGCTCCAGATCTCATCCGACCCGGACAACCTGATCCGCCTCTACAGTCGGATCGGGTATGACTACAACCAGCGCAAGCAGTACTTGGGCTCGGTCGCCGTCCATTTTCTTCGATCAAAAGCCGCCGTTCTCAGGGAACGGGACGCCAGTATTGAAACAGCTCGGACGCTGAAGGCTGCGACGGGTGCCACGCTCAAGGAAATCACAGCCGCGATTGCGTCTCCCTACGTCAACGAGCGATTCGTGGCACGGTCTATCTGGGAGGGGAGAAAGACCACGTCCAGGATAGGGAGCGTGTTCCTTGGTTTCCAAGCATTTACGAAGTTGAAGACGAAAGGTTTGGGCAAGACCGGCCAAGTGTGGGAGGCGATCATCCGCAAGGAGGCCATCGACCACGACGAGCCCGTCTACGACCTCACCGTTCAAGACGAGCATCACAACTTTATCGCCAACGGCTTCGTCGTCTCCAACTGCGGCATGCGGCTCATCCGCACCAACCTGACCCTGGCGGACGTCCAGCCGCGGCTCGAAGAGCTCATGACCGCGCTTTTCAAAAAAGTTCCGGCCGGCGTCGGCTCCAAGGGATTCGTCCGCGTCAACCGCCAGGAGCTGGAGAACGTCATGCGCAAGGGCGCGCGCTGGTGCATCGAGAACGGCTACGGTTGGCGCGAGGATCTGGAACGTATCGAGGAACACGGCTGCATCCCCGGCGCCGATCCCTCGAAGGTGAGCGCGCACGCCGTCGAGCGCGGCATCCACCAGCTCGGCACGCTCGGCTCGGGCAACCATTACCTCGAAGTCCAAGTGGCGGCCGACGACCGAATTTTCGATCGGGAGACGGCCGCGGCGCTCGGCATCACCGGGCACGACCAAATCGTCGTGATGGTGCACTGCGGCTCGCGGGGGTTCGGCCATCAGGTGGCGAGCGACTTCTTAAGGGTCTTCGAGAAGGCCATGCGCCGGCACGGCATCACGGTGAAAGATCAGCAGCTTGCCTGCGCGCCGTTCAGATCGGAGGAGGGACAGGACTATTTCGCCGCGATGAACTGCGCCGCGAACAGCGCCTTCGCGAACCGACAGGTGATCACGCACCAAATCCGGGCGGGGTTCGAGGAGGTTTTCGGCCAGTCCGCCGAGGAAATGGGCATGCACATCGTCTACGACGTCGCGCACAATATCGCGAAGGTCGAGCGCTACAAGGAGGGCGACCTGGTCGTCCATCGGAAGGGATCGACAAGGTGTTTTGGGCCAGGAAGGGCTGAGCTTCCGGAGCTGTATCGCAATATTGGCCAGCCGGTGATCTGCGGGGGCTCAATGGAGACGGGGAGCTATCTCCTGGTCGGGACGGACAAGGCGATGACGGACACCTTCGGCTCGACGATGCACGGGTCCGGTCGCACGATGTCGCGCGCGCAGGCAAAACGGTCTGTTAGGGGAGAGAAGCTCAAGCAGGACATGAAGTCACGCGGCATCATCGTCAAGGCGGTCTCGATGGCCGGGCTCGCGGAGGAGGCGGGGTTTGCCTATAAAGATATTTCAGAAGTAGTGGAGGCGGTGGATCGGGCGGGGATCACCAAAAAAGTGGCAGAGTTACGGCCGATTGGGAATATCAAAGGATGAAGCGAGAAACGAAGAGCTGGGCGGCCTTCATCCCCTTCGCTCCAGGCCTCCCGCGGCACCCCTTCCACGGCGCTTTGAAGCGGAAGCCTTCCGGAATTCCCTCGGGGGCGGTTGCAAGCAACCGCCGGTGCCTCGGTCAGTTCCGGCTTTCCATCTTCAAACGCCGGGCGGGGACCCCGCCGCTCCGGCCAATGTCGCTCAGGGGATGAAGGCCGCCCCTTCCCAATCGTCCGGTGGAGGGAGCGAGGTGGACGAGTAAGATGCTCCAGTCCTCGGGCAATGTCGCTCTTGAAGCCTGCCACCCCCTCCAGGGAAAGTTCCCAAATCGTCCGTGGAGGGGGGGGCGAAGGGGAAGAAAGAGTACTCGCTGGTTTGCGGCCAATTAGGAACATTGAAGGCTGAGAGGCTATCGGAGAGCCACGGGTGCGGAAGGTTCGCCCACCTCGGTTCCGCCATGTTTATGCGCTGATAGGGGACAGCCATTCACGTCGTACTGTTGGCCTCGCGCCTTCCCCGGAGTATAAAACGGCGCTCGGC
>JBFISJ010000175.1:0-5875 GCA_041608595.1 Nitrospiraceae bacterium
GACGGTGCCGTCGGCCAGCGCGAGTATCGCTTTCTTATGCCCCCTATTCATAGATTCCCTCTACACGCTCTTCCTCCCTCTCCCTTGACGGGAGAGGGAGTTTGCAGAACATAACCGCTTTACCTTCACGGCCAGCAGTGCGATTCCCAATCCGAAATTGACCATATACAGCGCGCGCGTCACGTTATGGATACGAAAAAAGGCCTCGTAGGCCTCGGTCTTCTCCTGCGCCTCTTTGGCGGCAAAGGCCTGTTCCTGCAGGGCCATGGCCTCCGGCCTCAACCAGAGCACGATGACCCCGAAGGAGCATGCCAGGACCGTCAGCAGCACGGGCTCGACCGTCCCGATTGCGGGGACCTGCCCGGGCGACGGCTCCTGCATCCAGAATCGACACAGCGTGGCGGCGATCAGGGTTCCGATGGCACCGGCGGTCAGCTCGTTGTAGCCACCGAACGCACGCGTGAGAAGCCTCCCGCCGGTCTCGGCTTGCAAGCCCACATTGAAGACCGCCGGAATGACCGAATAGACGATGACGATTAACCCGCCGATCAGGAGAGCCAGCGCCAACAGCTCGGCGACATTCAGGATCAGGATCCAGGTGTCTCTCTGGGGCAACCGACGCACGGGCTTAGGATACTTGATGGACGATTCTGCCCCCAACCATCGTCAGGCTCACCTGGGCTTTCAGCTTCCACCCGGCGAACGGCGTATTGCGACTCTTGGATCGAAGCTTGAGAGGATCCACGGTCCAGACGGCGTTGGGGTTCACCAGTACCAGATCGGCATCGGCCCCGGGGGCTAGGGTTCCCTTCGGAAGCCCGAACACGCGCGCCGGCTCCGTCGTGAACTTGGACACTGCCGCCTCCAGCGACAGGACACCTTCGTCGACGAGGGCCCACGCCAGCGACAGCGCCGTCTCCAATCCGACGACCCCGAAGGGCGCCTCGGCGAACTCCAGTTGCTTCTCGTGGGAGGCATGCGGCGCATGATCGGTTGCAATCACGTCGATCGTCCCATCGCGCAGTCCCTCCTTCAACGCCTGGACGTCGGTCCAGCTCCGCAGCGGCGGGTTCATCTTGGCATGTGTCTCGAATCCGCGCACGGCTTCCTCCGTGAGCGAGAAATGATGCGGCGTCACTTCCGCCGTCACGCGGAGGCCCCGGGCCTTCGCCTCGCGGACCATGCGCACCGACTCCGCCGTACTGATATGCGCCATGTGCATGCGCGCGCCCGTCAACGCGGCCAGGGCGATGTTGCGCGCAACCATGATCTCCTCGGCGGCCCCCGGCACGCCCGGGAGCCCGAGCTCGGTCGACACGGCCCCTTCATTCATGCATCCGCCTTCCGCCAGGTGGAGGTCCTCGCAGTGGTCGACCACCGGCAGGTCGAAGGCGCGCGCGTATTCCATCGCGCGGCGCATGACCTGGCTGTTCATGACGGGCTTTCCATCATCCGAGATCGCGATGCATCCCGCCTCCTTCAGCTCGCCGATCTCGGCCAGCTCCTTACCCTCCGACCCCTTGGTAATCGCGCCGATCGGAAACACGCGCGCATTGTTCGCGTGGCGGGCCTGCTCCAGGATGAACTCCGTGACTGCCTGGCTGTCGTTAACGGGACAGGTATTCGGCATGCAGCAGACGGACGTAAACCCGCCAGCGACCGCGGCCGCGGTCCCGCTCTGGATGGTTTCCTTGTACTCGAAGCCCGGCTCGCGCAGGTGCACGTGCACGTCGATCAAGCCCGGCAGGACCAGCGCCCCCTGCGCCTTGATGACCTGCGTGGGCGGTCCGCCGGAGCGAGCGCCGCGTTTGGCCTCCAGGTCGCGCCCCACGGCCACGATCTTGCCGTCCTCGACCAGCACGTCCGCCTGGCCGTTCACCCGGCCTGGATCGAGCACATGGCCGTCAGTAATCAGAATTCTCATAAAGGTAAAACAGCAAAAGTCGAAATTAAAAAAGAGGCATTCATCTCTGTCACTTCTTATTTTTTCCTACGCTTACGAGCTGGCTCCGGAGAGTAGATACAAGACCGCCATCCTCACCGCGACGCCATTGGCGACCTGATCGAGGATGGCGGAAGACAAACTATCGGCGACCTCGGGCGCAATCTCCACCCCACGGTTGATGGGACCCGGATGCATGACCACCGCCCCCGGCTTGGCCAGCTTCACGCGCTCGGCCGTCAAACCGTACAGGCGGGAGTATTCGCGGATCGTCGGAAACAGGGCGCGGCCCTGTCGCTCGAGCTGGAGGCGCAGCATCATGACGACGTCGGCCCCGTTCAGCGCCTCGTCGAGGTGGTGGCTCACGCGTGCGCCCAGGCGATCGACGTGGAGGGGCATCATGGTCGCGGGTCCGACGACCCACACCTCCGCCCCCAGCTTGCTGAGCGCACAGATGTTCGAGCGGGCCACCCGGCTGTGTGCGACGTCGCCGACGATCACGACTTTGAGGCCCTCGAACTGGAGCTTTTTCTCCCGCAGTGTGAAGAGATCCAGGAGAGCCTGCGTGGGATGCTCGTGCCAGCCGTCGCCGGCGTTGATGACCGACGACCGAACGGATTTCGCCAGGGTCTCCGCCGCTCCGGCGGAGGGATGCCGGAGCACGATCACGTCGGCCTGCATGGCTTCGATGTTGCGCGCCGTGTCCAGGAGCGTTTCGCCTTTGATCAAACTGCTCGACGAGTAGGAGAAGTTGATGACATCGGCGCTAAGCCGCTTCGCAGCCAGCTCGAACGACGTGCGGGTTCTCGTGCTCGGCTCGAAGAAGAGGTTGACGACCGTTTTCCCGCGCAACGCCGGGACCTTCTTGATCTCGCGCCCGCTGACCTCCTTGAACGAGTCGGCGGTCTCAAGAATGAGCGCAATCTCGTCAGCAGACAGTGCGGCAAGACTCACCAGGTCTTTGCGCTTCATGTTCACTGCCGTCCTCCCGATTATTCTTTCAAGATCACGACTCGATCCTCTTCGCCTTCCTCCTCGAGCAAGACACGCACGTTCTCTTCCCGCGACGTGGGCAGATTCTTTCCGACGTAGGTGGCTTTGATCGGAAGCTGGCGGTGCCCGCGATCGACCAGGACGGCGAGCTGGATCTCAGCCGGCCGGCCCAAGTCGACCAAGCCGTCCATCGCCGCGCGAATCGTTCGTCCCGTAAACAAGACGTCGTCGACCAGGACGACGGTGAGGTCGGAGATATTGAAGGGCACGGTGGTCTTGCGGAGCACCGGCTGGTTCTTCCGCTTGGCCAGGTCGTCACGGTACAGCGTGATGTCCAGCTCGCCAATGGGCACCGGTGAGCCCTCGATCTCGGCGATCCGGCGGACAAGCCGATGCGCCAGGTGCACCCCTCCCGTGCGGATGCCCACGAGCCCCACCCGCTCCGTGCCTCGATTCCGCTCGAGGATTTCGTGGGCGATCCTGGTCAAGGCGCGCGTGATCTCGCTGGCATCCATGACCAGCTTTTCCTGCGCTAAACCGGCTTCTTGTCCGGAGTTACTCATGCTCGACGCGAGTTGGGTCGGTCTGGACACAAAAAAACCTTCCCATCAGCGCGTGATGAGAAGGTTCACCGCAGGCCGGCCTACATCCGGCGATATCGCGAACATTAACGAGACTCCTTCCCCACCTCACGGGATGGGCCTTAAAGGTGGCTCATTCTAGCGATTGGGGCCTCCCTCTGTCAAGGCTCCGCCTCAAGAAGGGCGAGCTGAACGCATCGGGCGCACGTGTCTCAGGACTGAGCCACCCACAGCGCCAGCCCCGGCTTCAGGCGCGACTGCGGCAGCAGCGTCAGGTGCATCCGGTACGTGGGCAGCTGCTCAATCGGGCTGGCCTCGAGCATCCGCATGCCGGCTTCCTGCAGCACCGCCCCGACCGTGGCCGGGCCGACGAGGCAGGCGATCCCTCCGGGTGGCAGGCTCCGGGCAACCAGGCGTGCGACTGCGCCGACCTGCGCCTCCTGATCGAAGATCGCAAAGGGCACCCAGGCCATGATCAGGTCGTACGGCTCCCGGTAGGCGGCGTCTCGGCCGTGCTGGTCAGGGATGCAATGGATGTGCTTGACCCAGTCGAGCCGGTTCCGCTGGAGCAGGACATTCCAGGCGGCTTGCGCAAACTTCTGCACGAAGGCCGGGTGACGATACAGGATGGTCGTCTCACGGGGGGCATCCAGGTGCACACACGACTGGAGCCGGGCGTCGAAATTGTCCACGAGCACGCGCCTGGCGCGGCCGAGGTGCGCGCGTAGCTCGGCCTCCTGCTCGAACAGGTCCTGCAGGTAATCGGCGGCAAAGGGCTGGCAGGCGAGCTCTTCGATTTCGGCGTCGTCCTCCGGGTAGAGGAGCACCGCGGAATACGCCGCCTGCGGCGACACCGGCGTGAAGCCTTCGCCGAGCAACGCGCGCCACCCCGGCGCGGGCGAGGACGCGCGCGCCGGCGGTGACTCTCGGAGCGGCCCCCATGCCGGCTTGACGGGGACCTCGAGGCAGGCCTCGCCCTCCCGCAGCTCCAAAGTCCCCCGCGCAATCGTCACACGACGATCGCAGGGAGCCGGCGCGGCTGCAGAGACCTGGACGTAGGGAACCCCGGCCGGATCCTCCGCCCGCGTGACCTTGTTCACGACATCGCCTTTGATCGTGAGACAGAGCTTGTGGGGCTCGTCGAAGTACCGTCTCGGCGGAGTCGGATCCGGCAGCCACGCTACTTCTCGTGACCGGGCGGGATCCATGAACACCGGAAAGGGATCGCCGCCCTTCGCGAGCGCGGGCACGAAGAACGCGCTGAAGAGACGATAGGCCGCCGCCGACGGATAGGTTGGAATGCCCCTGTACTGCAGGGGGCGGGGGTCGGACGCATTCTGGTCGTCGTAGAGGCCACGGATGAGCTCGAAGGCAGCGGACCCTGTCCCCGGCAGCAGGGACTGAAAGAGCTCGACGACGGGCAGAAAATCAATCTGCCCCCAATGCATCGCGCCCATGCACGCCATGAAGCGCGGGCGTGCAAAGGTACCGTCCTCGAGGAGGTAGAAGGCGTCCTTGCGATGCCGGATCGTGGCCTGCCCGTGGGTGTCGATCGTGAGATCCTCGTCGGGATAAAAGAACTGCACCTCCTCGACCGGAACCCGCATGGCCTGGGCGGCCATCTGCCGCAGATCATCCGTCGCCAGTCGCTGCCAGCCGGGCCTGGACGACAAATTGAGCGTTGTGCTCTGGACCATGCCGCCGGGTCGGAGACCGACCCATTGCCCCCAATCCAAGCGCAGGCGTGCCCTCAGAAGCGCCACCGGATGCGGGGCCGTGGCGTCCCACTCACATTCGTGGAGCGGATTCCCCTCCGGGTCCGTCGCCAAGACTCGTCGACCATGAGCGCCGTAGAAGACGACATGTCCTGAGGACAGCCGGACGGCACGCGCACCGATTGCCTTCGGGTCGGAGAGGAGGGATTGGTTGGAGGCGAAGACGAGACTGCCTGGGCGCTGCAGGAAATTGAGTAGCTTCGACTCCACGTGCTTTCGGAAAGAGGTAATTGGGTAAGTCGGTAATTAGGTAATTAAAACTGGAATTCAGAGCTATTTAGTAATTCAATTGCTCAATTACCCAGTTACCTATTTACATTCTTGCGGCTATTCCCTGATTTGCCCCGATCCCATCACGATGTACTTGGAGCACGTGAGGTCCTCCAGTCCCATGGGGCCTCGCGCGTGAATGCGGGTGGTGCTAATCCCAATCTCGGCGCCCAGGCCGAACTGGTAGCCGTCGTTGAGCCGGGTTGAGGCGTTGACCATGACGGTCCCGGCATCCACCTCACGCAGGAAACGGAGCGCCCGTCCGTAATCCTTGGTGACGATCGACTCCGTGTGGCGGGAGCCGTAACTCGCGA
>JBFISJ010000176.1:0-5838 GCA_041608595.1 Nitrospiraceae bacterium
GACACTGACGAATTCATATCGACCTCGGCACGCGAGCGAATCAGGCTTTAGTTTGCTGGAGAGCCTGATCGCGATGACCATCCTCGCCGTCGGCCTATTGGGACTCGCCGCCATGCAAACCATGGCGCTCAGTCACAACGTGGACGCGCAGGAGCTCACGACGGCGACGAACCTGGCGGCGGAGATGCTTGAGCGCATTCATTACAATCGGGCGAACGTGACGAATTACAACGGTGCGCTGGGCTCCGGCATCGACACGAACAACGGGGCGACCCAGCCCCCGGCGACCCAACCCACCGCCCGCGGCGACTATGCTCAGTGGCAGACCAATCTCAACACCTCCGGACTGAACAGCATCCAGGGGTTGGTCAACGTGACCAATCCTTTCGGTCCGCCCACGCTGAACCAGAGTCAGGTCGTGGTGCAGGTCCGGTGGCGGACCAAGCAGATGGGGGCCGGCGAGAACGTGCAGAAGGTCTCCCGATCCGCCTTCGTTACTCTGCAGTCGGTGGTGACGCCGCCATGACCTTACGTCGCTCTCAATACGTGCCCTCACGCGGGCGCCGGCTCGCGGCGGAGACGGGCGTGTCGCTCGTGGAGTTGATGGCCGCCACCGTGATCTCGATGATCGTCGTCGGCGCGGGCTTCACGGCTCTGGTTGCCAGCAACAAGGCCACGCAGGTCAACGACCTGGTCGCCAGCACACAGCAAAACGTGCGCCTGGCCATGGAGCTGCTCGCGAGAGACATCAAGTTGGCGGGGTTCGGCATGACCGGACCGGTCGGGGCCTGCACGATCAACGCCGCGGCGGTACCCATCGTGCCGGGAGACAACAATCCCGCGGGGGCGGACACGGGCCCCGATACGATCAACATGGTCGTGCCCAATTCCAATACGGCCATTGCGCCGTTCTGGACGCTCGCCGCACAAGCGCAAGGGCCGTTTACGAACCTGGTGCTGCAAGCCGGCGCGGTGGCCGACATGCAAGCGGCCGGGATGATCGTGGGCTCCACGGTCTCCGTCGGCGGCGCGGTCTCGTCCGATGTTGCGGCCATCAATACGGGTGCGGATACGATCACCTTGGTGGATCAGATCGGCGCCCCGAAAATTTTCCCGGCGCAAACGCAGGTGTTCTTGCTCGAGTGCGTGACCTATTCCATCGGTACCGCGACGGCCGCCTGCGGCGGCAATGCCCCCTGCCTCCTGCGGGCGGTGAACGGGGGCGCCGGCGTTCCGCTGGTCGAGGGGATCGAGGACATCCAGTTCGCCTACGCCTGCGACGGCTGCAACGCTCTTGTCAACAGCGGGAATCCCGACGGCATTCCAGACGACTTTGATGGAATCGCTGGCTTCACAGCAGGCGACTTCGTCACCGACAATCTCTGGAACGTCGATCCCATGACGCCGAGCAAGATCAAGCTCATCGAGATCAATGTCGTGGCGATCCAAGCACAGGCCGACGGCGGCATCAGTGAAGCCGGCCGGGTGCGCCAGATCGCCACGCCCGGACCCGTGATCGTGAGCGATCACGATCCCTCGGCCGATGCCGGGTACAACATCATCAACTACCAGGTCGACCGGCGGCGTGTCCTGACCCGGGCCGTCGAGACCCGCAACGTGGGGCCCTAACCATGGAACGGAATCCATCCATCGAGCCGTGTTTCTATAACCTGCGGGAGAGCCAGCGGGGGTTGGCCCTGGTGACGGTCATGCTGCTCATCCTCGCGCTGACGGTCATCGGGGTCGCGGCCATCACCGTGACCGGCATGGAAGGCCGGATGGCGGGCTTTACCAGGACCGGTGAGGCGTCGGCGAGCGCGGCAGAGTCCTGTCTCGACACGGGCATGGAGATCATCCTTGCGACGTTGGATGTGGCGGCCGGCGGGAGCTTGCCGACCGCATTCAAGGACGACCAGGTACCCGCGGGACCGGTCCCGGCCGCCAACTACAACACGTTGAACGACGAGCTGCGAGGAGCGGACAATAACAACGCCGATACCCCGGCCGGCGCACCGAACATCGTGATGACGGTCAATAACTACGCGGTCAACGGGGACCTTGACCGCCTCTACGTCCAGCCCAAGCCCGGGACCTCGCAGGCCTTCGACGAGCCGCAGAGCGGCAGCGCGGAGATCCTCTATCGCATCGACTGTGTCTCCTCCAACGCCGCCACCGGCACGAGCAGCCGCATCATCGGCGTCTACGCCTGCACCCTCGCGGGCGACGGCTGCCAGCGCGCGCTCTGAGTCGAGCGCTCCCCTCGGAGGAGGGGCCTCCATCGAGGACTTGCGAGGTATGCCGGGTGGAGCTATGGTAAGCAAGACATCGCCAGCGAGCAGTCGATCGATCGACGCGCAACGGGGTGTCGTCTCCAATGAGAAGAAGGAGCTGCTACCGACTACGAGCCAACGCTGTGTGAAAAAGGCAAACCACCCGAGAGGGTGGGACGCAAAGCCAAGGGACCTCAGGGGATGACATCCCCCAGGTTAGCCTGGTTGCCGCACGACAGAGACGTGACGTCGAGCTTGCGCCCATCCTTTCACCGCTGAAGGATGGGCGTTTTTTTGGTGCTCCTTGCGGAGCGCGCGACTGGGTCGAAAGTCGGGAGGAACGTATGAAAAGGCGACCGTGCACTTGCAAAAATCAGAACCGGCATTTCGCGCACCCGCTCCAACACGCGGTGTCTTCAATTAGAACCTTGTTGTGTTTGTTGTGCGTGATGACGCTGAGTGTGGGGGGGGTGGCGACCGCCGGAGCGGATTCTGGACACCGTCAGGACGAGAGCGAAAAGCATGCCCCGGGATTTCAATCAGGCGTCCTGACCGCCAACATGGGCAAGGTCCTGGAAATCAACGGCAAACGGTATCAAGTGGACGAAGACGTGGCAGTGACGGATGACGACGGTAACAAGCAAGACCCGGCGATCATGCGGGCCGGTGATGAGCTGCAGTTCTATGTGAAGAAGGGAAAGATCAAACGGATCATTTGGATCATGCCGCGATAGCCCGACTCATTGAGTGTTACCTGAGTCGAGAAATGCTCGCGCGCGATCGAGCCACAAAAAGGGGATGACGTCATGAATCGCAAGGTTGTGACCACACACGCGTTTCTGCTGCTGGTTCTGGCCATGAGCCTGACCATGGGTACGGCCGAGGTCAGGGCACAGGCCATGGCCGACTACACGAGTCAGCCCCCCTTTATCGCGAACACGGTGCCGCCCAATGTACTGCTGCTGCTCGACAAGTCGGGAAGCATGGGGCGACGGGCGGATTGCGATCTCTCGACGGGAAGCGATTTCGAAAACTGCGCGGAGTTCGACGAGACGATGACCTACCCCGGCTACTTCGATTCCATGAAGTGCTACACCTACGATAGCGCCAACACGCGCTTCGAGGCGAGCGGCCTGCTAAAACTGAGCGTCAGCACCACCTGCGCCAGCACGTTGTGGGACGGGAATTTCTTGAACTGGGTCACGTTCCGCCGCATCGACGCGGTCAAGCAGGCGCTCATCGGCGGCAGTTGCGCCGTGGCTCGGGCGGCCGATGGAAGCTGCCCGGCCAGCGGGACCCCCGCCAAGGTTACGGTCAAGGGCGTGAACAAGGATGTGTTCCCCAGCGGCGCCGATGTGTCGACGCACTCCGTGCCGGTCGGCCCTGGCCCCAAGAAATCGAACGGAAGAATGCCGGCATCGCTGGAACTCGGGGCGACCAATCTGACCTTCCACTTGATCGGGAATAACAGCGCGCTGACCGGCTCCTTCTGCGTGGACGACGACACGAGCGAGCCGAGCAGCAACCCTGGCTCCTGTAGTGATGGCGATGGGTACTCGGAGACAAATTTCGTCATCCGCGTGGCACTGGATACCGAACCGATCGGTCTCATCCAGGATGCGGGCTCGCGCGCCCGCTTCGGACTGATGGAGTTCAAAGGAAACGACGGCGCCTTTGTGATGGTCCCGATCGGCTCGCGCCAGGCGATCGAATGGAACGGGACGACCGTCACCACCTTCATGAGCAACATGGTCGCCATGATCCACGGGATCGAGGAGACCAACAACGAGGGGAACACGCCGCTCGCGGAGTCGCTCTACGAAGCGTTGCGCTACATTGCCCAGGTGAACTCGTCACTCTTTCCGACGGAGTATGTCTACCCATTGTCCTATTCTCCCGGCGTCAGCATGGGGAGCACCGGAGCGGGCTCTCTGGGCGCCGGCGAGATCAGCGCCCTGACCGGCAGCGAGACTTGTCCGGCCGGCTATATCAGCAATGCCTGCGGGCGCGACCCCTATTTCTTCGGCAGCAACCATACGCCGAAATGGGCGAGCCCATCGTCGCAGGTGCCCTGCTGCAAGACCTTCATCCTGGTCCTCACCGACGGAGAGCCGACACAGGACCAGACCATTCCGAGCGCCCTGCAGGACTATGCGCACGGCCAGCACGGTCTTCACTGCACAGGAGGCAGCACAACCATTCACGCGCCCAATGGCACGTGCAACACCAACGATGCGACGCCGCCAGCGACCCTGCTGGGCGAGCACAGGACGGATTACGGCTCATCGGGCAGCCACTATCTGGACGACGTGGCCTATTGGGGGCACATCAACGACCTGCGCCAGGGGACGATTCCCGTGATTGGGGAAGCCGGACAAGACCTGCCCGGGTTCCAAAACGCCACCATTTATACGTTCTTCGCCTTTGGCCGGGTGAGTGGTCGAGAAGTGCTGATGCATGCGGCCAAGCTGGGCGGGTTCAACGATCAAAACTCCAACAACATTCCGGACCTGACCGAGGAGTGGGACAAGGTCGACAATAATACCGGCGCCGACGGCGCGGACGGCATTCCCGACACCTACTTCGAATCGTCCAACGGCGCGGACATCAAGGACAAGCTCCTCTCCGCGATCGCCAGCATTCTCCAACGGAGCGGCTCCGGCTCGGCCGCATCGGTGCTCGCGACCTCGTCCACCGGGGAGGGCGCGCTCTACCAGTCGTTCTTCTTCCCGAGTGTGCTCGAAGGCCTCAAGGAGATCAAATGGGTCGGCTATACCCACGGTCTCTACATCGACGCCTTCGGCAATCTCCGCGAGGACACGACGGCCGACGGGAAGATGGTGTACGACGAGGACAAGATCGTCCGCATGCGCTTCGATAGCGCGTTGAACGAGACCGTCGTCGATCTTTATCCCGATGCTGACGGGAACGGCCTGGCAGATCCCGTCGCGCCGACGACTGTCGGCTTGCGGGATGTCAAGGGCATTTGGGAGGCTGGCACTCAGCTTGCGAACCAGGCCTCGAGCACGAGAAAGCTCAAGACCTGGGTCGACCTCGACAACGATGGGTTGGTCGATGGCGGGGAGTGGATCGATTTCACGGCGGCAAACGCCTCGACCCTAACGCCTTATCTACGTCCTAGCGGAGCACCCTATACGGCGACCAACATCATCAATTTCATCCGGGGGGACCAGGTAAGCGGCCTTCGGAACCGTCAGTTGGACGTCGGGGGATCTTTGAAAGTGTGGAAGCTGGGCGACCCGATTCACGCCCAGCCGATCGTGGTCGGCGCGCCGGCGCAGCGTTACGATCTGCTCTACGGCGATACGTCCTACACGACGTTCTTCGCCCAGTACAAGAACCGTCGCCAGGTCGCGTACCTGGGCGCCAATGACGGCATGCTCCACGCATTCAATGCCGGCTACTGGCATCCGGGCGACGATTCGGGAACGCCCGACATTGAGCACGGCTGCTTCACCAATTCGGCGTCATCCGGGTGTGATTCGGTCATCTCGCCGGAGCTCGGGAAAGAGTTGTTCGGCTTCATCCCGCAGCAGCTCCTGCCGCA
>JBFISJ010000177.1:0-5830 GCA_041608595.1 Nitrospiraceae bacterium
GCCGGCGGCATCCGTAGGACCATCCGTGCCATCCGTCCCCAGCGCGGCAATCACGGCATCTTTGAGCCCGGCCATTTCGATGCCGGCGGCGAGCGCGAATTCCTGCGCGCGCCCGCCTCGCCCCTGGCCGCGAATCGTCACTGTCAGCTCTCCGCCGGCCACCAGGCACGCAGGCGGTCGAACCGGCTGCCCGGAGATCCTGGCTTCGCGAGCCAGCGCCGCCAAGAACTTGGCCGCGTCCCTGGCCTCGCCGGTCAACGAGGTCGTCAGCACGAGCGTGCGGAGCCCGGCCGATTCGGCGGCTGCCGCCACGGCGGCGACCGCGGCCCGGTTGTTGCCGATGATGTGATTCCGCACTCTCTTGAATACTCGCGCACCCGGCTTTGGCGTGTCCGGCACCTGCTTCCTGAGTCCCTTCGTCAGATGTGTCCGCACATGCGCAGGCAGCTTCCGCCACAGGTGGAATCGATCCAGAACGGCACGCGCGTCGCGGAAGGTGGTCGGATCGGGCGCCGTCGGTCCGGAGCCGATGGACGCCAAATCGTCACCGATCACATCCGAGAGGATCAGACTGGCGACAGTTGCGCGCGTCGCGGCGATCAACTGCCCACCCTTGACGGCAGACAGGTGCTTTCGGACCGCGTTGATCTCCTGGATCGTCGCGCCGCTGCGCAACAACAAGGTGGTCGTCCGCCGCTTGTCCGCGAGCGAGACGCCAGGACAGGGAGCCGGAAGAAGGCTTGACGCGCCGCCCGAGAGGACGACCAGCAGCAGGTCATCGGAGGTCAGACGGGCCACAAGATCCAGCAGACGGGTGGCTCCCTGCAACCCGGCTCGGTCGGGAACCGGATGGCCGGCTTCGACCACGCGCACGCGCCGCGTGCGCGCCCCGTGTCCGTACTTCACCACGACCAGGCCGCCGCTCAGCCGGGGGCCGAGCACGGTCTCCAGCTCTCGCGCCATGGGGGCGGACGCCTTCCCCGCGCCGACGACGACGACCGACCGATAGCGACGCAGGTCATACCGGATGCCACCCACGTGCAACCATGGCCCGCGCCGCCTCACCGCGCGGCGGACGGCCTGCACCGGGTCGACGGCGCGGAGCCCCGCCCCGAGCAGCTTGGTGAGGAGCGTGCGAGGCCGGGCTGCGAGACCGGAAATGGTCACGACGCGATCGGCTGGTCAACCCGCGCCGTCTTCGTTGGCGCAGGGCTCGAGGCAGGGACGCTTCGGCACTTTGAGCTTGTACGTGCCGCGGGGGAGGTACGAGCGTCTGAGCTCGGGGTTCAACATCTTCAGCTCCAGGAAGTAGGTGCCGTACTTCTCTGCGACCGTCGCCAGATGCTGCTTGCGCTTCCTGATCCGCACCGTCACGGTCTCGGTCTCTAGCGGCGTGTACAGGTCTTCCCGTGTGAGCCCGAGATAGATTTCCGGTTGCGAAAAGATCTCCTTGGCGGCGATCACCCGCGGCACATACCGCATGGTCTCACGAACGGTGTGCAACTTCCAATAGTCGTCGATCTTTTGTGCCGCCAGCTTCTTTTTGATCTTGGACTCACCGGCGTTGTAGGCCGCCATGGCGAGGAGCCAGTCGCCGAAGATGTCATGCAGGTGCTGGAGGTATTTGATCGCCGCTTCGGTGGAGAGCTCCAGATTGCGGCGCTCGTCCCGCCACTTGTTGCTCTTCAGCTTGAATCGCTTGGCGGTGGAGTGGATGAACTGCCATGGGCCGGACGCCCGCTTCCGGGAGTAGGCGGCCGCGACACACTTGCTCTCGACCAGCAGCATATACTTGAGATCGTCGGGCAGGCCGGCTCTTGCCAGCTCCTTCTCGACGGGGGGAAAGCATCGCCCCGTTCGCTTGGCCACGATGAGGCTATCGCCTTCGGAGGCGAGAAACTGATAAAACTCATACTCGATTCGCTCGCGCACGTGCCATTGGTCGAGGGGCACCCGCTGCCCCCCGAACTCCAGCTCCTTGGGCAGTCTGAACGAGCTCAAAAAATGACGGGGTCCGTTCCGTCGGATCTCGGGGAGCACGACGAGCTGTCCGTCCATTTCCGGCAGCGTCTCGAGCCCTGGGTCCCCCTCTGATGGGTCCACGTCCTCGGTCGACGAGGCGGGGTCTTCCGTCGCTCCGTCTTCGCCCGACAGCACCGCGACGGTCTCGTAGGGATTCCCGTTGGCGGGGACGTCTTCAGGATCCTGCTGCGTGAAGGCCGTCGAGACCAGGGCCACGCAGGCAAATCCTGCGACGAACAGAAAGATGCGCAACCGTGCGTAATGCATAGACAATGTATCCCCCTTGACCGCGCTGTGGGAAAAAGGAGCCTCGCTGCTCGGGCAGGCAAACTAATGCTACCAGCAAGCCTTCGGGGCGGCAAGGATAACCCCGCAACATGACAGATCTTAAGGGGCAGCGTGCAGTGTGAAGCCGATCGACCTGCTCAATCGCCGTGTCGTGGCCTGCCGTCTGTGCGAGCGTCTGGTCGCCCATCGCGAGGCGATCGCGTCCGCCAAGCGACGGCAATTTTACGACTGGACCTACTGGGGCCGCCCCGTGCCGGGATTCGGCGACCCCCGCGCACGTCTGCTGGTCCTCGGCCTCGCGCCGGCGGCCCATGGTGGGAACCGAACCGGCCGTGTGTTCACGGGTGATCGGAGCGGCGATTGGCTCTACGAGGCATTGCATCGGCATGGCTTCGCCAACCAGGCCGGCTCGAGACATCGAGGCGACGGCCTGCGGCTACGGGACTGCTATGTCACCGCCTCCGTTCGTTGTGCGCCGCCCGGCAACAAACCGACCCCGGCTGAATTCGACGCGTGCCGTCCTTATTTGTTGAACGAGCTGCGCCTGCTGACCCGGATCCGCGCCGTCGTCGTCTTGGGGAAAATCGCCTTCGATCAGTATCTGAAGGCTGCGCGCCAGCTGGGACATCCCAAGGTCTCCCCCCTTCCGACATTCGGTCACGGCGCGACGGTCCGGCTTCCTTGGGATATCGTGCTCCTGTGCTCCTATCACCCCAGTCAACAAAACACCTTCACGGGCAAGCTGACGCGGCCGATGTTCCACGCGGTCTTCCGCGAGGCCAGACGGCTTCTGGAGCGGTGATGCGTGCGACCAACCCACGGCATCTCCACGAACGCCGGTCCAGCCGAGCGAGAGACCGGAACGCGGGGCGAGTTGGTTTGACAGGCCGGGAAGGGCCGCTTACAATGAATTCGTGCGCATCAACCCGTTCGGCCCCTTTACCGGAGGACGCGTCAATGAAGAGCCTGCGTGTGGCGGTCATGCTCCTGGTCCCCATCCTGCTTCTCGGTTGCGGCGGCAATCCCTATCTGGAGGCGTCGCTCAAGCCAGCCGAGATGCAAGGAAAAGACCAGGCCTGGTTTGAAGAGAATTGGGGGGCTCCCAGCGGGAAGGCCTCACGGTTTTTTGGAGGGGAAACCTGGACGTACTATCGAATTGCCGGCGGCTCAACAGGACCACCCTTTTGGAACTTCACTCCCAATGAGTGCGAAATCACGCTTCAGTTTGATGAGGAAGGCAAGCTGAACGACTACAGCTATTCCGATTGCGGCTAGCCCGAAAGTTGCTGCTCGAAGGTACGCGCACAATCCCTGCTGCAAAAGTAATACGTCTGACCGCCGATCTTTTCTTCCACCGCCGCGCCCCGGGGCACGTACACCCGACACACCGGATCCTGCACCATCTGATCCTTGTCCGGTAGCTCACGCCCGCGGTCGACCCCTCCGCGAAATTCCAACATCGCTCGTCGCACGAGGAAGTACAGGAGGACCAGCAACCCGATCACGACCAGTATTCTCAGCATGAGACATCCTTTCCCTACGCAGTGCAGCTCTTCGGCGTGGCAGCCGTCACTCCCGCCTCTACCAAAGCTTCCCCATTCGCTCAAGCTCCTGGGGACAGGTCGGCGACAAGTCGGGATCCAGGTCGGCGGACGAGTCCTGCGATGGCGGGCTTGCCCACCGTCGCATTAGCGAAGGCGGGCGACTCATCGGCATCGTAGGGGGCGGACGCGTCACGTGTCAAGAAAGGCTCCCTCCGCTGGATTGCCACAATCGCTTGGGATCTGCCTTGGCTCCACCCAACCCATGGTGGCATGTACCGATCTTTCCTGCTTTGGGAAGGCCCGAATGGCCCATACGGGAGTTTGGTGCGCAGGTCCTTTGTCCCCCTCCCACCGGGCCTTCAGGGGGATGGCATTTCCACGATTAGCGTGCTAGGTTCAGCGGCCATGAAAACTTGCGACAAGTGCAGTGGAACGATGATGGTGGAGCGCGCTGTCGACCTCGATACCGGGCTTTCGATGGCGTTCTTCGCATGCCTGAATTGCGGTCGCCGGAAAGCCGCCGAGGCGGAACCCCGACCGCTTACCGCTCGGCAATAAGGCTTGCGACGCGAGTCTGTGCCCGGTGCAGGCAGGATCACCTGAGCCGACCTCGCTGCTTTTCCCTCCGTATAAAGAGATTGTTGACGAGACCGGCGTCGGTCTACGTAACCGACTGATGTGCCCCCCTCCCGCCAAGGCTCGGCCAGCCAGCAGCGTAGCGGAAACACACATTGACAAGGAGAGGGCAAAAAAGGCATCTTATGGCCCTTCCAAAACATCATCGGGCGTCCGCTCCGGTGACGGCAGCCGGCGCTCGCTTTCACTTGTGGGCTAGAGTAATCTTCGAGGGAGGGGTCGATTTATGAAACGACTGACGGCGGGTTTGAGCAGCTTTATTGGCGCTTCTCTACCAACCTTGGCATTGGCCACCGAGCCCAGCAGCGGATACCAGGGCATCGCGGCGATGTATTACACCTTGATCTCAGTCGTGCTCATCTATGGAGCCTATGATACGTTCGGCAAGATGGGCCTGTTTATCGGGACCCCGATCATTGTCATCCTGGCCACGATTCTCATCATGGCCGCTCCGGCATAAGCTCTACGTTGACCGCGCGGGGGAGCCAAAGCTCCTCCGCGGTCATCTGATCCCCAGCACATCCGCCATATCGTAGAGGCCCGGAGGCTGGCGTACGGCCCATTCCGCCGCGCGCAGCGCGCCAACGGCAAAGGTGTCCCTGCTTTGCGCGCGATGCGTGATCTCGATGCGCTCACCCATGCCGCCGAACAGCACGGTGTGGTCACCAACGATATCGCCGGCGCGGATTGTCTGGATGCCGATCTGGCCCTGCTTGCGCTCCCCGATCAAGCCTTTACGGGCAAACACCCCAACCTGTTCCAGATTGCGACCGGTCGCCTGCGCGAGGATCTGAGCCATCTTCAGGGCGGTTCCGCTCGGCGCATCCTTCTTCAACCGATGATGCGCTTCGATGACCTCGATGTCATAGCCGTCTCCCAACACCCTGGCCATCTCCGCGATCAGCTTGAAGACGAGATTGACCCCCACACTCATGTTCGGAGACCACACGCAGGGGATGCCCTTCGCCCGGGATTTGACCAGCTCCGCCTCATCGGGTGAGAATCCCGTCGTCCCGATCACCATGGCCCGCTTGTGCTGGGCTGCCACCGCCAGGTGCTGGAGGGTCGCCGGCGGCGAGGAAAAGTCGACCAGGACCTCCCCTGCGTCCACACAGGAGCTCAGCTCGGCGGTGATCTTCACCCCGGTACTCCCGCAGCCCGCTACCTGACCGGCATCGTCTCCGATGGACGGGTTCCCGTGACCTTCGACCGCACCGGCCAGCGAGAGCGATTCCGATTGCTTGACGAGGGCGACCAACCGGCATCCCATGCGCCCGGCGGCCCCCGTTACGATAACCCTCACCACAAGAATGCCTCTTTCGGCTGAAAACCAAGACAGA
>JBFISJ010000178.1:0-5826 GCA_041608595.1 Nitrospiraceae bacterium
GACCCCGGGACCATCCGTGCGGCTCACGGCACGAACATCGAGTACAACGCGGTGCACGGCTCGGACTCCCCGGAAACGGCCCGCTTCGAAGTCGGCTACTTCTTTCCGGAGATTGAGCCGCGCAAGCGGTGACCCCCCTCTTGCCACGACTCCGACCACCGTCCACCTCTCCGTCTCGTTTATCTCGTGACTTAGGCATATCGTCTCTCCGCGCCTCCGGCCTTCGCGTGCTGGCTGCGCTCGGCACCATCATGGTAGGCTGCGCGCTCGCGATGTCCGGCTGTGCCAAGCCGCGCGTCAGCGAGCCGCCCGCCTTCGTCCGCCAGCCCAACCTCAATCTTGCGGCGCAAAGTCAGTTGTTCGAGGAGGCGCGTGATCACGTGAAGGGCGGCCGTCCCCACGCCGCCATCCGCCTGCTGAACAACCTCGTCCAGCGTCATCCTCATTCGCCGCTCCTGCCGGACATGCGTTACCTCCTGGGTCGCGCCTACGAGCAGACCGGGAACGTCGTGGCCGCCGAGGAGTCTTATCGCGCGTTGATCAAGGACACCCGAACGGACGACCCGAAGAATCGCCGTCTCCTGACACTTGCCCGGCGGCGGCTTGCCGCCCTGGCGCCGGAACTGGAACGCGCGGGGCCGCGGATTTTCAACGGTCTGTTCATCGCGGTCGAGGATATCCCGGCAGCGGCGCAGCGCGGGACCTGGCTGGCGGCATTGCGACAGTCCGGCATCACTGATCTGGTCCTGGAGATCGGCACTCCGACCGGGCACGAAGGCGCGTCCCGGTCGGAGTCGCTTCCCAGCGGAGAGGTGGCACCGACCGATCCTCCACCGGCGGGTGTCTACTTTCGCACGTCATGGGCGCCGGTGGTCGAGGACCTGTTCGAGCAGATCATCCCGGCGGCGAGGGAACGCGGCATTGGCGTCTACGGGGCGGTCTCCCTCCGTCGCATGAGCTGGCTCGAGCCGGAGGGAGGATGGCACGATGCCCGGTACGATCCCGGGACCGGGCAGCTCGAACCATCCCAGGCCTTGGATCTCTTTCATCCCGGTTTTCAGCAGTACCTCGGGGACCTCATGATTGACCTGGTGGATTCCGGCGTGGAGGGGATCGTGTTTCGGGGTGACGCCCCATTGGGCCCCCGCGACGGGTTCAGCGCTTTTGCGGTGCGCGAGTTCGAGCATGCGTTCGGCATCCGTCTCGATCCCGTCGCGTTGATCGAGGATCAGCATGCTGGTTCGACTGCAGTGGCGGAGCGGGCGCACCCGCCGGAATTTTGGTGATGGGTGGGCTGGAGGACGCGGGAGCAGCTCGCGATTATTGGCAAGCTCGCGACCGCGATGCGCCAGCATCGTGGCGACCTCCAGGTCGGCGTCGAATTGCATGCCGCCGCGATTTTCGAACCAGCCCGGGCGCTCGTGCAGTACGGCGAGGACGTCGTGGAAGCGAAGCGGGCGGGACTCGATTTTCTCGTGCTGGCGGAGGAGGGACCAGACCCGGGTCCCGACGACGCCCCGCACTCGGTGCCGACCCCCAGTGCGATCGGCGCCGCGGACGAGCGACCGCGGACTCTGCTGGGCCGCGCCATCGACGTCATGGGCGATGCCCGTCGCGTGTGGCTTATACGGCGTCTCCCGGAGGAGAGCGAGTATGCCGCGACGATCTCCACCACGCTCCCTGCGACGCGGGCACACCTGCCCGAACCCGTCGGATTACTCTACGCTCCGACCCACCTCACGCTTCCTTGACAAAGAGGGACCTCTGCAATACGATCGCGAGGTTTTTCTGCATGAATCCGCGCACGTGCGTTACAATCCCGTACGACACCATTGGAAAGGATTGATCATGGAGCCCAAGGACCTGCGGTATCACAAGGAACATGAGTGGATTCGAGTCGAGGGCAATAAGGCAACAGTCGGCATCAGCAACTTCGCGCAGGACGCGTTGGGGGATATCGTGTTCGTCGATTTGCCCAAGCCCTCCGCCAAGGTATCCGCCAACCAGGCGATCGGCGAGGTGGAGTCCACCAAGACGACCTCGACGATCTACACGCCCGTGAGCGGCATGATCACGGGCGTCAACGACGCGCTGAAGGATCATCCGGAGATCGTGAACAGCGACCCCTACGGCAAGGGATGGATGGCGGTCATCGAGCTCGCCGACCCGAAGGAGGTCGAGGGCCTCATGACGACCGAGCAGTATCAGAAATTTCTCGAGTCGGAGAAAAAGTAGGAGCACACCGCTGCTCCCTCATTCCCGCGTAGGTGGGCCTACCCGCCGTCTCGTCCGCTGAAATTTTGGCGAAGGCGGACGCTTGCGCAAAGGCGGGAATCCAGGTGCGCAGCAGTCCCAAGTTCCAGGGTTCAGGCTTGACGGAGAGCCATTCTCTGGAACGCGGAACGGTTCATGATGTCCGACCCCAAACACATCGCCATACTCGGAGCTGGGCCGGGCGGCTACGTGGCTGCCATCCGCGCCGCGCAGCTCGGGGCGAACGTCACCGTCATCGAGAACGAGGCGCTGGGCGGGGTCTGCCTCAACTGGGGATGCATCCCCAGCAAGGCGCTCCTCTCGGTCGTGGAGTTGGGCGACAAGGTGAAAAAGGGCGCGGAGCTGGGACTCCACGTCGACGGCAACGTGCGGTATGACCTGGTACAGGTCATCGCCAGGAAAAACAAGGTGGTGGATTCCCTCGTCAAGGGCATCGCCACGCTCTTCAAAACGTGGGGCATCGAGCACATCCACGGCTGGGGCGCGCTTTCGGACGAGAGAAGTATCCGTGTCTCGAAGGCGGACGGTGGCGAGACGACGGTGCGGGCGGATGCCATCATCGTCGCAACCGGGTCCTCGTGGCCGAACCTGCCGCTCTTCCCCGTCGACGGCGAACAGATCCTCACGAGCAAGGAGGCTCTTGACCTCACCGAGGCGCCGAAGAGCCTCGCCATCATCGGCGGCGGGGTCGAGGGCTGTGAGTTTGCGTCCTATTTCAGCGGCGTCGGAACCAAGGTGACGATGATCGAGTTGCTCCCGCGCATCCTGCCACTCGAGGACGAGGAGGTCTCGACCGCCATGGCGCGGGAGCTGAAGAAGCGCGGCGTGGAAATGCTGACCGGCACGACGGTCGAAACCCTCGACCGGACGCAGGGGCGGCTCAGCCTCACGCTCAAGGACGGGAGCACCCTCGCCCCAGACACCATTCTCGTCTCCGTCGGTCGAGGGCTGAACTCCAAGAACATCGGGCTCGAGAAAGCCGGCGTCGACGTCGGCAAGAGAGGGGAAATCCTGGTGGATGACGCGATGAAGACGAACGTCCCCGGCGTCTATGCGATCGGTGACGTCGTCGGCAAGGGGATGCTGGCGCACGTGGCGTCGGCGCAGGGCAAGGTGGCGGCGAGCAACATTCTCGGTCGGGCGACAAAGGTGAACTATGACGTGGTTCCCGCAGGCATCTTCACACTGCCTGAGATCGGCCGGGTCGGCCTGACGGAGGAGCAGGCGCGCCAGCGACTGGCGGGGCAGGGACGCCGACCCGAGAGCTGTCTCAAGGTCGGCCGTTTCCGCTACGTGGCGCTGGGAAAGGCCCATGCCGTCGGCGAGACGACCGGATTCTATAAGGTCATCGCGGATGCCGCGAACGACGCGCTTCTCGGCGTCCATATCGTGGGTGCCCACGCCGCCGACCTCATTCATGAGGCCGCGCTGGCCATGCAGGTCGGCGCGACGGCCGCTCAGGTGGCGGAGATGATCCACGCGCATCCGACGCTGGCCGAGGGGCTCATGGAGGCGGCCGAGGATGTCGAAGGGCTCGCCATCCACATGGCCCGCAAGCGAGGCGGATGATGCTGCGAGCGCTTGGCACCAAGATTGGACTGCTCCTCGCCACGACAGCGGCCGTTCTGTGGATCGGGTGGGAGGGCCGGTATGACCCCGCGGGTTCTTCCCGCACCGTGCCCCCGGCAGTCCATGAGGCTGTTTTCCCGCTCGACTTGAACCGGGCCACGGTCGATGAGCTGACGGCCCTGCCGGGAGTGGGAAAGGTGATTGCGAATAGGATTATTGAACGAAGAAAAAACAATGGCTTTTACTATTCTATTCAACAATTACTTGATGTTCGAGGAATCGGTGAGACGCGGCTCTCGCGCATTCGTCCGCTGGTCTCGGTCTCTCAGGGCGGTACCGCCCAGCGGCCACGCGCTCGCGAGGGGAGAAAGGGATCGTGAGCGAGCTGGCCCGCCAGATGGAGTTGATCCTCCGCGGCGTCGTCGAGGTCATCCAGCAGAGCGAACTGGAGCAGAAACTGACCCGCTCGATCCGGGAGAAACGTCCGTTGCGGGTCAAAGCGGGGTTCGATCCGACCGCGCCCGATCTGCATCTCGGGCACACCGTCCTCATTCACAAGCTCAAGCACTTTCAGGATCTCGGTCACCAGGTCGTCTTTCTCATCGGTGACTTCACGGGTATGATCGGAGACCCGTCGGGGGTCTCGGAGACGCGGAAGGCCCTGTCCAAGGATCAAGTCCAGGACAACGCCAAAACGTACCAGCGGCAGATCTTCAAGATCCTGGACGCCGGGAAGACGGTGGTCGAGTTCAACAGCCGGTGGATGGAGGCGATGCCGGCCGAGCAATTGATTGAGCTCAGCGCGCATTACAATGTGGCCCGGATGTTGGAGCGGGAGGATTTCCACACGCGCTACCAGGAGCAAAAGCCGATCAGCATCCACGAGTTCTTGTATCCGTTGATCCAGGGCTACGACTCGGTCGCGCTGAAGGCGGACGTGGAGCTCGGGGGCACGGATCAAAAATTCAATCTCTTGGTGGGCCGCGATCTCCAACGAGACTACGGGCAGGAGCCGCAAGTCGTCCTGACCATGCCCCTCCTCGAGGGGACGGACGGCGTCCGCAAGATGAGCAAGAGCACCGGCAACTATATCGCCCTCGAGGATCGCCCCGGTGACATGTTCGGCAAGCTCATGTCCATCAGCGATCAGCTCATGTTTCGGTATTACGAACTGTTGACCACGGAGGACATGGCCCGGGTGCAGACCGCGCACCCCATGCAAGCCAAGATGGAGTTGGCCGAGCGCCTCGTCACGCGTTACCACGGGGGAGAGGCGGGCCGGGCCGGCAAGGAAGAGTTTCAGCAGAAGTTTCAGGCGCGCGAGTTTCCCGACGAGCCCGACGCGCGACTCTCGCTGACGCAGGCTGACCTTTCGGACCCTGCGATCCCAAGCGTGGGGCTCGTGGATCTCGTCGTCCGTACCAAGCTGGTGCCGAGTAAGAGCGAGGCGCGCCGCCTGATCGTCCAGGGCGCCGTGGAGATCGACGGGGCCAAGCACCAAGATCCGAACGCCTTGGTGACCCTGGAATCAGGACGGCAGTACCGAATGCGGATCGGGCGCCGCAAGTTTGCCCTGGTGGCCTTCCACTCCTGACCCCTCGTCCGGATTCCATCGGTCCGCTCGCCATCCATTGGGGCCACATCCCCCTCCTGATGTGGAATGGACTCAACCCACAGATTGGCGTACTTTGCGTGAAATGTGGCTCCGTGATCTGAAACGAGAGAACGACAGCCAGCAGGGTTCCGCTGCATCTCCTCTCTCTGACGCCCAAGCACTCCACAGACAGCGGCATGGATTGAGCCGGCAGGAGCTGGACCGCCTGGTCCAGAGGACGCAGGAGTTGCGCGACGAGCTCACCGCCACCATCCACCACGTCGACCCCTCCGAGTATTCGGACGAGCGCATCCAGCACTTACTCGCCCAAGCCCGCAAGAAATAGCCGGATCGACTCGGCCGTACCGTCCCTCGGCGGCATTCCCCAA
>JBFISJ010000179.1:0-5817 GCA_041608595.1 Nitrospiraceae bacterium
ATGGGGCGTTGGATCATGTGGCAACCGGTCATTTTGGAAGTACTCGACAACCGCTTGCTCCCCCTCGCCAGTCGCGAATATACCTTTGACTATCGATTGCCTTCGCGCCGCCCGGGGCTGACCTTGACGGCACGTGTGCGATATCACATATTGACGGATGACCAGCACGAGATGTTGCGGGAACAATACGGATTGACGGCAAACGATCCGTACCGGTTCACCATCTACGAGCGCAGCTTTCCACTGTCAGGTGGATTGGTCGAGGTCCTCCGCGATGCCTCTCCGCCGAAGTATCTTGCTTGCCTCGCGGAGAGTCAGGCGGAATCGATACATCCCATGTGACGTCAGATCGGATCGCCATCGAGAATAGAGGAGAACAATGTCACACCCGTGTTTTACTGATACCGAGGCCCTGCAGCAACGGCTTGGGCGTGAGGGGCTGGTCGTGGTCGACGTGCGAGGCAAGGCGGCCTACGCATTCGGCGGGCACATTCCCGGAGCGGTGCACGCGACCTGGCACGAATTCAGCGACCCCCATGCCGCGGCCAAAGGCCTGCTGGATCCCGACATCGGTCGGCTCGAAACCAAGGTCCGCGCACTGGGGATCAGCGACGACAGCGAGGTCGTCATTTACTCCAACCCCTACGACAATTGGGGTGACGAAGGCCGCATGTACTGGATGCTCGAGTACCTCGGGCATCGGCACCTTCGGATTCTCGACGGTGGGTGGGTGAAGTGGGTCGACGAGAAGCGACCCTACGAGCATGGTGTCGCCGCGCCGAAACCGGGTCAGTTTAAGGCCGCGCCCATTCCCGAGCTGATCGTGTTGAAGGACGAGTTGAAACAAATCGTAAGGTCGCGTCAGGCAAGTGTCACGATCGCGGATGCCAGAAGCCTGGAGGAGTTTGCCGGCAGGGAAATGCCTGGGATCCCTCGGCCGGGACACATCCCCTCGGCGGTCAATGTGCCCTGGAATCTGTTTCTCAACGGCGACGCCACGGTCAAGGCCCCTGACAGTATCCTGGCCATTCTCCAGGAGAGAGGGGTGTCGTTGGAGCAGCCCGTGATCTGTTACTGCACGGGAGGGGTCCGATCAAGCTGGCTCTACGTGATGCTCAAGCTTGCCGGCCACCGACGGGTTCGCAATTATCCCGGCTCGTGGTGGGAGTGGAGTCGCGACTACGGGGCCCCCGTCGAGAAAGACGCCAAGTTGCTCCATAAGGTCATCACGCAGGAGCCTAGCCCCCCGTCATAATCGCGTAGTGGCATCGAGGGCGAGTGCCGTGATACGGTTTCCATGTGCCCTGGAGGTCCGGCCCCGACCGGATCATTCACTTGTTGGCAGAGGAGGTGTTTCATGCGTCGAGTTGGTCTTTGGGGATTGATGGTCCTTGCACTCACGTCTGCGCTGGTTGTCGCGCCGGTTCTGACAAGCGACGCGACGGCCGGCAATCCTCACGTGGCTGAAGCCATTTCTCACGCCCAGGAAGCCGTCGAGCACGGCGAGATGGGGCACGCGAAAGAAATCGTCAAGCATGCCCAGGTCGCGCTCCAGCACGCCCAAATGGCACAAAAAGAAGTGACCAATCCTCACCTGAATGAGGGGGTGAGCGAGCTCGAAGAAGCCGTCGCACACGGTAGCCAGGGGCATGCCGGGGTTGCCACGAAGCACGCGCGAAGCGCAGTCATGCATCTATCGGAAGTGAAATAGGACCGGGTAAGGGGCGGGGGGCAGGCGGCAACCCTCGCCGCGTGCCGCGCGCCCCGCGCCCTTCTTCATATGCGCGTCGGTTTTTACCAGTTCGATCCCGTCTTCGGTGAGGTCAAGCGCAACCTCGACATCGTCACCGAGAAGCTCTCTACCGTCGACAGCGATCTCCTCGTCCTTCCCGAGCTCTTTGCCTCAGGATACCAATTCGTGTCTCAGCACGAGGTTGAGCTGCTGGCCGAGCCCATCCCCGCCGGCCCTACCACGACACGGCTGATCGAGATCGCGCGCGGGCGACGCATGGTGCTCGCGGCAGGCCTGCCCGAACGTGCAGGGGGGCACTGCTACAACTCCGCGATCTTGGTCGGCCCGGCAGGGGTCATCGGTTTATATCGCAAGGCGCATTTGTTTTACGAGGAGACGCTGTATTTCTCGCCCGGCGACACCGGCTTTCAGGTCTGGGATGTGGGATCCGTGAAGCTGGGCCTCATGGTGTGTTTCGACTGGATTTATCCGGAAGCCGCACGCACGCTCGCGCTCAAGGGTGCGCACATCGTGTGTCACCCGTCTAACCTGGTCCTGCCCCACTGCCCCGATGCGATGGTGACCCGCTGCCTCGAGAATCGAGTGTTCTCGGTGACGGCGAATCGGATGGGATCGGAAGAGCGGGGGGGGAAGGAGCGCTTGACGTACATCGGAAACAGTGAGGTCGTGAGCCCGAAGGGTCACATTCTGTACCGTGCGGCACGCGACCAGGAGGATCTGGCCGTCATCGACATCGACCCCGCCTTGGCGGAGGATAAAAAGCTGAATATCTACAACGAGTTGGTGAAAGACAGGAGGCCGGACCTCTATGAGCTGTGAAGGCGCGAGAGAGGGCACGGTCACCTTGATTGCTCAGCCGAGGCCGTTGTAGCATTCCCACCATGGATCTGTTGCTGGGTAAAGGTCTCTTCCTCGTCGCTGCCCCTTCCCTCAGGGATCCCAACTTCCGGCAGACAGTCGTGCTGCTTTGCGAGCACGGCAAGGAGGGGGCGCTTGGGGTGGTCGTCAATCGACCGACCGCCATGCATTTGTCCGAGGCGCTCCCGCAGATTCCGATCCTCGAGGCGCAACGGCACGTGTTGTTTTCCGGGGGGCCCGTCCAGCCGAATCAGGTGCTGGTGCTCTATCGCCTGACGGAGCGTCCGTCCGAGTCTCACCACGTCTTTGACGGCGTCTACCTCGGTGGTGACGTCCAGATGGTGGAGCGGTTATTGACCCACAGCCACGTGAGCAATGCGTTTCGTGCCTATATCGGATATTCCGGCTGGGCGCCGGGGCAACTCGAAACTGAGATGAAGACCGGTTCCTGGATCACGATGCCCGCCGACCCTGCCGTGGTCTTCGACAAGGATCCGTCCCGGATCTGGCCCGATATTCTTCGCTCGCTCGGCGGTTCCTATCGGCTGTATGCCGAAATGCCGCCTGATCCCAACCTGAACTAACAAAAGCAAAAATTAAACAGGACCATTGAATCGTGAAGAGATTGGCAGGCGGGGAGTAATCTGCTTGTTGCCTTTTTAAGTTTTCCTCTTGCCTTAGGTTGCAAGGAGTGATTTGAGGTATCGCCCTGTGTAAGACGCGTCAAGTTGCGCCACCTGTTCTGGACGACCTTCAGCCACCAAATGGCCACCTTCGTCGCCGCCCTCCGGACCCAGGTCGATGATCCAGTCAGCGGTTTTGATCACATCGAGATTGTGCTCGACGACGACGACCGTATGGCCGGCATCCACGAGTCGGTTCAGGACGGCGAGCAGTTTCTTCACATCGTCGAGGTGTAATCCGGTCGTCGGCTCGTCCAGAACGTAGAGCTGTCCTTCCACACCCGCCGTGCCGCGTGCCTGTGTCCGGCCCCTCCGCGCAGATCGTCCCGGCGTCTCCTTCGCGACACGGCCCGCGCCTCGCGCTAGCTCAGCCGCGATTTTAAGGCGTTGCGCCTCGCCGCCCGAGAGCGTGGTCGCCGGCTGGCCAAGCCTCAGGTATCCCAGGCCGATCGATTGCAGCAGGCGAAGCTTTTCCGCGAGGTGGGTCGCACCGGAGAAAAACCCCTGAGCTTCATCCACGGTCATCCGAAGCACCTCGTGCACGGTCTTGCCCCGGTACTGTACGGTCAGCACCTCCGGCTTGAAGCGTCGCCCGTTGCAGTCCTCACAGGTCACGAACATGTCCTCGAAGAAATACATCTCCAGCTTCTCGGAGCCGCAACCCTGACAGCGCTCGCAACGCCCGCCGGCGGTATTGAATGAAAAATGCGCCGGTGTCAGCCGACGGCGCCGAGCTTCGGGCTGGGCGGCAAAGATCGCCCGGATCTCATCGAAAGCCTTGAGGTAGGTGACCGGATTGGATCGCGGCGTGCGCCCGATCGGCTCCTGGTTGATCAACCTGATCCCGTGCAGATGCTCGAGCCCCTTGATCGCGGTGAATTTCCCCATGGGCAGAGAGTCGATCCGAAAAGCCCGGGCGGCGGCACGGTACAAGGTTTCTTCAACCAGCGTGCTCTTGCCGGAGCCCGACACGCCGGTGACGCAGATGAGCATCTGGAGCGGAAATCTGACCGTGAGCTTCTTCAGATTGTGCTCCCGCGCGCCGGCGATGATGAGCGCTTTGCCGCTGCCGCGGCGGCGAACCGCCGGGACAGGAATCGTCTCCTCGCCGCGCAGGTACCGACCCGTGATCGCCTCGGAATGGGACACGAACGGGCCGGGGGCCATCGCGGAGACGACCTCGCCGCCCTGTTCGCCGGCCCCCGGTCCGAGCTCGACAATGTAGTCCGCCGCCTGGATGACCTGCCGATCGTGCTCGACCGCCACGACGGTATTGCCCGCCTGGGCCAGATCCCTCAAGATTTGCGCGAGTGTCATCGTGTCGCGCGCGTGCAGGCCGATGGTCGGCTCGTCGAGGACGTACAATGTCCCGACCAATTTCGCACCCAGCTGATTGGCCAGCGTGATGCGCTGCGCCTCGCCACCGGAGAGCGTGCGTGTCTGGCGTGTCAGGGTCACGTAGCCGAGGCCGACCCGCAGCAGAAAGGCAAGTTTTGTGCGAAGCTGGCCGAGCACGTCCTTCGACACGGCCGCCTCGAAGTCGGAGAGTTGGAGGCTGTCGCACCAGGCCGCCGCTTCGCGAATGGTCAGCTCAGAGATCTGATGAATGTTGGCCCCGGCGATCTTGACGTGAAGGGCGGAGGGGGTAAGCCGGGACCCCGCGCACTTCGGACAGGGGAAGGGCGTACGGTAGCGGCTCAAGAAAACTCGCACGTGGAGCTTGTAGCGCTTGTGCTCGAGGTAGTCGAAAAACTGATCGATCCCCTCGAATTTCTTGTCACCGCGCCACAGGAGCTGGCGCACCGAGTCGGGCAGAGCGCCGTAGGCAGTGGAGAGGCTGACGCCGCGTCGCTTCATGGCCAGGAGCATCTGGTGCTGCCACCAGTCCGTCCCCGGCTTCGACCAGGGTTCGATGGCGCCTCCGGACAGCGACCGGGTCTTGTCGGGAACGACCAGATCCTCGTCGTACTTGAGGATATTGCCGAATCCCTTGCATTCCGGACAGGCGCCCAGCGGATGATTGAAGGAGAAGAGGATTGGTCGAGGTGCCTCGAGCCGGTGACTGCACCCCGGACAACGGAACCCGGTCGAGTAGGTCTGGGGCCCGTGCCCGATGACCTCCACATGACAGGTTCCGTCAGCCTCGCGGAAGGCGAGCTCAACGGCCTCGATCACGCGATTGCGGGAGTCCGGCCGCAGGATCAGACGGTCCAGGACCACTTGGAGCGGTTGAGTCGAGCTTTCGGAAAGAGACATTCCGGGCTGCAGCGCGACGATCTCGCCCCCCAGGCGAACGCGGACGTATCCCTGTGCAAGCAGGGCGGCTGCCCAGTCCTGCTTCCCAGCGGGTCTCGCGGCCTCGAAGGGCTTGCCCCGAGTTGCATCGAGGGGCTTGCCCCGCCCGTCCCGAGCGGAGTCGAGGGAGAAGAGAATCATGGCCCGACCGTCCGGGAACCGTTGCAAGAGATCATCGGCCACCGAGCCCGGGGTGAAGCTCCTCGCCTCCAGCTTGCAGTCCGGACA
>JBFISJ010000180.1:0-5815 GCA_041608595.1 Nitrospiraceae bacterium
CCCCCCCCCACCCCTTTCTTTTCGTCTTACCGCCCAACCTCCGCTGGAGGGAGAGGGTAAGGGTGGGCTGCTCAATACCTCACGCGTATCAGATAGAGGCCGTGCGGCGGAGCCGTGTACCCGGCCGCGCGCCGGTCACGAGCCGCGAGGATTTCCTTCATCTCCTCAGGCGCCCGCTTCCCCAACCCCACCTCCACCAGGGTGCCGACGATCGCCCGCACCATCTGCTTCAAAAATCGATCGGCTTCCACCTCCAGCTGCACCACCTCCCCCGTCGACTCCACTTCCAAGCTCGTCACGTGACAGACCGGGTTTTCGGTGTCCGTTGGAGATCCCTGGAATGAGGAAAAATCGTGGCAGCCGACCAGCGGCGCGGCGGCCCGGCGCATCGCGTCGATGTCGAGCGGCTTGGCGAGGTGCCACAGGCGCTGGCGCTCCAGCGCCGCGCGCTCGGAGCGATTCAGGATGCGGTAGACGTATCGTTTCGCCCGGGCCGAATAGCGCGCGTGAAAATCATCGGTGACCGTGTCGACCGACAGCACGCTGATGTCGGGCGGGAGGACGCCGTTGAGTGCCCGCTTCCACTCCTCCGGAGCCAACCCCCGATCCGACTGAAAGCTGGCCACCTGACCCAGCGCGTGCACGCCGGCGTCGGTCCGCCCAGCGCCGATGACCGGTGTGGGAGTTTGGCTGATGCGTTCGATGGCGGACTCAAGCGCCTCCTGGATGGTCGGCTGGCGTGCCTGGCGCTGCCAGCCCGAATAGGCTGCGCCGTCGTATTCGAGCGTGACTTTATAGGTGGTCATGGAAAGAAGCCCGAGTCAGAGGGGCCGGAGGCGAGTGACGTTACCGGGCGGCGACCTGGGTCGAGTTGACGTAGGTCTTGATGCCGTCGAAGATGGCTTCGGCGATCTGTCGCTGGAAGGCTTTTGAGGCCAAGCGCTTCTCTTCGGCGGGGTTCGAGACATAGCCGATCTCGGCGAGGATGCTCGGCATGGTCGTGAAACGCAGGACGTAAAACGGGGCCGTTTTCACGCCATGGTTTGCGACCTTGTAGCGGCCATCCAACCGGTGGACCATGCGCTGCGACGTCGTCCAGGCGAACTCGAGGGAGTCCTGGACCATTTTCGTCGTTCTCAAGTCCGCGAGGATGAATTCCAGGTCGGGGTCCAGGGTGATACCGTCTTCCCTGTTTTCACGGGCCGCCACTTCCATGGCCCGGCGATCACTCGCCTTCCCGAAGTAATAGATCTCCAGCCCCTTCACGCTTCGTTTCGGATGGGCATTGACGTGAATCGAGACGAAGAGATCCGCGCCGTGCTTGTTCGCAAAATCGGCGCGATCCTCCAGCGCCACGAACTTGTCGCGATGACGGGTCATCAGGACCTTCTTCCCCAGCCGCTTGTTGATCAGATCGCGGAGGTAGAGGCTGACTTTCAGGGTAATATCCTTCTCTCGGGTTCCACGGCGGCCGACGGCACCGGGGTCCTTCCCACCGTGCCCGGGGTCGATCACGATCGTCTTGATCTCATATCCCACGCGCCGCGGGGGGACAAGGATGGAGGGGGAGGCGCCGTTGAGGGCGGCGGCCGAGGAGGGCTCGGACTCCTGCCCGTTTGCGTGAGTTCGGCTGAACAGGTCGAGCACGAGGCGTGGAGGATTGGGAAGCGGGAGCAGCTTGTAGGTGGACACGGCATCCAAGTCGAGCGACACGCGCACGCCGCCCGACCGCAATTGAAAGACCTTCACCTCGGCGGGAAAGTCGCCGGCGACCAGCTTCTCACGCGCGGCCTTCGCCAGGCGGGCTCGCTGGAGGTCAATCACCAGCCGGTCCGGATTCTTCCGCCTAGTCTGGGTGAAGGTGACCGGGCGCTCCAGGTCCAACACGACGCGGGTGTGGGTTTCCTTGGGCCCGACCCGGATGTCCTGGATCAGAGCGGGCAGCGTGCGGGTGTGGGAGGTCCGTGCCGAAGGCTTTCGGGACTTCCTGGCGACCAAAACAGAATTGTGGTCGCGAGGCTCCTGCCAGGTCGTCAGGGAGGAGGGGGGCGCTGCGGGAGAAGGCTCCAGAAGCCAGGCGGTCACGAGGAACGCCGCCACTAAGAGGAAAAGAGGCCGTCCAATCATGCCCGTTTCTCCTTGCTTCTTCGGCACCATTAACCTTTGTGTCAGAAGTTTGCTGATTTGTCAAGGGGATATGAGGTCCACCGGGTGCAGGGGTGTGTCCCAAGTTGACAGGCGTCCGAGGGGTCCGATAGCGTGCGAGGCCCATGCTCAAGCATCTCATCATCGACGGCTATAACCTCCTGGGGGTGAGGGGCCGCGTGGGGGGGGAGGGCGGCGAGCTGGCCTCCGCGCGTGACACGCTCCTGAGGGACCTGGCGGCCTATCGCCAGGGGAAGCGGCATCCCATGACGGTGGTCTTCGATGGCTGGCAGCAGGGCCTTGGAGCCGAGCATCGGGAGCACCGCTCCGGGATCGAAGTGGTGTACTCGCGCAAGGGGCAGCGCGCCGATCAGGTGATTCAGCGGATGGCCGAGGAGTACGGCGGTGATTGCGCCGTCGTGTCGTCAGACCGTGAAGTGACCGACTTTGCCCGGACGCGGGGTGCCTTCGTGATCGGGGCCTTGGAGTTCGAGCGGCGGCTCAGGGGCGGAACGAATCCCCCGGCCTCCTCGCGTCGCGTGGCTTCTCCGGACCGAGCCGGGGAGGAGCGTCCACGACAGAGAGCTGAGAAAAAGGGCAACCCCAAAAAGCTGCCCAAGGCCCTGCGCAAACGTCTGCGACAGCTCAAAGCCTTCTAACGCAACCGGCCGCGTGCGCTCACCCCTCCGTCGCCCCACCGTCGTCCCGTAATCGCAGCGCGGGCCGAGGCGTGTCGATCCTGAACAGTCTCCGGGCGTTCTCCGAGGTGATCCGGCCGATTTCCTCCACGGTGATCGGCCGCTCCACGGATTTGACCGCCGCCACCGTCTCCGCCACGTGCCTGACGTAGGCCGGCTCGTTGCGCTTGCCGCGATGGGGTACGGGCGTCAGGTAAGGGCAATCGGTCTCCACCAACATGCGGTCCAGCGGGACCCATTTGATGATATCCCGGAGCCCGTCGGCGTTGCGGAAGGTGACCACGCCGGAAAACGAGAGGGAAAATCCCAGGTTGAGAGCCTCCTTGGCCAGCCAGGAATCTCCGGAGAAGCAGTGAAACACGCCGCCGACGTCCCGCGCATGTTCTTCCCTGAGAATCGCCACCGTGTCTGGTTGGGCCTCGCGCGTGTGGATGACCAACGGCAGGCGAAGCTCACGCGCGACGCCGATCTGCTCCCGGAAGCGAGCTCGCTGGAGATGGGGAGGGGAGTGGTTGTAGTGGTAGTCGAGACCGATTTCGCCGTAGGCGACCACCCGCGGGTGGCGACTCAGGCGCTGAAGCGCGAGGTACCAGTTGTCCCCGATATGCTGGGCCTCGTGGGGATGGACCCCGACCGTGGCGTAGACGAAGGGGTACCGATCAGCGAGGGCGACAGCCGCCTGACTCGTCGCGAGATCGCAGCCGATGGTGATGAGCCTCTCGACACCGGCGTCACGGGCCCGCGCGATCATCTGATCGCGGTCGCCGTCGTACCGCGTGTCGTCGAGGTGTGTGTGGCTGTCGATGAGCACGATCGTGCAAATGTAACACAGAAACGCACCCTCACCCCAGCGCTCTCCGTGACGCAGAGAACGTGACCGCGCCTTTCAGATTTTTCCAGAAACCCTCTCCCCTTACCGGAGGAAGGGGAGGGTGAGGGGGGTCAGGCGAGCTTGGCGGCGCGGACCTCGGCGAGCTCGAGCAATAACGCCTCCGTGTCGCTCCAGCCGAGGCAGGCATCCGTGATGGACACGCCGTAGGCCAATTCTGCATCCTGACGCCAGGTTTGTTTGCCGGCGTGCAGATTGCTCTCCAGCATGAGCCCCATGATCGAGCGACGTCCCTCTCGGAACTGTCGCAGCACTTCGCGCGCCACGGGGCCTTGACGCGCATGGTCCTTTTGAGAATTGTCGTGCGAGCAGTCCACCATGATGGGGCGCGCGATGCCCTCAGAGGTCACCTCCGCTTCGGCTCGCGCGACATCGTCGGGACCGTAGTTGGTCTTGCCACCGCCGCCGCGCAATACCAAGTGGCGGTCCGGATTACCCAGGGTTTTGATGACCGATGTCGCGCCATCCGCGTTGATGCCCACAAAATGATGAGGCTGGCGGGCGGCGACCATGGCGTTCAGGGCGATCTGTAAGCTGCCCTCGGTTCCGTTTTTGAACCCGACCGGCATCGACAGACCGCTGGCCATCTCACGGTGTGTCTGGCTTTCAGTCGTGCGCGCGCCGATCGCGGCCCAGCTCACGAGATCGGCAATGAATTGTGGGGTGACGGGATCGAGCATCTCGCTCGCGCAGGGGACACCCTTGTCGTTGATCGTGAGCAGGATTTTCCGCGCCAGCTCAATGCCGGTGGCGATGTCGCAGGAGCCATCGAGGTGGGGATCGTTGATCAGCCCCTTCCATCCAACGGTCGTGCGGGGCTTTTCAAAATAGGTCCGCATGACGATGAGGAGATGCTCGCGCGTCGCATCCGCGACGCCCTTGAGCCGCTCCGCGTATTCGCGGGCCACCTCGGGATCGTGGATGGAGCACGGACCCACGATCACGAGCAGGCGCTCTTGGTCCCGGCCGTGAATGATATCCCGGATGGCCTGCCGGGTCTCGAGCACCACGGCTGCGGCGTTGTCCGTGATGGGCAGCTTGCTCTTCACCAGGCGGGGGGTGGCCATGGGCTTTATTTCAACAACGTTTTGATTTTCGATCCCACGATGCATACGTAACCGTCCTTCTTATAAAGTGACGAATGCAGTTGATATTCCGGAAAAACTCTGTTTGTTCGAGAGTTAAGAAGCTGTGGATAGGGATGCCATGTTTAGCACACGAACGGCAACATTTGCAACGGTGGAGGCCCGTGGTAGGGCAAAGGGGAGGGCCGGAGCAGGGCCGGGGACCGGCGGAGCGCCTCGCCACTGGATGTCGGAGTCCTTGCTCCTTTCAACCTATTGAAAACTATGGAGGTTCAAATTGTGCTCGGCGCTCTTCGCTGTAGCGGCTCTTCACGCCTGAATTCACGCAGCGATCCGGAATTCCTGATTGGATGGGGACCCCTCAGCGGGGAACATGAGATTAGGGGAGGGACGATCCTGATCACCAGCCACGGGCCGGCTCTTACCGCGCATTCCGAAGCGATGATCCCCGCACAGGCAATTCCGTTGTAAATTGACACGATTGAAAACCCTGTGATAGAGACACAGTCGCTTGCTCGAAAGGGTTGTCTCTTGCTGGTACGATCCTCGCTGACTCCCCGCACTCTGATCGCCCTTGCGGCGCTCGCGGCCATGCTGGTGATGGCGCCCTTCGGCGTGGCGCTCGGCGTACACCATCAGCTCGCCGAAGCGGACCATGACGGGCATCAGCACTCTGACTTCGACCTCTGCCAATGGGTGCAGTACCACGGCACCAGCGCCCCAGCGGTCTGTTTCCTTGACGTCGGCCAGATCTGGCAACACATCTCGCGTCGTGTCGACCACACTCCATTCGTGCTGAATGGCGGCGAGCTGCTCGCCCAACATTCCCCGCGCGGTCCTCCTCTCATCTGAACTTCCGTGCGTTCAGTCGAGGCGCTCCGACGACTTTCAGCGTCTTCGTGCGTACAACCGGGGCTTGAAGAGCCCGGCGGTGCGGCACGTCGTCTCGTAGCAGGGAAATGCCATTGGAGAGGCTTCATGCACGTCTTATCTCGTAG
>JBFISJ010000181.1:0-5755 GCA_041608595.1 Nitrospiraceae bacterium
GCGGTGACAGACCGGCGATGCTGGACAGCGCTGATGCTTGAGGGGAAACCGCCGGCGGGCCTCTCTACAGACCCGCCGAGGCGAATTAGCCGATCACGTCGGGACCGATCTTGCCCAGCTCCTCCCGGTGCTTCCGCAGCTCGGCCTCGTAGAGGTCGTGGGCGGTCGGCCCATGCACGCAGGCATGTCCGCAGTTCGGCTGCCCGCTCTTCTCCAAGAAGTCCGAGCAGGCGCTCACATCGAGGCCTCCATGGTCCGGGCCCCGAAAGACATTCACTTTGAAGCTGACATCACGCTTTTGTTTCAACAGGGGACATTCGACTTGAGCTGTGTTGATCGGCATGCCTTCGTTCATCAGTGCCTCCTGGAGTTCGTTCAGCAGAAGTGCTCAGCCGCTGCTTACGCAAAGATCATGCCGGTCAAGAAACAACGTAGCTAAGTGTTTTTTCGTGGTGCACGAATGTGAAAGGGTCGAGGAGGAACAAATTTTGTCGGAGTAGGGACGAAAAGGTTGTCGTCTCTGGACGAGTCGCTCTACGCGAGTGATGCTGGCAGCCAACGCAGGGGCTCTGGAGCCACGCCGGGCCTTGTGCATCGAGCAACCGGAAGGAGGGATATGATGGGGTGTATGGCTTTGCCTGCGCCGAGGCGTCCCCCCTGCGCTAAAGCTCCGGGGGACAGGTCCGCCTGCGCCAAGGCTTCGGCGGACAAGTCGGCGGGGTCTCTTGACGAAACCATTCCTGCGGGAGCAGCATCACTGATCACATCGAGAGGGGATGCCAATGCGTGCGTACATGCGAACGGGATGGATGCTCCTGGTTGCGGCTCTGCTCGTTGCAGCGCTCGGCTGCTCGCAGGAAGGGCCGGCTGAGCGGACGGGCAAAAAGATCGACGAAACGGTGGAGAAGACCAGCGAGGTGATCGAGGACACCACGGAAAAGGTGGAGGATGCCGCTGAGACCGCGATCGATAAAGCCAAGGAGGTTGGCAACACGATCGGCGAGGCGGCGGAACGTACAGGGGAGCGGTTGCAGGAGATGAGCGAGTAGGGTCCCTCACGGAGCGGCCATCTTCCGTGTCAGGTGTCTCGCCGCTCACCCTTTTTGCAGCATGCTCAGGGCCAGCGCGCCGCACAGGCTGAACAGCGTGATGACCAACTGTAATTCCGCAGGCGGCATCGGCACGGTTACCATAAAATACCCCTTCCTCGGGGCCCGACAGATCGATCGTGGGGCCAGCTCACGCCAGCGAGGGCGAGAGCGACGCGGGCCACCCCACTCGGAGGTGGCCCGTCTTGCTCGATGGTTCTGTCGAGTTGTCCTTCCAGATGGCCTTCAGGCCAACCAGAACCACTCCAACCATCAGTACCATTACCGCAATCAGGATGAACATGGCAGCCACCTCCTTTCCTCGAATTTTGCTTCGTGAGAGCTCTCACCGGCCTGACTTAGCAATCGCAGTGCCGCCGCGCATCTGAGCCTTCCTTGCGCGGTCAACGAGATCGATCTGGTTGTTTTTCAAACTGATAAGGGATGGTTCGTGGCCGGGTGAACGTGGGAGTCGATCATCCCGGAAGCTGCTCAGGTGACAACGTCGTGGACTCGTCTGTCTCTATCGTTGGCAGAAAACGCGGGAATTGCGGTGCGGAGAGATCCGGGCAGTCAGTATGAAGCGAAGTCGACCTCGGGGGATGGATTCGGAGGAATCGGTCGGGGCGGCTCGGGGTTGCACGTGGCTACCGAGGTGATCTCTTGCTGCCCCGGGGGACGAAACCCCCAGGCCGTGGCCAAGGCTTGGCAGGTGAGATTGTGGAAGGCCTCATCCAACCGGTGCGTCGACACCAGCCCCAAGAACAGGAATTCGGCCTGTCCTTTCCACTCCACGTGTGTGGTCGCTGTCGCGAGCCCGCGGATTGTCACCGACGCGCTGAACAGGGTGAGCAATGCCTTCGGTTCGCCGTGGTGGCGCGCGCCCGGGCGCATGTCCCCGATGGTTTCGTAATCGCTGTCGGCCACAACCACCCATTGCGCACCCGCGCGCCTGCCAAGCTCGGAGAGCGCCGCCGAGTCCAAGCTCGTCGGAGAAGGGATCGTTTGTTGTGTTCGAAGGAGACGGTTCGCACGCGACTTCGGGACGACATCGAGCCCTCGTCGTTGCAACCAGTGGGCTGCGGTGAGCGAGACGATGCGATCATCTCCCAGAATCAACAGGCGGGCATCGGGTCGGGGTAGGTTGTCGTGGGTGCCGTCGGTCACAGGCCAGATGGTGGTGTGACGTGCGGCGCAGCCGGTCAAAACTCCGCAGAGGATCGCAAAGGCGAGAATCAATCTTGGAGAAAAATTCCACATGGCGGTAGGATGGCGGTTCCAGAGGCCTCCGGGCTACAGATCGGCGGTCACGGAGAGACATCCGACGGTAATTCGGTTGTGGAGGCGGATCAAGCGTCCAAAATGGGCAGGTGCCCCACCGAAGGAGGCATGGGGCGGAAGCGAGGAGCCGTGACGGTGAAGGCCGAAAAAATCTCGAAGCACGGACTGAATGCGCGTTCAAAATGCACCCCGAAGGTGATCCCCAAAATCTGTGGATAGACCTGTGAATAGGTCCGTTTTGCGGGAGTCGGCCAATGTAGGGATGTACAGATGAGCGAGTTGCCTATTATTTGTGCATTGTGGAGTCGCGGGTATGAGCCACAGAATATTGTGGTAGGGCGGCCAAGAAGAATTACCGAAGCCTTTTGTTCGTAAATAAATCGTAAACACTTTCACAACATGTAAACAGCCGCTCCGTCATGATCGGCGAGTGCGCACTCGCACGATTCTATCCACAGGGTGCGGCGCTCGCTGTGGATGGGAGCCCGTGGTCACCGGCCCACAGCGCGGACGAGATCGGTGCATGACGTCGGTCCCGTGAGGCCCGCGGGAAGCTTCGTCGCACCGTCGCCGCATGCGGCATTGAATCGCATCTGTGTCAGAGACTTCGCGCCCGTCAGATCGGCGCCGCTGAAGTCGGCTGCCCGAAGATACGCGGTGCTGAAATCCGCGCCGCGCAGATCGGCGCGTTGGAGAATCGTCTTGCGCAGGTCGGTCTCACCGAGCTGCGCCTCCCGCAGCACGGCGTCACTGAGGTCGGCCTCCTCGAGATTGGCCCCGCGGAGGTCCGCTCTCTCCAGATTGGCTCGGCGAAGGTTAGCTCTGCCGAGATAGGCCTGACGAAGGTCGGCGTCCGTCAGGGTTGCGGTGCCGAGTTTCGCAGCCAGCAGGTCGGCATGCTGCAACAAGGCGCCGGTCATATCGGCCTTTCTCAGGCTAGCCCCTGACAGCTTCGCCTGTGGCATGCGGGATCCGGACAAATCCGCTCTTGTGAGGTTGGCTCCCCTGAGGCGGGCGTTGGCAAGGTTCGTGTCGCGGAGATTGGCGTCGGTGAGGTCCGCATGGTCCAGCGTGGCTCCCACCAGGATAGCGCGCCGGAGGTCGGACGCCTGCAGGCTCACGCCTTTGAGGTTAGCCCGACTCAAATCCGCTTCGCGCAGGTCCTTGCCCCGCAGGTCGACGTCCCTCAGATCGGCTCCGCGGAAATCAGCCCTGCGCAGCGTGTCACCCTCGAGCAGCATCCTTTGTTTCTCGGTCAGCTCGCCGCCCTGGTTGCCGCATGCGCACATCAGCACCAGGCAGGCCGCTGCGAATGCTCCCTTCCTGATCCTGCCCAAAACGAGGCTCGTGGCTGATGGCGACTGGCGCATTGTAGCGATGCTCGTGGTGGCGAGCGTGGTCGGCGAAAATGGTTCATGTCCGTCATGACATATTGCCGCCGGTCGAGGCAAGCGCGCCGACTCCGGGGATGTATCCCCTGGAAGTCCGGACGCGCCGGTATTATCCTACCCAGGACGCCGCAATTGGGGAGCCTTGCATGGGCACGATGTGTGTTCGTGGGAACGGGAGGGACACCATGAGACAACCACACTGTCTTGCTGCCAGAACCGGACTCTCGCTCGCCGTCATGCTGGGTGGCGTCGTCGCGGCCCAGTCGGCTGAGCCCCGCCTGGCCTCGCATCTGGAGAACGGCCGGAGCATTTTTACGACGGGAGCCACCGCGCATGGCAGGCTGATCGAGAACAGCCATGGGATGCAGGGGGTTGGCTGTGTGATGTGCCATGGTCCGGACGGCGGCGGCGGCGAGATGCACGGCATCGCGGTGCCGAATATCACCTTTTCCTTTTTGACGGATCCCAGAGGCTATGAGCACGCCACAGGTCGAAAGAGACCGGCCTATAATGGAGAAAGCATCAAGGCAGCGATCGTGGCAGGGATCGATGCCGGGGGCAACAGGCTGCATCCCGAGATGCCACGGTGGACCGGGCTCACCGCGAAGGACCTGGAAGACCTCATCGGGTACCTGCGGACGCTCGGTCAGAGTGCACCGACTCGTCCCAAGGAATCGTACGGCCTGTGAGCGCGTCCGTGATATCATGGGCGCGGCAGGGGGGTGACGCCTTGGACGACCATGAACGATCATCGGCAGGCGTCGATGGGGGAGGAAGCGGACAGTCTCCGGATTGGGAGGTCCGATCGTGTGACGGGTGATCGTCGGCCCGGTAGGCGGTGGGCGAAACCCTATTCGATGGTTTCCTCGATATGTTCGACCAGGTCCTCGACTTTCTGTCGGAGCTGACTTACCTCGTCTTCGAGCGCGGTCGTGTCCGGCTCCTTGACGGCGGTCTTGAGCTCACGCATTTCCAATAAGATCTCCTTCACGAGCCGCTCCAGTGCATCCAACCTCTTCTTGATATCCGTTTCCATGGTAATCGTCCCTCTGCCTCCCTTCCCTCGTGGCGCGGCTTGCTTGGTGGGTCACAGGCTTGCCCACTCCCACGGTAAGGAAGCTTACTCCCCCGTCTTGTGTCAAGGGGGCCTGAGCGGAAATTGGTAAGCGCGCGGGATCAAGAGAGAAGGTTGGACGGGAAGGAGGTGGGAAAAAGACACGCGCGGCTCGCGCCGGTAGGCGAGCAGTCGCGCTGGGAGGCGGAGTGCCCGCACGGAGCGCACGGGTGGTGAGCCCGCATTGTCCACCGGATGTGAGGGGAGGCTGCCTCACACGGGCTCGGATTCCGGCGTCGAGGGGGAAACGGATTCGTTCGCGATCAGCTCCGGCGTCTCCAGGAGGTTGGGCAGGTTGCCGATCATCTTGACGTTCCCTTTCAGTCGTACACCCTCCTCAACGGTCAGGATCGGCGTCGCGATCGAGCCGAGCAGGACGGCGGGTCGCTGGAGCTCCGCCCTGGCCGCCACGACCACCTCTCCTTTGAGCGTACCTTTACAGAGCAGCGTCCCGGCGGTCACGTTGGCTGTCACGACCGCCCCGTCACCGATGATGAGGCAGCCCCCCGTCCTCACTTCGCCTTCCATCTCGCCGTCGATGCGGATTGTACCGTCGTAGGCGAGGACACCCTGAAATCTGACCTTGTGGCCGATGAACACGCGGACCCTTCCTTCCGCCTCTCTCCCTGCATCCGGGAGCTCAGTCTGCGAGCGATTTCGTCCATCCCAGCGAGTGTGCAGCATGTGGGCACCTCCCCTCTGAGGTCGCGTGGGTGTCGTCGCCACCGGGAGGCCGCTCCTGCAGTCAGCCTGAGGGTGCGGCCGCGGCGATGGCGCTGCGTGACGGTCGGACGCATCAGGGAGTGGTTTGCGCCCGGCTCGAGCGGCGACGGAGGAACACTCGGTCGGTTGCGGGCAGATCAAGCCGCTCGGGCTTGCGA
>JBFISJ010000182.1:0-5753 GCA_041608595.1 Nitrospiraceae bacterium
CCCGGCCCGGATGGACACACCTGGCATAACCGCGCGCCGGCCCTCTCGATTCTGGCTTTCCCCATCTTGGCATCGGTCTTGATAGTGCAAAGGTTATTACTTCCACCGTGTGGAGATAGGTGGCTCCAAAACTGGCCTTCGAAGGCAGGTGACCTATGAAACACATCTTGATCGTGGACGATGATATGGCGGCCCGAACGACTTTGCGCGCGGCGCTCGAGGCAAAAGGCTATACCTGTGCTGTTGCCGAGCACGGAAAGGACGCGCTCGGGTATTTGGCCACCGCTCCGGCCAATCTTGTCATTCTTGATCATCGAATGCCCGTCATGGACGGGCTCGAGTTTCTTCACGAACTGGGTCTCAGGCCGGAGCTCCGCAATCCCCCTGTAATTTTTGTGACGGGCGAAGCCGACCATGCCTTCGAGGCGGAGGCACGGCGCTTGGGGGCGTTCAGCGTTTTCCCGAAGCCGTACGATATGGCCACCCTGCTGGACGATGTCGCCCGCGTCCTCTTTCCCAAACCTGCCTGATCGACCCCTCCCGCGTCTATTTAACCGTTTCCTCAGGGTTCCACCTGCTTCACGGCCCTCGACCCCTGAGACAGGCCTGCTACAGGATGTGAAACAGATTTGTGTTTCACGAACATTGACTCGATCCACCACGAAACGGCCTTGCCCGTCTACTGCATTGAATTCTTGCCGGTATTAAGTTTGGCACCGACCTTGCCATAACGAGGCAACACAAACGCCAAGTCGCCCGAACCGCGATGGTGGGCGAAGGCCCGTCTTCGAGGCGGCGACAGGAGGATCAGACGCCGTGATCCCGGTCTGCGCCGCACGGCGCTTGGCAGCAAGACGGCACCTAACAAGGAGGTTTTTGAGATGACACGCTTAACACTCACAACTGGGTTGGGGCTCTCACTCTTGCTGACAGGGCTTGTCAGCACCGTCTGGGGCCAAGGTCCAGCACCATCAAGCAGGACGTCTCCGGCTCAGATCATTCCCGCCGGAGAGACGGCGCTTCCGCCAAAAGGAGAGCCGGGCAAGTGCTACGCACGAGTGTGGGAGGACGAGACCTACAGGAGCGAGCCGATGCAGCTCCTCGTTCGCGACGCCTCGGAGCGTATTGAGATCGTGCCTGCAAAGTATGAAATGGTGGAGCAGAAGGTTCTCGTCGCGCCCGCATACGAGCGACTCGAGTACGTTCCTGCTGAATTCGAGACGCAAACCGAACAGGTCCTGGTGAAGCCCGCCACCACACGCTGGAAGAAAGGCCGAGGGCTTATTGAGAAGGTCAACAACTTTACCGGTGAGATCATGTGCCTCGAGGAGATCCCTGCCGAGTACAAAACCGTCACCAAGCGCGTCATGACGAGGCCGGCCGGCACCCGGTCGGTGCAAGTTCCGGCTGAATACAAGACGATCATGGTTCGGCAGCTCGTGACACCGGCTCAGACGAAGCGCATTCCGATCCCGGCCGAATACCGAACCGTGAATAAGACCGTCAAACTTTCCGACGGACGGATGGCCTGGCGAGAGGTGCAATGCGAGACCAACACCCCGGTGGAATTGCGGCCGAAATTCACGGAGCTCCACACCCAGTCGGCATCCACCACGAAGAAGGACTCAGGCGATTGGTTCTTCTTCTGGGATTACGATGAGTTGTTCGACAACCAAAAACTCGTGCCTGCCACCAAGTAATGATCGGAATTGGATCGTAATGGCTTCGGCAGGTGAGATCCTTTTTCGAACTTTCCGCATGGCGAGGCTCCTCCCTCACGAGGGGGGAGCCTCACCCATGTCCAATCGAGCTGTTTTTGAAGCCTGTAGGACCTTCCGTCAGTTGATTGAATTCTTGGCCACATGAACGGGCGAGCGTCGCACCAATCGCGCCGTTCTTTCTCGCTGGGGTCTCCTAACAAATATCTTGTCCCTCGAAGAAAGAGTCGATCTTCAGCCTCATCAGTGTTTAGCCGATAGGCCCAAATCCGAAGGGACTCGATCATGCGTACTGCTGGTGGTCTGCTAATTCGTGTGTTCTTGCTTCTGGTAGTCTTTGTGTTGCCATGGGCTCATTCGGGGCTACTCGCTGCCCGGCATCACGACGGGCAGCCCAGCCTACTCCTTGTCCCCGAGACAGTCGGGCTGCTGGCTTCACCAGATGGATGGTCGCTCAAAGTCTGGGCTGGTGAACCGGAAGTCCGCCTTACGGAGGAGAATCAGAAACTTGTATTCCATTTGCACAGCGTCGGCGCGTCGGTCTCCGTGTACAAGCACATAGAATTACCTCTCGGCCGCCTCCCCATCTTGAGCTGGCGGTGGAAGGTCACCAAGCTCCCGGCCGAGGCTGACGCTCGGGTGAGCGATCGTGACGATCAAGCCGCCGCTCTGTACGTGATCTTCCCTCGTTTTCCATCGTTCCTGCGCAGTCGGGCAATTGGGTACATTTGGGAGAACACGTTGCCGCCCGGCACAGTCATGCCTTCTCCAAGCACGAGCAGGGTTCGATACATCGTCGTTCGTAGTGGGCACCAACACCTTGGTACCTGGTTCACCGAGGAACGAGATATGTTAAAGGACTATCGCGAACTCTTTGGCGAAGAGCCGCCCAGAGTCGGCGGGGTGTCTTTAATGATTGATTCCGATGACACGTATTCAGAGGCGGAGAGCTTCTTTACAGAAATCGAGGCGAAGTCCTCTTCCGGCAGAAAGTAAGCATCGACGACCACGACTTGAGTCACGGGTTTGGCCCAAGGGCATCAGGCCAGATACGCCGCCAGAATCCCCGAGAGAACGATTCCGTCGAAGGTGCCCGCGCCTCCAATGCTCGCGACACCCGTTGAGATTCTCGGGATCTCCTTGAGGTTCAGCAGGTCGGCGCCGATGAGCGGCCCGAGGACACCGGCGACGAAGGCAATCGGCACGCGTTCGTCCGGAGCCAGGAGCATCGCCGCTAACACGGCCACGATCGGCGGGACCAGCGCGGGCATCGCGATGCCGATCCCCGGAACCGGCTTCGCGATCCAAAAGCAGACCGCGACATTCATGCCCGTCGCCAGGCCCAACGCGACGACGGTCTTCCAGCCGGACATCGCGACATAGAGGGTTTCGTAGGCGGCCAGTATCAACGGGACGAGACATCCCCCGACGTTGACCGCGATGATGGTCTCTTTCCGGATCCGCTCCAGCTGAGGCCACCACCGGTACAAACCATACATGGCCAAGGGGTGGACGGCCACATCCTCGGTCCGAACGATACGCTTGAGGGGCAGATTGATCGCGCTTCCGATGAAGATCGCTGCCATCGAGAGCAAGGCGGCTTCGGGCGTCAACCGAAGCTTCAGCAATGCCGTTGCAAAGAGCTGCCCGAAGAGCAACGGTAACAGGACCAGCAGAGCCAGGAAGAGGGCAAGCGGCAGGCAACCAGGACCCATGATATACGAGCGAGAGACGTCGAATGCGGAGCGCTCAGCGAGCTCCCCAAAGAGGGTGTGGCTCTGATCCTACTTGCTTGTGCCGTAAAAGGCAACGCGAAGTCATCAGGCTCATCTTGTGTCTCTTGCTCTGCGCTCCGCGTTACTTACAGACCGGATCATAGATCATCAGGATCGTCACCCCGCGCTTCGTCGAGAGCGGCGGGACATCGTAATGTTCCGGCATCATTCGATAACTGCCTACCCCGAACAGACGCCCTTCGCTCTCGTACTGCCCGTCCAGTACATAGTGCTGGACAATTCCGCGGTGACCGTGCGGGTTAATGTCTCCACCAGGTGGAATGCGCACGATCATGGTCTTCGCGCCCGTGTCGGGCTGATCGCGGAGTACCTTGACATCCGCGGGGCCGGGAAACTCACGGAGCTCTGACCAGCCCATGTACGCCGTATGGTGAACGACATCTTTCATGGTGGGACCTCCGGTGTTGCAACGACGTTATCGGTGGATCGGTAGAAATGATGTCGGCGTCGGATCCTGGGAAAAGTGGATCATGCGCTTGCAGGAACGGGCTTCAGCGCCTCGACTCTTTTTTGCACGATCTCGGGGTCCTTGATCCCTCGGAAACGGATCCATCGCTCACCGTCCGTCGCATATATCATCAGGGTGCCGATGCCGAAGAAACCCGCAATGGGACCTTGGTGCACCGTCACTGATTGGATCTCTCGATGCGCAATGGCCTCCGTTTCCCTTCCACTGTAACCATTTCTTATGGCGACCTTGTTTGGCGTGATGACATAACAGGCCCAGCGTCGAACCAGGATCACACAGACCAGTAGAAACCACGCCCCCGTGAACCAGGCCCAAGATCCCGGCACGCCGAAGGACAGGTACAAAGCCCCCCTCAGCGCTGCCAGTGTGCTCAAGAGGTACAACCATGTGAACTGGCTCCAGGCCGGATAGGACCGCCAGATGATCGGTTGGTCGTCCGGTTGCGTCATGGGAGTACTCGTGATCATTCCTTGCAACATTCCCCCTCCCCCGTGTGCATGCCGCCCATGCCGCCACGGGGCCCGCGTCCCTCACCGGGGCCGCGCGGTCCGCCGCGTCCCATCCCATCGCCGCGGTGCCTGCCCGGGCCACGTCCCCCATCTGCGAAGCTCTTTACATATTGCATCACGGTCCAGATCTCTTGGTCCGAGAGAATGCTGCCGAACGCGATCATGCCGGTGCCGGGCGAGCCGTTCTTGATGACCCAGAAAATCTCGCCCTCCGTCCGATGTCGCCACATTCCTCGGTGAAGGAAGTTACGAGGCGCGGGCTTCAGGTTCACCGCGGCCGGCCCGTCTCCGGCTCCCGTCATCCCGTGGCAGTTGAAGCATGTCCCCTTGCCCTCGTAGATCGCCTTTCCCTTCTCGATGATCTCTTGCGAATAGGGCAAGGGATTCTTCAGTGCCCGGGCCGCCGCGAGCTGGTCGGGCGGCACGATCGGCTGCATCATCCGCTGGCGTTCCTGGGCGATGGCGGGCGAGGTCACGACGACCAGGCCCGTAAGGATGAACACGGTCGCTCTGTGCATCTTCATGTGAATGTCTCCTCCGCGTATGTGGACCCGTCGCTCCTTGATGGCGTGATGTCGCCGACTGGCCTCGTCCAGTGGGAGGCCATCCGACGCCATCCATCATCTCGCGAGGCTTCGTATGTAATGCACAAGCTGCCAGGCCTCGTCATCGGACAGCCCCGAAAAGGCCATCATGCCCGTTCCCATCGACCCATTTTTGATGATCCAATAGAGCTGGCCGTCGGAGATGTCGTCCATCATTGAGCCACAGGTAAAATTGCGCGGGGGCGGTACCAGCGCCGCACCCAGCACCCCGTTCCCGTCACCCTGCGGTCCATGGCACTGGGCGCAAGCCAGGGGCTTGGCGGACTGCTGGAACAATGTTTCCCCTGCCTTGAGATGGCTCGTGGACGACGGCAGCGGATTCGTCATCTTTCGATACTCGCCGGGCGCTTTAGCGGTCTTCCTCGGTTGCGGGCAAACCCCCAAGGGCTTCCCGTCTGCACTGGGCGTGGCCTGCGCGACTTGCGGCGCGGCCTTGAATGTTGTCTTCAGATACGCAATGACGTCCGCGACGCCCTGCTGCCCGATCGTGAGATTCCAATAAGGCATGGTCGGCGATTTCCCCACGCTCCGCCCGCCATGATTGATCACGTTGTAGAGGTAATCCATGGGCAGCTTGTCGAAGGCGATCTTGGCGTGCATCGCCGGTTTGGGCACGAGACCCGACGCGGCCGGGCCGTCCCCCATGCCGGCGGCGC
>JBFISJ010000183.1:0-5742 GCA_041608595.1 Nitrospiraceae bacterium
ATCAAGCGGCGCAGCTCCCGCAGCCCCTGCTTGTAGAGAAGCAAAACGCGGATGACCTTGAGCCCGCCCGCCGTGGAGCCCGCGCATCCGCCGATAAAGCTCGCTGTCAGATACAGGACGGGCAGGAAGGCCGGCCACGCGTGAAAGCTCGTCGTCGTGAAGCCGGTCGTGGTCGCGATCGAGACGGCTTGGAACAATCCGTGGTCGACCACCGCGCCGATGTCGGGAAAGACCCCGAGCGTGTTCAAGACCACGATGCTCAGGGTGCTCACGACGAGGATCACGCCGAGGTACGTGCGCACCTCCGGATCATGAAAGTATGTCAGCGGATTTCTTGCGTGCCAGGCTTGGAAGTGCAGGGCGAAATTGATCCCCGCGAGCAACATGAACACCACGGCGACGAGGTTGATCGTCGTGCTCTGGAAGTAGCCGAGGCTCTGGTCGTGGGTCGAGAAGCCACCGATGGCGATGGTGGAGAAACTGTGCCCCACGGCATCGAACAAACTCATCCCGGCCCACCAGTAGGCGAGCAGGCAGGCGACGGTGAGGCTGAGGTAGATGTACCACAGGGCCTTGGCCGTCTCGGCGATGCGCGGGGTCAGCTTGCTCTCTTTGGCGGGCCCCGGCGTCTCGGCGCGATAGAGCTGCATCCCGCCGACACCGAGCATCGGCATCACGGCCACGGCCAGCACGACGATCCCCATGCCGCCGAGCCATTGGAGTTGCTGCCGGTAGTAACGGATGGATTCCGGCAGGCCGTCGATGCCCGAGAGGACGGTGGCCCCGGTCGTCGTGAGGCCCGACATGGACTCGAAGAACGCGTCCGTAACAGCCATTGTCGGACGCTCGGCGAAGACAAAGGGCAGCGCGCCAAACAACCCGAGGAGGGTCCAAAAGAGGGTCACGATAAGGAACCCCTCGCGGACACGGACATCGTCGCGGTTGCGACACACGGGAAGCCAGAGGAGGAGACCCGTACCGAGCGTGATGGCGTAAGCGATGGCGAAGGCCAAGGCCGCTCCATCGTGAAAGTAGAGCGACAGGCCGATTGGAGGGAGCAGGGCTGTGCTGAACACCGCCAGCAGGAGCCCCATCACGCGCTGAATCGCAGCGAAACGCACGACAGTGGCCGGGCTCAGGTGGCGGCCCGGAACAGGCGCTCGACGTCACCGAGGTGGCGTTTGTCGACGAGGAACAGGATGATGTGATCTCCGTCTTGCACGATCGAGTCGTGGTGAGCCATGATGACCTCGTCGCCGCGCACGATCGCGCCGATGGTCGTCCCCGGGGGCAGCTTGATGCGCGAGATCGTCCGCCCGACCAGGGAGGAGGAGCGCGGGCTGCCCGTCGCGATGCCCTCGATCGCCTCCGCGGCCCCGCGGCGCAGGGAGTGCACCGAGGCGACCCGACCGCCACGGACGTGCGTGAGCAGGGTGCCGATGGTGGCCTGCTGGGGGGAGATGGCGATGTCGATCGTGCTTGCGCCGTGCACCAGATCGACGTAGGCCGTCCGGTTGATCAGGGCCATCACCTTTCTCGCCCCCAGCCGCTTGGCCATGAGGGCGGAGAGAATATTATCCTCGTCGTCATTCGTAAGGGCGCAGAAGGCGTCGATGGCCTCGATCCCCTCTCTCTGCAGCAACTCCTCGTCCGTGGCGTCTCCGAGGAGCACAATACTCGTCCGCAGGTCCTCCGACAGGACGCGCGCACGGTCCGGACTCAGCTCGATCAGCTTGACGTTGTAGTCGGCCTCTTCGAGGGTTAGCGCGAGCCGGTGGCCAATGTAGCCTCCGCCCGCGAGCATGATCCGCTCCATGGGGCGTTCGAGCTTGCGGAGCTCGCTGAGCACGGCCTGAATGTTGGAGGGAGTCGCGACGAAGAAGACCTCATCCCCGGCATGAATGACCGTGTCACCTTCGGGAAGGATGGCCCGATCGTGCCGGTAGATCGCCGCTACCCGAGCCTCGATGCCCGGCAAATGCTCGGCCAGGTCCCGCAACTGATGACCGACCAGCGGCCCACCATGGTAGGCCTTGACCGCGACGAGCTCCACCTTGCCCTGGGCGAAGTCCAGAACCTGGAAGGCCGTTGGATATTCGATGAGCCGCTTGATGTAGCTGGCAACGATCTGGTCCGGGCTGATGATCACGTCGATCGGAATGCCTTTCTCGGAGAAGAGCTCGGGCGTGGCGAGGTATTCGGCGGCGCGGATACGGGCAATCTTCGTGGGCGTGTGGAAGAGCATGGAGGCGACCTGGCAGGCGGTGATGTTGATCTCGTCGCTGTCCGTGACTGCCAGAATGATGTCCGCATGTTGCGCGTCGGCCTGCCGCAGCGTGTTCGGAAAAGCGCCGTTGCCCAGAACGGTGCGGATATCGAGCCGGTTCTGCAGCTCCTGCAGAGGGCCTGGATGGACGTCCACCACCGTGACGTCGTTGCCCTCGCGAACGAGCGACCCGGCCACCGACGTGCCGACGCGTCCGGCGCCGAGGATGATGATTTTCTTGGCCGGTCGTGGCATGGAAGGTCCTCAGGCCCGGCAGCGCCGGCTGTCCCGCCACCTGCGCCAATGAACCGCTGGATGAGAAAGAGAGGAAAGGCTCATCGATCCGTCCCGAAGGCAATTGCGCGCGGATAAGCTAGTGTATCACTACTCGACAAGGGGTACAAAGGCAATCAAACGAGGCGGGCAAGGGTGCGGCATGGCGACGATGACGGTCGTAAGGAAGGCGAAGGCGTAGCAAGCTCTACATTACAATGCCGAGCTCGACATCACACTTTGGGGATCCAGGAGGGAAGCTTGAACTTTGCGGTCAACTGAGCGAGGCGGACCGACAGAGGAACACGGGAAGGCTGGTTGTCTCGGAGCGTGGATCGCTGCACACGGACCCGCCGCTCGGCACGGTCCTCGATAGCAGCTGGTTGATCCCGGTCAGGCGAACGGTGTTCGAATCCCTGCTGAGCATCCACCAATTGGGAAAGTGCGCTCCGAAGCGCCATGTGATCATCAGTGTTCAGCTGGGTGAGTAGATGAGCGATGTCCTCCTGCTGCGAATCTTTGGCAGGGAGGTTCAGCCGACCGGGATTGTGCTGACTCGGCTTGACCGAGCAGGGTTTGGATGAACTGGGTGCAGGCTTTGAATTCTTCAAACTCCAGCAAGGGCGGAGTCGGCAAGGGTTCTTTCTCCTCGAAGGCATGACGCGCATCCAGCATCCAGCAGACGAAGGCCGAAAGGTCCTGGGGCAGGATCGCCACGGGATCCTCCAGACAGTTCGTCACAGTGCGCGGTCCGGGATCAGGCAGGGCCAGGCCTCCCTGAAGCGGCGAGGCGGCCGCGGTGGAATCCAACGGCGGCCTCACGATGGCTGACTGTGGCAACCGCGGTGATCCCGTTTGGGACTTCGCTCGCCCCCGCCTTGCCCGAGCGAGCTGGACGTAGTTGTCATCCAGGAAACGGCGCAGACGTTTCTGTGTGTCCGCGAACATATCCACGATCTTCAAGCCAAAGTGGTTGCCCAGTACCCACTGAACGAGCGCCAACTGAACTTCCAACGGCTCGTTCAGTCCCGGCAGGAGCATGCGGAACGAGAGCATCGAGGCGGGATGAGGGGGGTGGTCCGACTCCACCAGACAGCCTTGCATGGAGATGTCCTTGACGTGCCCCCCTTGCGTGGCGAACCCGACCGAATACACAATGCTGCCGTCTACCGGGACACGTATTTCTTTTCTGGGTGCGTGCGGCATGGCTTTCTGACAGGGGCGTCAGGTTTCATGTAACCATACCGCGATTGTACGAAGACGCAGCCCCCCAGACGAGGGGCCGGGACAGCGGGAGGAGGGTGCAAGGCGGAGCGGAGCGTGAAGCTCGCGAAAACGCGACGCCACCGACTCGCCGATCGTGGGGTGCCGCGAACCCCTTCGGTGGAGGGGGATCGCCACCCGGCGAGCTATTCAATGGCGCTGAGTTTTTCCTTTGGAATTATTGGCCGGTGTTCTATCCTACAGCCACCTGTTGGCCGGGCTGAAACCTTTTACCCTCTCCCAGCGTGGCGTGGGCCATGCCTAATTTTTTGAAGCGATCTCTCCCATGAGCCGACACACCATCTGGGGCATCGTCCTCGCCCTCGTCGGGATCATGACCGCCGTCGGATACTGGGCGCTGCTCTTTCCGACGCCGCGGTCCGCGACGCAGGTTGACATCTCGGCGAGCCGTGTGGCGGATTACGTCCGTGCCGTCGTGGAGGCCAACAGAACCGTCTACCAGGCAAACGTGGTGGATCACCTCGAAGCGAAGGGCGTCGCTCGCGCGACACGTCAATGGCAGGCTCACGCCGGCCTGCCCCTCCCCGATCAGTTCGTGCTGGCGACCGGTCGTATTGCCGAGGCAAACGGCGTCCGGTATCGGCTTGCGAGCCTAAACCCGCTGAATGAGAAGAACGGGCCCCAAACCGAGTTCGAGCGGAGGGGACTTGATGCGGTTCGACTCAATCCAGCCACGCCCCACACCGGTGTCGTCACGCTCAACAAGACACCCCACTTTCAGGCGATTTATGCCGAGGTCGCCACCTCGCAGAGCTGCATCGGCTGCCACAATGACCCGGCGGGCAAGTCGGCCGCGCCCTACCAAGTCGGCGACGTGCTGGGGGGCCTCATCATCACTCTTCCTCTTGACGACTAGCCCTGGTAGTCACTGACCTCCCCCTGTCCGGCAAGAGACTGTGACAGGAGTCCCCGCCTAGCGCGATCAATGCGCTCGGTCCGTGAACCGAAACGACCGGAGGCAGCCATACGCTTACATATGAGACCTACCAATCCGATGAGCGGAATTCGAAATAAACGCTACGCACAAGAGCCGCGGCAAGTCCTCGTGCCTAGCCGCATTCACAGATGCATGTGGTGCATGCTGACTGTCCTGATTGGGTGCGTTTGGGGTGTACTTCACGGTGGTGCGAGTGCCGCCCCGCGCTTCGGGAAGGCGAAACCCGAGGGAACTGGCTGCCTGAGACCTCCCTCAGGGATCATCGAAGGACGAGTCATTCGCGATCGATGGCTCGTACAGGCTACAGGTAGTCCGAAACCTGGCCAACAAAATCTCCGTCGTCGAGGCGAATGATGTCATCGTGGCTTGGCTTGCCCTGAAGCGGTGGGACGCTCTTTCCGTCTGGACCATTGCTGAAGAGATCATAATCCGTGTTAATCGGGTTTAATTGCTTGTATTTCCGCACCTGGCCCGGAGGAGAACTCCCGCTCGATTTTGGCCCCCCCCCTTTCCCTTGTCCGGAATTGCCGGCGCCGCTGCCGGACGTGGTCCGGTATTGGTACGGGTTTCCCCATGGATCAAGAACATTGGCGGGCACCCCCGCCAGCGTCATCGTCGAAGGCAAGGTGCCCGTATCGTCCTGGTAGAGGTCAATCACTTTCGCGAAATAACGGATCTCTACGATCGCTCGTTTGATTCTGGCCTTTTCGAGATAGCCCGTGTAAAGCGGAATCGCGAGGCCGGCAAGAATTGAAATAAGGGCGACCGCCGTCATCACTTCCAAAAGCGTGTACCCGGACGAGTCCCCGGGTGGCAGCCGTTCCTTAAACGAGCCGAAATTTAAGCCCACGTTCGAGCGACCTCCCTCGCCCTGCCTCAGATTATGGCGCCGTCTTGAAAAGGCGAAGCCGCGCTCCCAATTGGTCGATCTCTGTTTCCAGGCGCTGTAGCTGCCGGGCCATGTCCGAACCACTCGTGGCCG
>JBFISJ010000184.1:0-5704 GCA_041608595.1 Nitrospiraceae bacterium
ATCGTCCGCCAACAATACTATGTCTTGGAGATACGCATCACCCTGAGCCGTGGCGACGTCGTGCGGCATCCTTCCAGGTGCCTTGGTCATGGCATGAACAATGACCTGCAAGAGAGGGAGGACGGGTATTTTCGTCATCAAGTGCGGATCGACCGTGAAAACCTGGTGGGAGGCGTATTCTACGCCGTCCAAGGAATGAAGGTCGGCGGGTATCGGAAAGTCGACATCGCTCCTCACCTTGCATACGGAGAGCGCGGCATCCCGGGGGTAATCCCCGAGAATGCGAAGCTCACCGTGGAAATCAAGGTCGTTAGGGAAATTGGGAAATAAAGACTGAGAACATTCCTCATATTGGGAACGCAGTGCGGGGGGCGCGGGACCGCTGGGCCGAGCGGGTGTTGCGCATGGCCTCTGAACTCTTCTAACATAGCTTTCCTGCACGCACTGAGACACGCTGTTTCAGGGCACCTCAGTGCTCACACAGGAGGGCTGTCGCATGAAGCGCCGAGTCTGCTCCTGTTTCGGGCGCGGAGCCCGAAACGTTCCCTCTCCTCTTCATCCTTTTGATCCAAACATCTTCCTTGGGATCACAGCTTTTCTGTTTGTGATTCTGACCGGAATCATCGTCACGGACGTGGTCCTCGGGGCAGACGGGGAACGCGAATCACGCTTCACGCTGGTCCTGAATGGAGCGGCCGTCGAAGACAGTAAGACCGGCCTGATCTGGGAGCAGTCGCCCGACAGGGAGTTTGATGCCTGGGGTCCATCGCTCGAGCGGTGCCAGACGAAAGATGTCGGCGGGCAAAAAAACTGGCGGGCTCCCACGATCGAGGAGCTGAAGAGCCTCATTGACCCCACCCAGCACGACCCGGCGCTTCCCCATGGGCATCCTTTCTCCAATATCAAGTCGGCGATTTACTGGGCGGCGACACCGGTGCCGGGTGATGACGTGGTGGCCTGGCAAGTCAGCTTTTTCAGCGGCAAGGCGCAGACGGATCAAAAATCGTTGGGCCGTCGCATGTGGTGTGTCTTAGCCAAGTGAGCCCCTTAGACCAGTCCGCAAGCACACTCCGCTGGAAAAAGGTGTCAGGAACCTTTTTCGGCCGCTCTGGGAGCGCGAAAAAAAGGTGTAGGGCAGCCCGGGACCGCTGGGCCGGCCGGCAGGGCACCAGTCGCTCAATCCATCCATTGTTCTGAATAGCCAAGCGAGCTAGTCGGCGGCCGCGAGTTGGACGAATTCCCGCTTCATCGCGTTGACCCGCCTGAGGTAGGCTCTGACATCGTGGGTGCCGCACCGCTCGCCTCGGGGCAGCCGGAACCGCCGTCTGGCGTAGGCGTCGCCCGCTCCGGCTCCGCAGAGGTGAATCACGGCAGCCAGATTCTGTTTCTGCTTGAGCGTCGCCCTGGTCCTCCGGCGGCGCTCCGTCACGGTTCTGACATTGCGATCCAGCCAGGCCGCCGTCATCTCGATGGCGTGGCTCGGGACCGTGCGCGTGTACAGGCCGTTGAACCAGCACGATTTGAAATCGTACCAGGGGCCATCCTCCATCACCACGTGGTCGTGGATGCAGAGCCGCTTCGCCTCGTCGAACGTCCCGTCGGTGATCTGATACATGCCGACCGCACTCGACGCGGGTCCATACCACTCGAAGGGATTTAACGTCCACCGCCACTCCCAGTACGTCCGCGCCAGCGGGTCGCCCCCGCCTTCGACCTGGGCCAGGGCGGCCAGCAGCTCGGGCGTGATCACATCAGTCGAATGCTGCCTGAACAGTGACCCATAATGTTCCCAGGTCTCCGGCAGGCTCTTGGCCAGCCGGCCGCTCAGCGGGGACAGCAGCTCGGTCGGCTTGCGGATCGCCTGGTAGACCCAGTTGCTCGTCAGCCAGGCCACCAGCAGGACACCGACAACGACAAGGACCTGGACGGACCGTGGCGCGCGCAGGAACGCCGAGAGCACAGGGCGGCAAGCCTGCGCCACACGCTGGACGGCCGGGGCGAAGCGCCATTGGCCCTTCCGCGGCCTGCGCCGGTTGCGCTTCGCAGCTCCGGTCTGTGACCTGGGTGCCATGAGCCTCTCGTGCCTCGGGATCAGCTTACCCCGAAATGCAACTGCTGCAAATCCTGCGCCCGTTTGATGCCTCGCCGCTTGGATTCGCCCCGCTGTGACCTGGCACGTCATCCAAGACCGATCCGCTGCTCCCTCTGTCTGCCGAATCCGCAAACCCGGGAAGCTTTGACAGATCATCCCGCCTAAGGATAGCCTTTTATGTAGACACGCCTACAAGGGTGCGACGCCTGCCTGACGACAGTGGCGTAAACCGAAGCAAACCTCGGCAGATCTTCTTCGGGGAGGACACCATGTTCGGTCCAATCACCATTCCCTACGGCGCCAAAATGCTGTTCAACACCCTCAAGCTGAAGCCCGATGTCACGTTCGAGGACGTGGAGCTGGCTTTTGGAGAGTTGTGCATGACCGTGAAGCAATCCTACGGTGGCCAGAAAGGCGGATTCATCGCCGGGCAGGTGTTTCGATTCTCCGGCTTCATCTCGGACGAAGGGACTGTCAGCAAATCTAAAAACGCTGACGAGCACTACGTGATCGTGACCTACTGGCGCTCGTTTGAGGATCACGAAAAATCCCACGCCGACAAACTTTTCACCGACAAGTTCTCTGCATTAGCTGCCATGTGCTCGGAGACGAAGGAACTCGGGTACGACTTGCTTTGGCAGGGTGCGTCCGAGGCCCAGTAACGCCTTCGCTCCCCAAGCGCTTCCACAGCCTGCACCTGATCCTCCTCACGGTCAGCTTTCCCACGAGTTCGACTCCAGCGGCCGGAATCAGTAGACTGTGTATGAGGAGGCCGGCATCATGAAGGGGGTGCGAGATGGATGTTCCTGCAATCCGCGATTTCTTGTTCTGGTGCACCGTGATCAATCTAGGGCTCCTGGTGTACTGGTGGGTCATGATTGTCGTCGCGCACGACTGGGTCCAGAGGTTTCACGGCCGGTGGTTCAAGGTGTCGACGGAGCACTTCGATGGCATCCACTACGCCGGCATGGCTATGTTCAAGTTATTGATCTTCGTGTTTAACCTTGTTCCGTATATGGCCCTCTTGATCGTGGGCTGAGACGTGTTGGAGGGGATGAGGCCAGGCCCTCTCTCTAACAACACATTCGAGGAGACTTGCCATGCCAAAAGTGGTTCGCTTTCATAATACGGGAGGGCCCGAGGTGCTCAAAGTCGAAGACCTCCCGCTGACAGACCCCGGGAGGGGGGAGGTTCGGCTGAAGGTGGAAGCCATCGGGCTCAATCGCGCCGAGATCATGTTTCGGGAGGGGCACTACCTCGAGACCCCCGCTTTCCCTTCACGGCTCGGCTATGAAGCCGCCGGAATCGTCGATGCCGTCGGAGCCGGCTGCAGCGGCATCAAGGTGGGCGACCGCGTGAGCACGATCCCCTCCTTTTCGATCGGGAAATACGGGGTCTACGGCGAGACCGCGACCGTGCCGGCCTATGCCGCCGCCCACTACCCCGAGAATCTGTCACCGGTGGAGGGCGCCGCGATCTGGATGCAGTACCTGACCGCGTTCGGTGCGCTGATCGAGTTTGGTGGTTTGCACCGAGGCGATGTGGTTTTGATCACCGCGGCAAGCAGCAGCGTGGGACTGGCGGCGATACAGCTCACGAAGGCGGCGGGGGCGTTGGCCATCGCCACGACCCGCGGGACCGACAAGAAACAGTTCCTGTTCGATGCGGGCGCGGACCGCGTCATCGTGACGAAGGACGAAGACCTGGCTGAGGGAGTGAAGGAGATCACCAACGGGAAGGGGGCTCGTCTCGTCTTCGATCCGATCGGTGGACCGTTCCTGGAGAAGCTCGCCGAGGCCGCGGCGCCCGGCGCGACGATCTTCGAGTACGGGGCCTTGTCTCCGGAACCGACGCCGTTTCCCCTCTTTCCCTCGCTTGCAAAAGGCCTCAGTGTTCGGGGCTACACGTTGTTCGAGATCGTGAAAAATCCCGAGACGCTCGCTCGGGGCAAGCAGTATATCTATCACGGTCTCGGGTCCGGCGTCTTACACCCAATTATCGATCGCACCTTTCCCCTCAAGGCCATCGCGGACGCCCATCGCTACATGGAGTCCAACCAACAGAGGGGCAAGATCGTGGTGACGGTGTGAGACAGGCCCGACTGCCGCATCCTCAAAGGACATGTGCACGTGGCGGACCATCAAGCTGACCAGCATAAAGTTGACCAGCTCAAAGCACTGTTGGAGCGCGACCCCAAGGACGAGGTGGCGCTGTTCGGCCTCGGCAAAGCGTGTTTGAAGCTCAAGAACTACCCGGAAGCCATCAGTGCGCTCGAGCGTTGCATCGAGGTCAAGCCCGATTACTCTGCCGCGTACCAGGCGCTCGCCCTGGCCCTGTACAAAGGAGGACACATCGATCGGAGCCGCGAGATCGGGCACAAGGGCATTGACGTGTCCAAGGCCAAGGGCGATCTGATGGTCGCCAAGCAACTCGAGCACTTCCTCGGACAAATCGCCTAAAGCCCTCACGTCACCCAATAACGCTTGCGCGTTTCACGACTGATCGGCACAATAGTCGACTGTGCCGTACTTACGGGTCGACAGTGATTGGTACATCCCAGAGTCCGACCTCGAGATTCGCTACGTGCGAAGTGGCGGCCCCGGCGGTCAGCACGTGAACAAGGTGGCGACCAAGGTCGAGCTCCGCTTCAAGCTGACCGCCTCTCAGGCTCTCAACCCGGCCCAAAAGCACCGTTTGCGCCAAACCTTCCCCTCACACGTCACCAGTACGGGCGAGTTCCTCGTGACGAGTGATCGGCACCGTTCCCAGCGACAGAACCAACAGGACGCTCTGAACAAGCTCGCCGAGAGGCTTCGCGGCATCCGCCTTCCACCACGTCGTCGCATCGCCACCAAGGTGACCAGAACCGCCAGGCGCAGACGCCTTGACAGCAAGCGCCAACGCGCGGAAATCAAGAGACACCGCCGTCCGGTCGATCGCGATTAAGGGACCACACGCCCCTCCGTCTGACCCTTCCGTTTTACATACCTCCGGGTCTGCCCAATAGTACGGTGCAGACGCTGCCTTCAGGTCTCTCCCGCAGGATGTCGCCATCGTTGACAGCGATTGGTCTTTGACCCGATGTGTCGCACCATGGGTCTCGTGCGACCGCGACACATGCGACTCGCCAACTTGATCCCAAAATCAAGACGTTGCCGATCATCGAGGAACTCCACGGCTCTTCCTGAGCCAGTTGGCATAAGCCATGCAGCTATTCATGAGCGAGAGCGAGGAGGGCGAAGAGAATCGTGGCCGTGCAATCCCTACCGGAGAGGGGAGGGGTGACGTCATGACACGAAGAACGAAGTTACTGACCGCGACGTTGAGCCTGTTCTTGCTGTGCAGCATCACCGTGCCGGTCCGTGCCAATCCACTTCCGCTGGAGCCCGCTGACGATCACCTGATCAACGAAGAGGTCGATTACGTTGTGGGCTTCTACTTCAGAGAATATTCGTTCGGTGAAAACGGGGTGGTCGACTACCGCACCGCACGCCAGATCCTGACTGCTGAACCCGGCGAGTATCACACCATGGTGATCGAGGCCAAGGAGTTTCCGCTGTTCTATTGGTACGACCGGGACCAGGACGGACAGTTTGAGATGTGGATCGACCG
>JBFISJ010000185.1:0-5670 GCA_041608595.1 Nitrospiraceae bacterium
CACGAGGGCACGCGGGGCAGCCTCGCGGATCTCTTGCCTGAGGTTACCGATCAGGAAGGAGTGCCGGCCTTCGCCGGGCTCGTGCCCGCGCCGGCCGTCGCCCATGCGAGCACGCAGACCGATGCGATGGCCCGTTTGGTCGCAAAAGGCGAGGACCTGTTTTTCAACGAAACCTTCGCAGGTAATGGCCGGACCTGCGGAACCTGCCACCCTGCGGATAACAACCTCACCATTGATCCGGCGTTCATCGCCAAGCTGCCACCCAAGAATCCGTTGTTCGTGGCTGAGTTCATCGATGCCCTGAACTTCGAGAAAAACGGTGGTAAACGGTTCGAGGATCCTCTGCTCATGCGGAAGTTCGGATTGATCGTCGAGAACCTGGACGGGTTTGGGGACCTCGCAAACAGATTCACGATGCGCGGCGTTCCCCATACACTCGGCCTTGCACGATCCCTGAATCCAGGTCAGGTCGATGTCCCGAATGACGTGAAGGTTCAGAGGACAGGCTGGTCGGGTGATGGGGCCCCTGGCGATGGGAGCCTTCGGCAATTTGCCGTCGGCGCCGTCACACAGCATTTCCCGCGGACCACGAACCGGGTGCCCAGATCGGCCGGGGTGCTTAACCCCGACTTCCGGTTACCCACTGAAAGGGAACTGGACGCGATGGAAGCCTTCCAGCTGTCACTCGGCCGTTTGGACGAACTCGACCTGGCCGCTATGAAACTGAAGGGTACGGTGCCCGAGCTGGGACGCCGGATCTTCCTTCAGACGGAGCCTGGAGGCCCGGTCGCCGCCGGCCAATGCCAACGCTGCCACGCCAATGCTGGCGCAAACGTCAACTTCTTCGGTAATCCAGCGGATCCCAGCACCTTGCGCAACTTCAATTTCAATACCGGGGTGGAAGCTCTCCCGAACCAGCCGGCCCGCCAGGTGAGGCGGTTCCCGTTTGATGGTGGTTTTGGAACCACCACTACCGGGACGTTTGAGAAGCTCGAGGCTAATGATGACGGCAGTTTTGGAAACGGAACGTTCAACACCCCGTCCATTATCGAGGCTGCCGATACGCCACCGTTCTTCCATAACAACAGCATTTCCACGATCGAAGAGGCCGTTGGTTTCTACAACAGCGATGCCTTCAATCAGACGGGTGCCGCGATCGGCTTCGGCGGCATCGATCTCGAGCCGACCCAGGTGGAAGCTGTGGCGGCCATGCTGCGCGTGATCAACGCGGTCGAGAACATCCGAGCGTCGGTCGTGCTCGACGAACGAGCCCTGCGTGTCCTCGCCGGGCACGCGGATGCCAACGTCAAGCGTTTGCTGGTCCAGTCCCGCGCCGAGGTCACGGATGGCATGCAGGTCCTGAGCCAGGCCGGCTTGCATCCCGAGGCCGTGCGGCATCTCGAGCGGGCTCGGAATTTGCTCGGCAAGGCTTTGAGCACCGCTCAAAACCACGAGTTGGTTGATTTGATCAGACGCGCTGTGCATCATCAGAAGGCGGCTCGGGCCGACCTGGTCCGGGCCGGATAGGAGGGAAGAAGTGTCTAATACATCACTGCCGGGGTCGCCCACGATTATGATCGTGGAAGACAACTCGGCCATTCTGGAACTGTTCGCCTCGGTGCTGAGGGAGGCGGGTTTCAACATCTACACGGCGAGTAGTGTGGAGGAAGCGATGCGAATCGGCCTACATCAGGCGGTCAATCTGGACCTGCTGCTGACCGATGTGCTGCTCCCCCACGCCGCGAACCTGCAGCTCAAACGGGGACCGACCTACGGCAAGGGCGCGACCGGGCTCGATCTATTCAGGCAACTGAAAGGCAAGCGTCCGGGAATTCGCGTGCTCTTCATGTCGGGGCAGACGGACGATCAGTTGAAGACGCTGGGGCTCTCGCGGGATCGTTACACGCTCCTTCGAAAGCCCCTGATGCCCGAGACGCTGTTGAAGGCCGTCCACGCGGCGCTGGAACATCCGCAGCCGGCCTGACCGGCCGCTGCGGCCCAGCCAGGGCGCCCTCCACTCGACGCCGTGCAGGATCCGTCGCCGGGATACGACGCAACAGGGTTGACACGCCGGGTGTTTGCCCCGCAGCGGCATCTCCATTCGATCAGATCCCTCCCAGTTGCACCACGCGATTCTGCACCGGTTCCACCCGTATCACTGAGCCGAGCCTGACCCCTCACCCCCCTGGTCCCCTTCCAGCGTCGCGATGAACTGACGGAGGCGCTCCTCCACATCCTTTCGCACCTGCAGAAACTCGACGCCGAACTCCGGCCCCTTTGCCCAGCGGACCGTCGCCAGCCCGATGTCCACCGGGGGCGACTGGTCGGGCAGTTGAAAACGCACCTCCAACATGCTGCCGGGGGGCACGTCGCCCTGTCCGGTGATCCGGCAGCCGTTAACCGAAAGGTCGATGACGGTGCCTTCCCCGCCGATCATGTGTCGCGAGGAAAAGGAGCTCCGGAACCGGACTGCAAAGCGGGGGGATTTGCGCTTATCCATTTCTGTCGACGATCAACCCGGAGGGTCGCGTGGGGCATGCTGTCGAGGTCGATCGACGTATCACTTAGCCGAGACGTGCCGAGAAGTCAACGAATGACGAGATCCCTGATGGCAAGAGGTGCGTGCGCGGGCGGGCTGAACTACAGTGTGGTCTGTTCACCACCGGAGGTGGCCGGTTGGATCTCGACGCCATCGAGCATGTTCTCGTGGGAAGGACGCTCCTGACACGGTGACGCGGCTTCCAGGAGCGCCGCCCAGGCTTTCTGTCCGCGCTTGTCGAGTCGCTTCCACGCCTTGGCGAGGGTCTGCCGTGCCTTCCGTCGCTGGCGGTGGAACCGCTCGATCAGCATCCCCGCCGTGAGGGCGGTGGCGGATCCCCGCGTGCCCGAGATCAGCCGCCGGAGGTGACCTTCCGCCGCCACTGCGTCTTGATGGTCTCCCAAGCAATCCTGGAAAGCCTTCGCCGCTTTGATGAACCGGCCCGCCGGCTTGCCGGCTGCGGGTTCGGCAAGCTCCGCCGCGTAGCGCGCACGCTTGCCGCGAATCCTGAGCCGGTGGAGGGCATCATCGCTCATACCCGGTTCGAAATCGCCCATGGCCTTTCGGAGCTTCTTGAACTCCTTGGCCGCGAATTGCGCGAGCGACGCTGCCGAGTCGTTGACCCAGGGCGCGAGGGCTGCCCCTCGGAGTCGGTCGACGAGCTTGAGATAACGGTCGCTGCGAAGGACGTCCAGCATCGTCGCACGCGCGCCGGCGCCCTGCCGGTCCAGACCCGAGAGAATGCGCGCGAGCGCACGGCGATCGGGCTCCCCGGCTGCGGTCGCCTGCTTCTGCACATGCTGCCGCATGACATCGAAGTCGCGCGCCGGACCCAATGCGCGCCCCAGCCACCCGAGCTCTTCCCGAAGCGCGTCCGCCCATTCCCGCTCCAGAAGGGGTCGTGCGGCCCGCAGATAGGCCCGCAGGCGCCGGGTCGCGACACGCATCTGATGCAAATCCTCCGGGTCGGTGCCCAGGCGGGTGCCGGGGTCGTGGGCGAGCAGGGAGTCCACTTGACGCTGGAGCGCTGCCCGCAGATGCTCGGCTGCCGAAGCATGGACTCCCGGCGGCGTGAGCCTCCGCGGATCGAGATCCAGGGCGCGGAAGAGCTTGGGCCGCTGGTCATGATCGCCGGCACCGGCTTCCCGAAGCACGAGGGCCAGCCGGTGCAGCGGCTTCTCATCGTGGCCGGTCTGCTCGATCTCCGCTTCCGCAAAGCGTCGGACGATGTGACGGCCCTGGAGCACCGCGACACGGTCCACCGTCACGTCGGCGATCGGCCCGTCGATCCCGCCCACGCGCACTCCAGTGCGCCGGGTGCGGAGCGTGGCCACGGGCTGGAGGGAAAGGTCGTGAATGTGGGCAAACAGGAGATCTCGGAGATCGCCGGGTGGACCGGAGGGGCCCCCGCGACATTCTAGCTCAAGGCGGGCAGCCCCGCGCTCGAGCTTCAGCTGCCACCGGGCTCTGCGCCGCTCGGTTCTGCGGCGCAGGGTCACCCCGGCATGAGCGAGGCGGAAATCTGTCGTGTCGTAATAGATGGAGGTAAATGCGCGAGGCGGAAGCAGCTCTCCGGGAAGGGCGGGCAAACGAAACTCGGGCGGGACCGTCAGCTTGATCTCGCGCTCGACCGTCTGCCTGACCATGCCCTACCCGTGCTGACGCAAGATGAGATCAAAAAACACCTTCAGCCTATGCCGCTCGGCCGGGGGCTGTCAACCCGCGCCGCTTGACATCCGGAGACGGTCTCCCTAGTCTGCGCGGTCAAAGTCTTTGTATTGTTGGGAGTTCCGCACCGATGGAAGGCGGGGTATTCCTTCTCGTTCTGGTTATTCCCGTGATCTTGCTCGTCCCAAGCCTGGCCGAGTGGGTGGGGCGGAGAGTCCGGGGTGGTCGCCTGAGTCAGGGGGCATCGGGCGCCTCACCACACGACCTCGCTGCGACATGCCACTGCTGCAGCCGTCCCCTCGCGACCTTCGAGTCCGCCTGCCCCTCCTGCGATCAGCCGGTGACTACTTGGGCGCAGCCGGCTCCCGGTGGAGCGCTCGTGGATCGTCCGTGGATACCGCTGGTGGTCACGCTGCTGTTGCCCATTCTGTTGTTCCTGATCAGCGCCATCATGCTCCTGTTTCTGCTCGGAGGGTCGCCGGGGATCGGAGGGACGGGTGGCTGACGAACGGTTTGATGAGGGCTCCTTGGAGGCAGGTGTGCAGCCGTCTCCGGCGTCGCCGCCGCAGTATGTCGGCTTTTGGTATCGCGTGCTCGCCTACCTCGTGGACAGCTGGCTCCTCATGTTGGTGGTGGGAGCGGTGTTTGCGCTCATGTCCGGCTGGGAGTACTACGCGAACTGGCAGCGCGTCTACGTAGAGGGTGAATACGGAGGCACGAGGCTCATGGATTTCCTCGTCACGTGGGTCCTGCCCGCCCTTATCACGGTCTTGTTCTGGGAGCACGCGCTTGCGACCCCAGGGAAGATGCTTGTGTCCGCCAAGATCGTCGACGCGACGACGTTGCAGGCTCCCGCTCCCCAACAATGGATCATCCGGTACCTGGGCTATTTCGTCTCACTTCTTCCCCTCGGGCTGGGGTTCCTCTGGATTGCCTTCGATCCGCGAAAGCAGGGCTGGCACGATAAGTTGGCCAATACGGTGGTGGTCTTCAAAAAGAAAACGTAAGGCCCTTGGGCTCGGCCTGTCCCGGGCCTCGCTCAGGGCAGGCGTCGGGCGCGTGAATAAATGTAAGCCACCCAGTGCCGAGAGCGCGCAACTCGCAGCGGAAATTCGTCATGCGCTTTCGGGCTCAGGACACTAGGACCAGGCGAGCCACCCGCGCCGGATAAGCCACTTTTCGGTTTCCACGGCGACGAAGACGATGGAGGAGAGGCCGAGGCAGAAGGCAAGCTCGCCGGCGTCGAGGGGCTGCGTTTTGAAGATGGCGTTGAGTGCCGGAACGTAAATGGTGGCCATTTGCAGGGCGAAGGTGAGGAGGACGGCGCCGAGTAGCGAGGGATTCGTCCAGAGCCCGCGCGCAAGCAGCGACTCTCGCTCCGAGCGAACGGCGAGCACGTTGGCCATCTGGGACAGCGTCAGGACCGTGAAGACGATCGTTTGCCAGTGGGCGGATCCCCGGTA
>JBFISJ010000186.1:0-5669 GCA_041608595.1 Nitrospiraceae bacterium
AGCGCTTTCAGCTTGGGTGTCAACTCGCCGGCGTGGCTCAACACCTCTTCGACCGATCCGTACTGCTTGATGAGCTTGGTCGCCGTTTTCTCCCCGATTCCCTTGACGCCCGGAATGTTGTCGATGGCGTCACCCATCAGGCCCATCACGTCGGGCACCCGCCCGGGATCCACGCCGAAACGCGCCCGACACTCCTCCTCGCCGATCCACTTCTCCTTGACCGGGTCGAAGATGCGCACGGAGGGGGAAAGAAGCTGGTACATGTCCTTGTCGCCGGTCACGATCACGACGTCCAGGCCCGCCGCTGCCGCCTTGGTGGCCACCGTCCCGATGAGGTCGTCGGCCTCGAATCCCGAGGCGCGGATCTGCCGCAGACCAAACGCGTCCACCATCCGATGGATGTAGGGAATCTGGGTTTGCATGTCTTGCGGCATTTCAGGACGGTTCGCCTTGTACTCCGCGTAGGTTTCATGGCGTACCGTCGGGCCGCGCTCGTCAAAGGCGACGGCGAGAAAGGGCGGCCGGTGCTCGCGCAGAATCTTCATCACCATCGTGGCGAACCCATAGACCGCGTTGGTTTGGAGACCCTTGGAGTTGGACAGGGGCGGCAGGGCAAAGTAGGCCCGGTAGATGTACGCGCTGCCATCGATCAGATAGAGCGCGAGGCGGGACGGAGTTTTGTGGCTGGGCATCCGGAAGATCAATCCGCTGACGCGGATGGCTGACTGCGGACTTCCGAAAGATTCCTCGGATCCTCTCGGGGGGCGATCGTCAACGGCGGGCGTGCGAATCTCTGCCGCATCGCATTGATCGCTTTCAGGACGGACCGCTGGCCGACAAGGCGTGCCTCCAGCCGTCGCTTGCCGGGGAAATCCAGGAGAGACACCCCGATCAGGATGGTGAGCAGGCCCTGGCCGGGCAACACGAGCATGGCGATCCCCGCCAGAAGGAAGACCGCCCCCACCAGGTTCTTGGCCAGATGGGCGATGAGGCGCAAAACCGGATGATGGTCGCGCATCCACGATCGGGGATAGCGCTCGTCGAAGTAATTGGCGGGAAGCCGCACTAAGATGATCGGAATGGCGAGCAGGGTCCCCACGAAAAATACCCCGGAGATGACACCGATTGCGATCAGCACCTCAGTGGACACGACGTTGGTGATGAACGACAGCAGGCGGTCGAGCATGGCGCCATCGTAGCATGGTTTGCGGCAAAGGTGGAGGCGCGACCTTTCTTTTTTCCAATCGCGACGATGGAGGGATATAATCGCCTCGATGCCATCCAAACCCCGCTCCGGCGGGCTCTCGCTCACCGGCGAAGATCTCACGCTGACCGACTTCTACGAGGTGGTGCTGCGACACCGTTCGGTCACCCTGGCGCCTACCGCCAAGAAGCGCATGCTGGCGTCCCATCAGGTCATCCGCCGCACGCTCGCGCGCGAGCAAACCGTTTATGGCGTGAACACCGGTTTCGGCAAGCTGGCGGACCAACTGATCTCTCCGTCCGACATTCAAGAGCTCCAACTCAACCTCGTCCGCAGCCACGCGGCCGGCGTGGGCCCCCCGCTGGCTCCCGCGGAGACCCGGGGCATGCTGCTCCTCCGCGCCAACGTCCTGGCTCGCGGACACAGCGGCGTGCGACCGACGTTGGTCGACCATCTGCTCACACTGCTCAATCGCGACATCCTTCCGGTCATCCCCTCGCTCGGGTCCGTCGGCGCGAGCGGCGACCTCGCCCCCCTGGCCCACCTCGCCTTGGTGCTGATCGGCGAGGGCGACGCCCTGGTGAAGGGCGCCAAGCAGCCGGGGCGCGTGGCCTTGAGCAAGGCGGGGCTCACCCCGCTGCGCCTGGAGGCCAAAGAGGGTCTCTCCCTCCTCAACGGGACGCAGGCCATGCTCTCCCTGGGCCTGCTCGCCCTCCGGCGAGTCGAGATCCTTCTCGACACCGCCGACGCCGCGGGAGCGCTGTCCCTGGAAGCGCTCAAGGGCACGCCCGTCGCGTTCGACCCCCGGATCCACCGGCTGCGTCCCTATGCCGGCCAAGCGACGGTCGCCGCCAACCTGCGGAAGCTCCTGACCGGCAGCGACATTCGCGTCTCGCATCTGCATTGCCCCAAGGTCCAGGACGCCTACAGCCTCCGCTGCATGCCCCAGGTGCACGGCGCCGTGCGGGACGCCTTCGCGCACGTCCGGGAGACCCTGTCCATCGAGATCAACAGCGTGACTGACAACCCCATCGTGTTCCCGAAAGGCGGCGACGTCCTGTCGGGCGGGAATTTTCACGGGCAGCCTCTCGGCTTGGGACTCGATTATCTGGCCATCGCCATGACGGAGCTCGCGAGCATCTCGGAGCGACGCATTGAGCGCCTGACCAACCCCGAGTACGGAGAGCTGCCGCCCTTCCTCAGTCCGCACCCGGGCTTGAACTCCGGCTTCATGCTTGCGCAGGTGACGGCGGCCGCCCTCACGTCCGAGAATAAGACGCTCGCGCACCCCGCCTCGGTCGACTCGATCCCGACCTCCGGAAACCAGGAGGACCATGTGAGCATGGGGATGGGCTCCGCGCTCAAGCTGCAGCGCGTCCTCGACAACGTCGAGCGCGTGCTGGCGATCGAATTGCTCTGCGGGGCGCAGGGCCTGGACTTTCATCGCCCGCTCCGACCCGGGCTGGGCAATCGCCGGACCTTGAGGGCTATCCGGCGCGTGGCTGGTCGTCTCGAGCAGGATCGCGTGCTCGCGCCGGATATCGAGGCCGTCTGCGGGCTCGTGAGTCGGGGCACCTTCTCCGAGCTGCTTCAGACGGCCAGCGACCGATGAGCCCGGCCGTTGTCACCATATCCCGGTGAGGGCTATAATTCCTATCCGGAGGACGACCTCCGCGAGAGCACCGACATGGCCTCCAAGCCCAAATTCGTGATTTTCGCGCACAACGCGACCTACGACAAACTGCATCAGGTCGCGACGCTCGGCCTCACGGCCGCGGCCATGGGAAAAGACGTCACGGTCGTGCTCCTGTTCTGGACCATCAAGAAGCTGGCCGAGGGGCGCATCGACGCGCTCGATTTTCCGCCTGAGTACGGGCGCTCCGCCGAGGAGGTTGGTCGGCTCCTGAAAGAGAAGAATGTGCCGCCGATCTCGGAAATGTTTCAGGAGGCCAAGCTGGTGGGTCAGTTTCAGGTGGTCGCCTGCAGTGCGGGCCTCGAGTACATGGGCGTCGACCCCGACGCGGTCGCCAAGAACGTCGACGCCGTCATGGGCCTCCCCGCAATCCTTCAACTGACAGCCGAAGCTGAAACCACCCTCTTCATCTAACAGCAGGGCGCGCGGTTCGGAGCCAGATGCAAGTGGACAATGCACTCTTGCCATGTGCCGCGAACCGCTCGCTGCATGCCCTATCTCGATCGTTTGACTCCCACCCGCTCACAGTAGCGCGCGAGCCGGCATTGACTGCAAAAGGGTGAGACGGGGAGGCAGAGGTTCTGACCGAACGGGACCAGCAAGTCGTTGTATCTGATCCAATACTTGCGGGGCAGCTTTTTTCGGAGGGCTTCCTCACTTCTCTCCGGTGTGTTCGTCTTGATGTAGCCCCATCGATTGCTGATGCGGTGCACGTGGATGTCCACGCAGATCCCGGCCTTGCCGTAGCCGACCGTGACGACCAGGTTCGCGGTCTTCCGGCCGACTCCGGGAAGCGTCAGCAGCTCATCGATGGAGTCGGGAACCCGGCCACCGTAGGTCGTGAGCAGCCGGCGGCAGATGTGTTTGATGTGCCTCGCCTTGGTTCGGTAGAACCCGACCGGGTAGATGGCCCGCTCGATTCGGGTTTGGGGCAGGCGTAACATGGCCGCCGGATTGTCAGCCAGGCTGAAGAGCCGGCGACTGGCTTCGGCGGTGGTTCGGTCCTTGGTGCGCAAGCTGAGGAGGCAGGCAATGAGGATCCGGAAGGGGTCGGAGGATTCCTTCGCCACGACGCCGAGAATGGGCTTTTGCCATTGCGGGATCTGGTCCTCGAGGATACGGATCACCGCATGGATATCCGCATCACGCATGGTCGCGTTGGCGGCGGGGCACGGCCGATCGGGAACGGAGGAGTCGGACGGAGGCGCGTGAGGGGAAACTCGGGAACTGGCTCAACCCATGCGGTGCTTGGCCAGCCACTTTTGCCGGCGTCGCTGCGCCTCCCGCTGCTTGGCTTTGCGCCTCACGCTCGGCTTCTCGTAAAAGCGCCGGCGCTTGAGCTCGCGGAAGAGGCCTTCGGCAGCCAGCTTCTTTTTGGCGACCTTCATCGCCTTCTCGACGTTGTTGTTGAAAACCTTGATCTCCATCTCACATGATTCCGTGTGAACAGCTGAGGGGTTGGCGCGCCCGCCTGAAAAACCACATGTCAGCAGGCGGACTTGCAACTGTATCACAGCCCCCTAACCACCACAAGCAATTCCCGCAGCCCTCTGACCTTCTTGCGCAAAACATTCACAACTGCTTGTTTTTTAATGCTTTTCATGTTTTCCTCGGTGATGTTAAGGGCGCTTCGGCAAGCCGCGACGGCCAGGTCCCGTCCCACGCGGGCATCCGAGGCCACCGACCCTTTCGCCCCTGACACCACCCCTCGCAATTCCTCCGCCGTCCGCAGCGCGGCGGCCGCGACGTCCAGCGGGACCTCCGTCGCCAGCCGCAAGGCGCGGGTCAGCTGTCTGTCCCGCTTCGGGTCTTGACCAGGAAGTTTCCTGGAGGCGACCACCGCATCGTAGGCTCGCGCATCGGCTCTGATCAATCGCTCCAGTCGTACACGCAAAGCTTGCAGCCGCTTCAACCGCGCCCCGAGTCCGCGCGCGGGTCCTTTTCGGTTGACGGCAGTCGGTATCGTGACGGCGCAGGCCTTGACTCCCAGCGCCGCCGCGGACGCGGCGACTAGCGCGGCGACACTTCCGCTCCCCGGCGTCGGCTTGGCACCGGCCACGGCCAGGAGGAACGAGTCAACCGATGCGGCCGGAGAACGGCCGGCGGAGGAACCCGCCTCAGCCGCCTCGCCCTGCGTTCCGGAGCGCGCGGAGAGAAGACGCTCCAGTCGCACCTCCAAAATGCGATCGAGGGAAAACTGCTCGAGCTGGAGTTGATGCTCCGCAACCTGGGCCATCGCCTCCACGGGAATCAAACCGACGAGCTCGCTGCTCTCGATCAGGATGCCCTTCTTAGCCGCCTCCTCCTTCACGGCCAGAAACACCCGATGTAAGGGAGACCCATGGAAGTCGGTCACGTTCGTCGATACTTGGACGAGCCCCCGGCTGGCCAGCTCCACGCCGAGCGCCTTGACCCCGGGCAATCCTCCTCCCGAGGCACGAATCCGCTCGGCAATCTCACAGGCCGCCCCGAGGTCCCGTGACGCCAAGTTGACATTGAACGCAATAAGTGGAGGCCTGGCTCCGACAACCGTGGCGCCGGCCGAGGGATGGAGACGATTCGGGCCGAAATCGGGGCGCCAGATGGAATCCTTGGCCATTCGTCGGGACAGTCCGTCCAAACCTCCATGCCGCAAGGATTCGAGGCGCCTGCGCTCCGGCCGACTCGCCGCTTCTTCGTACAGAAACACCGGAATCCTCAGCCCAGACCCGATGCGGCGCCCCAAGGCCCTGGCCAGTGTGACACAGTGCCGCATGGAGAGCCCACCAAGGG
>JBFISJ010000187.1:0-5605 GCA_041608595.1 Nitrospiraceae bacterium
CCCTTCTGGCGCTGCTTTTACCCCATGCTTCAGCAGACCTTCCCCGAGGCGCTGGCGGGGGTGAACCAGGCGGACTTTCATGCCGCGATCAACCGCGTCAAGCCGTCGTTGATCCGCGTCGAGGCCGATGAATTGACCTACAACCTTCACATCATGCTACGGTTCGAGATCGAGCTCGACGTGATCGAAGGCCGCAGCGCCGTGGAAGACCTGCCGGGGATCTGGAAGGACAAGATGAAGAGCTACCTGGGGGTCGTTCCGGAGCGGGACGCGGACGGCGTCCTACAAGACCTGCACTGGTCGGTCGGTGCCTTTGGCTATTTTCCGACCTACACGCTCGGCAATCTCTACGCCTCGCAGTTTTACGATCAGGCGCATCGGGATATTGCGAATCTCGAGCGTGAGATCGAGACCGGCCGGCTCATCGTGCTGACCCAGTGGCTGAATCAGAAGATTCATCGCTGGGGCCGCACCTTCACGACGGACCAGCTTGCGCGTCGCATCACGGGGCGCGAGCTCAGCCCTGAGCCTTTCCTGACGTATCTCGAGAGCAAGTACGGCGAGTTATACAAGCTCTAGGGTAAGGGGTCCGTGGTGAGTGGTCAGTGGGGAGAAGAGAATTTATACTGTCTCCCCCTCTGACCCCTGACCGCTGACCCCTGTTTCCCTTTCAGTATCCCATTGCGGTATTCAGCTTGTTGATCGTCGAGGCCGGGAGGTTGAATTCGCCGTCGACCTCGATGCGCGAGGGCACGAGCAAGGTCGAGTGAAAGGAGATGTCGCGGATCGGCAGCTTCTCCTCCGGCTCCTCCGGCAAAATCAGCTCGACCTCCTCGACGGCGTTGGTGATCGTGCTGCTCTCATGGGCGCCGTAATTCTTTACGATCTCCTGCAGAATGTCCGCAATGTGTTCGTTCACCTCGACGCCCTCGATGCCCCGCTTGAGCATCTCGACCGCCTCAAGCGCCTCCTCGGTGAGCGAGAAATTCTCCACGCGCCCCCGCCGCCGCAATGAGGTCAGGTCGTTGTCGAGGTCTTTGCTGAAGGCCCCGTAGGCGAATCGGAAAAATTCGAAGTGGAAGCCTTTGAGCCGCTTCCCGAACATGGTGAGGGCCGCCAGAAACGCCAGCTGCTGTAGCTTGACATCGCTCCCAATGCCCTGCTCCTCACCGAGTTGCAGCAAATACAGGAGCAACGCCCGGTCGACCGTGATTTGATTCGGTTTTCGCATGGTCCACGCTCATCCGTTTCTCTTGCCCGCGGAACTATAGACGTCCGACTCGCACGAGGTCAATGCGCGCCTCCCCGGACTTGACGCCTCCCGCTCGCCAAGGCCGCGGGCAAAGTTCTACTTGACCTATCCTTTTTGTTTGCTCTTTAATTGAGATCCATCCAGGCGGGGCCATGTACAAAAATCACAAAGAGATCACGGCGCTCAAGGACCACCTGGCCAAACATCACCTCAAGCTGACCCGGCAGCGCGAGCACATTCTGAACGCCTTCCTCCGAACCGAGCACGTGACCGCCGAGCAGATGTATCGCCAGCTCTCAAGGAAGGATCCGCACATCGGCCTAGCCACCATCTACCGCACCCTGAACCTCTTCTGCGAGGCCGGGCTCGCGCAGGCCCGCCACTTCGGCTCACAGACCCAGTACGACAACATCTCCCACAAAGGCCACCACGACCACCTCATCTGCACCGGCTGCGGCAAGATCGTCGAGTTCGAAAACTGCGACATCGAGCGGCTCCAGGAGGAGGTCGCCCGCAGGAATGGCTTCACGATCCAGACCCACAAGCTCGAGCTGTACGGCCTCTGCGCAGCCTGCCGGCGTTGACCCCCGGTGTTTTTTTTGTTATTCTAATTGAAATGGTGAATCAATTTCATTTTCATCCTTACCCTGGGGCGTCCTGTTGTCCTCTTTTCCCATGACGTTGGGGCTCGGCCTGCGCAGCCACATCGGCTTCCACCTCCTCCTGATCACCCTGCTGTTGGCCGGCGGAGCACTGGCCCCCGGATCGAGTCAGGGGGCCGAGGAGATTGTCGTGTATTCGGGGCGTGCCGAGCGGTTGATCAAGCCGGTCCTCGACGAGTTTCAGGCCAGGACCAACATTCGGATCCGACTGCTCTCCTCCAAGACGACCGAGCTCGTCAACCGACTCAAGGCCGAAGATCGTCGCACACCCGCCGATGTCTTCGTCACCAACGACGCCGGAAGTCTCGAGCGCGCTCGCGAGCTGGGGCTCCTCCGCCCGCTCAACATGGAGATCATTGAACGGACGATTCCGTGGCAGTTTCGTGCCACCGACAACAGCTGGATCGGGCTCTCCGGCCGTGTCTGGATCATCGTCTACAACACGAAGAAGGTGAAGCCGGGGGACATCACCTCCATGATGGACCTGGCGAGCGAGCGCTGGAAGGGAAAGATCGCGATCCCGAACGCCGGGAGCGAATACTTGCAGGCGGGTGTCTCCGTCATCAAGGCGGCGCTCGGCGACAAGCAGGCGCGCTTGTTTCTTGAGGGCATTCGCCGGAACGCCGGCAATGAGGTCTACGGAAAAAGCTCGCAAATCGTGCGTGCTGTCGCCCAGGGGCGAGCCGCCGTGGGGATCGTCAATCACTACTACATCTTCCGACACTTGGCCAAAGAACCGAAGGCCCCCATCGCCGCGCTGGTGCCCGACCAAGGCCAAAACGGGATGGGTGCCATCATGAATGTGGCCGGCATCGGCGTCGTCAAATATTCGCAACACCTCGATGCCGCCAAGCTTCTCATCACCTTCCTTGTCTCACAGGCGGGCCAGACCATGTTTGCGGAACTCAACAAGGAATATCCCCTTCATCCGGAAGTCGCGGCCGATGCGTCCGTCTATCCTCGCAAGGGCTTCCGCGTAGCCGAGGTTCCGCTCGCGCGGCTCGCCGAGCTGCGGGAGCCGACCATGACGCTGATCGAAGAGGTGGGACTCAGATAGCCATAGTGGCACGAGGGCAAGCCGACGCATGACAGCCGTGTTTCGCCACTTCTCGCTGACGCCGATTCCCGCTCTGGCCTTTCTGGTCGCCGGGTTCATCCTCTTACCGCTGCTCTACGTGGTGGGCCTGGCGGTCTCCGCCGAGCCGGGCGTCTGGTCACGGCTCCTCGGCACCCGCATTCCCGAGCTGCTCTCGAACACCGCGGCGTTGGCGCTGAGCAGCGCGCTGGGAACCTTCACCCTCGGCGTCTCCCTCGCCTGGGTCGTAACGAGGCTGGAATTCCGAGGACGCCGGGCCTGGGAGTGGGCGCTCGTGCTGCCGTTGGCGATTCCCTCTTATGTCCTGGCCTATATTTACACGTACTTGCTGGGCATGGGGGGCCCCGTCGAGCAGCTCTGGCAAGCCTGGGCCGGGCCGGATGCGCAGGTGTTCTCGCCCTACAGCTTCACGGGTGCGACCCTCGTGATGACGCTCAACAATTTTCCATTCGTGTATCTGTTGAGCAGAGCCGCGCTCCTGAATTTCAATGTGTCCTACGAGGAGGTCGCCCGGGCCTGCGGCGTCGGTCGATTCCGCACCCTGTTCCGGATCACCCTTCCCATGATGCGGCCGGCGATCGTGGCCGGTTTGTCCCTCGTCATTCTCTATGTGATCTCCGACTTTGGCGCGGTCTCGCTGCTGCGCTATCAGACATTGACCTACGCCGTCTATCAACAGATCACGGGACGATACGACCCGTCGGCCGCCAGCGTGCTCAGCCTGCTGCTCGTGACCTTCGCGCTTCTGTTCCTCATGGCCGAGCGGTGGTTTCGCCACCGAAGCCGGTTCTACCAAACGAGCGGGCGTTTCCGCCTCCCCCAGCGCAAGGTCTGCGGACCACTGCTCAGCCTCGGCGTGGCGGCAGTGCTCCTGGTCATCTTCGGCGCGTCCTTCGGCCTCCCCGCCCTGTTGCTCGTGCAGTGGAGCGTGGCGGCCGTCGGCGAGGGCGCCCTCGACGACCGATTTCTGGGATTCATGTGGAACAGCGCATTTCTCTCCGCCTCGGCCGCTACCTGCGCCGTGGTGCTCGGCACACCGCTCGCGTACCTGGCGAGCCGCTCGCGCTCCAGGCTGAACCAACTGTGGGTCCAGATTGCCTACGTGGGCTACGTCCTGCCGGGACCGGTGGCCGCGCTGGCCCTCCTGCTGCTCTTCGCGCAGTTCTTCCCGTTCCTGTACGGCGGTGTCCTCGTCCTGATCGTTGCCTATATCATCCATTACCTGCCGGCCGGCCTGCAGTCGATGGAGCCGGCACTGCAGCAAGTCACCCCGAATTTGGAAGAGGTCTCGCGCAGCCTCGGTTACTCCCTCGGCACGACCTTGCGCAAGGTGACCCTGCCGCTGGTGCGCGGCGGCTTCATCGTGGCCTGGGTCTTGATGTTCTTGCAGGCGATGAAGGAGCTGCCGGCCACGCTGCTCCTCCGCCCGGTCGGATTCGATACCCTGGCGGTACGGGTCTGGCTGGAGGCCAGCGAGGAGTTTTACCAGTTGGCGGCGCCCTCGGCGTTGCTCATCATCGTCGTGACGCTGCCGGCGCTGCTCCTCCTCATCTCGCGCGATTGGCGGGCGGCTTGACATGTTCATGAAGGACGACCTCAGCATGCGGACACCGGAGCAGGCCCTCAAGGACCACGACTTGGGCACGCCGGTCGTGGAGCTTCGGGGCATCACCTGCTCGTACGAGGAAGGACGGCCGGCGATCACCGATATGTGCCTCTCGGCGCACCAGGGTGAGATTCTGTGTTTACTGGGTCCGTCCGGTTGCGGGAAGACGACGACGCTCCGCGTCATCGCCGGATTCGAGCCCGTCTCGCAGGGCGAGGTGTACCTCAACGGCCGGCTTGTCTCCGCCCGAGGTCACCAGGTGCCCGCCGAGCAGCGGCGGGTCGGCATGGTCTTCCAGGAATATGCGCTGTTTCCGCACCTGAACGTGGCCGACAACATCGCGTTCGGACTCCACAAGCTTTCACGCGATCTCCGCAAGGCTCAGGTGCACGAGATGCTGACGCTCACGGGGTTGGTCGGCCTGGAGCGTCGTTATCCCCACGAGTTATCCGGCGGCCAGCAGCAACGGGTCGCCCTGGCGCGGGCCCTGGCTCAAAACCCCGTCATCCTCCTCATGGACGAGCCGTTCAGCAATCTCGATCCGGACATGGCCAGCCGGATGCGGCAGGATCTTCACGACCTGCTGAAACGGACCAAGACGACCGCCATCCTCGTCACCCACGACCACGAGGAGGCCTTCGCCATGGCGGACCGCGTGGCCGTCCTCAACAACGGGCGGCTGGAGCAGTTCGACACGCCGGAGATCATCTACCACGTCCCGTCATCGCCCTTTGTCGCGGACTTCGTCGGTCAGGCGGACTTCGTGCCCGGCGTCGTTCGAAACGGCAGCGTCGTCACCGAGATCGGCGAGTTCCCGAATCGGGCGGGGTTCGCGAATGAGACGAGGGTGGTGGTGATGATCCGGCCCGATGACATCCATATCGTGCCGACGAAGGACCGCGGCGCGCACATCGTGTCCCGCCAGTTCCGCGGATCGGAGAACCTGTACACGATCAACCTTCCGTCCGGACTCGTCGTCCACAGCAGCG
>JBFISJ010000188.1:0-5467 GCA_041608595.1 Nitrospiraceae bacterium
CTCGGCGCTCTGCTCGCCGTGCCGGGAGCCAGGCTGCATCTCTACGGAAAACGATCCGTCCGTCCCCGGAGAAAGATGGGGCACGTGACCTTTGTGGGGGAGAAGCCTGAAACGGTGTGGGAAGCGGCCTGTGCCCTACGCTCCAGGCTCCACCCGGTGGGGTCATCGGATGCGGAGGGGAGGCGGGCGGGCTAGAAGCCTCCGGATCGGTCAAGTCGTGAGTGGAGTCGCGCCTGCGTCTTCCTGTCCGGGAGGCCGATCCGGGCCAGTCCGATCGCCCTGGCATGCGCGGCGAGATGGGTCGTCAGCGATTCCTGGAACCATTCCTCCGGAAAGGGTTGTGCGCCCATGATGACACGGTAGGGGAGCTCGTCTTTCCACAGCGTCCGACCCCTGGCATCCACCAGCGTGAGCTTCAGCCGGTGGGATGTCACCTCCTTGTTGCCCCACTTATCCGTCTGTACCCAGCCCGTCACGACCCTTCCGAACAAAACACAATCCACATGGGCCCGAGAGGCGATCGCGCGCGCAAGCCGGGCTTGGTCGTGGGCGGATGTTCGGGGGGAGCCCGCTTGGGGATGGCTGGCGGCGGAACGGTCCGCAAGCTGCTCACCGTCGACGACTCGGAAAGTGCTCAGGTCTCGAAACGCGGCGGCGAAGCGTGTAGCCATGGCCTCGTCCCCCGCGAATGGGGGCACCGCGACGCTATCCATGGGCTCGAGGGCCACCCATGCGTCGGCCGGCGGGACCCAGGTATTCTTGAACGGGTCGAACTCGACGGAGCCGCTCATGCTCGTGCCGACGCCGACAGCGGCGATCCACGCGGCGGCGAGGCAGCCCTGGAGACATGCGGCGACCCAGGCAACCAGGAGGCCGATACCGAAGCGCTGACTCATCTCACGGTCCATCCTGTCTTCCTTCGTCCGAGCGTGTGGTCCGCGCAGGGACAACACCCGTTTAGAGATTGTGCAGATCCAGTGCCAAGGCCGATCTTTTTCGAGGGTTGGATGGGCCATAAAAATCAAAACCTTCCCGGCTCCTCGGGCGGGCCCTGCGCGGCGCGTGAACAATCTGTGCCAAAGCATGCGCAGGAAAGGGCAAGGGAGTTAAGAGGTCAAAGGAGATCGAGAATAAGATTGCGGCAACACGATCGACCACCAGAGGGCGAACCCGTCACATGTTGCCAGGCACAGGCGGCATCAGGTCAGATGATGGGGAGACGGAAGAAAGAAAGAGGAACGAACGAAAGAACGGGCTGTCTCATCGAACGCGCGGAAGAATACGTACTCATCCAGTCGATGCTATGCCTGGGTCACCGGCATGTCAACTCAACAATACTGCATCGGAAAAGTTTTCATCGATCCCAAGCGCTAAGCACCCGTCCCGGAAAAGATCTCTGACGCGGAACCTGAAACGTGGAACTTGGAACTTGGAACACCTGTTACCACCGATGAGAGGCGAACGGCCGATGCCGTGGCGGCGCAAAGAATCGGACGTGGGGGTATTTGAAGAAGCCGATCAAGGCCATCCCGGCGACGAAGCCACCGATGTGGGCGAAGAACGCGACCCCGCCACCGCCACGACCAATGCTGGCGCTCCCGCTGATGAGCTGAAACAGAAACCAAAGTCCGAGGACCAGCCCCGCGGGGACATACATGACTCGAATGAAGAAGAAAATGGGGAACAGGACGAGCACTTCGGCGCGCGGAAATAGCAATAAATAGGCTCCGAGAATGCCCGAAATGGCCCCGCTCGCGCCGACCATCGGGATTTCCGACGAGGGATCGGTCATGGCATGGGCCAGAGCCGCAATGATGCCGCAGAGAACATAGAAGACGACGAACCTGCCATGACCCATCACGTCCTCGATGTTGTTGCCGAAGATCCAGAGGTAGAGCATGTTGCCGATGAGGTGCATCCAGCCGCCGTGCAGGAACATGCTGGTGATGAGGCTCATGGTCGGTGGGATCGTGGCGAGGTCCGGTGGCAGGGCGGCGGCTCCGAACAAGACCGCAGGAATCGCGCCGAAGCTGAGGACGAAGGCCGTGCCGGAGCGCGGCGGAAGCGAGACCTGGTAGAGGAACACGAGCACGCAGGCGCCGATGAACACGATGGTGAGGAACGGCGTCAGCCGGGTTGGATTGTCGTCGTGGAGAGGAATCATCGGGAAGGAAAAAGTAAAAATGAAAAAGTGAAAGAGCGGAACAATCTAGAATGCATCGACGGAGTCGTGTGGCCGTCCTATTTGCTTTTGCGCAGCCGCGAACGTGTCTTCGTTGCCTTTTTGCCTTTTCCCTGCGCCGCGAGCAGAGCGATCGGTGACGGCGCCTCTGGGCCCAGCTTCACCGAGAAACCCGCTGCGTGGGTATGGCCACCGCCCCCATGCGCAGCGGCGAGGGCGCCCACATCGGCGCAACCCTCCCGCGAGCGCAGGCTAAAGTAGCGCCTGCCGTCGCGGTCGTGCCAGATGATACAGAAGGGGTGACCGTCGGAGAGTCGCTCGCCGACCTGGCTGGTGAGCACGGCGCTCTGGACGGCGGGAACGGTCTCGCCGTGAAACGAAACGAGCACGGCCTCCGCCACAATCTTCCCGACGAGCTCCTGCTCGTGACGTAATATCGCCCGCCCCTCCGATTCCAGGATCTCCTGCGTGAGCCCCTCCCACACCTCGAAGTCCAGCGGGTAGGAGGCCAGGGCGGCATTGATCTCCCGGCTCAACGGCAGGTCCCAGCGCCACAAGTCCTTGTCCTGAATGTACTGAAGCAGCCATGGGGCCGGCCCGTCGTGGGCCCAGTCCCAGGCGAGCACGGCGCCGGACCGGTTTTGGTCGAAGCAGGCGTTGGGAAACCCCGCCAGGGCCTGCTGGGCGGTGATGTGATGGTCCAGGACGGCAAGGTGCTTGGCGCTCGCCGCAAGCGCCTCGAGCGTCGGGCGCGGATAGCTGAAATCGACGATCAACACACTGCGACCGGCGAGGCCCTGCGGGGGCGGCGTCCCGTGCTTGACGGCTGTGTACTGCGCGGACGGGTACCGTTTCCAGAGCGCCCAGGCCGCACCAAACCCATCGGCGCACTCGGCGTGGTACAGCACGACGTCCGGATCGAACGTGATGACGTTTCGACAGTGGTGTGTGCTCATGTCAAACCCAATGGGTCACCCTACCACGAGTGGAAGTCCCGGCAAAAGATGTGTTGGGGCGCATGAATCGTCTGAAGCAAGCGACCGAGGGACGATGACGCGCTCACAGGCCGTTGAGGTAGTCGATCAACTGGCGGAGACGGCCGGCGCTGCGCCTGTTGAACACGAATGTCAGCCGCGGAAGGTCCTTGAGGGTCGGTTCGTCGAATTCTTCCGGCAGCGCGCCGCGTTGCTCAAAGGCTCCTTCGCCGAGCATGTCCGCGAATTGTTGGTTCAAAGTGGTCACCTGGGCGTCCGTCAGGGAGCGGTTCATACGGATGGTCATCAAACGGCCGACGAAACGAGCGGAGTGGTAGGTCCGGTAAAAAGTCAGGATTTCCTGCACGGCTTCGTCTTCAGAGCGACAGATCTTGTACAGGCTCAAATCCTCGGCGTTAATCATCTGCCGGTCGAGCAGTTGGCGTTGAATGAACGCGTGCCACTGGTCCCAATAGTCGAAACCCTGAGGCTGGAGGCAGACGATCGGCAGCGGGTTGCTTTTCCCCGTTTGGGCGAGCGTCAGGACCTCGAACCCTTCGTCGTGCGTTCCGAAGCCTCCGGGAAACAGTGCGATGGCGCTCGACTCTTTGACGAACATCAGCTTTCGGGTGAAGAAGTACTTGAAGTTGATCAGTTTGCGATCGTCCGCGATCACGTCGTTGGCACCTTGCTCGAATGGAAGCATGATGTTGATGCCGAAGCTCTGCTCCCGCCCGGCGCCTTCTTGGCAGGCCCGCATGATGCCATCGGCCCCACCGGTGATGACCATGTACCCCGATTCGACCATGCGGTGCGAGAATCGATGCGCCAGTTGATAGGCGGGATCGGACGGTTGGGTGCGGGCGGACCCGAACACGCTCACCTTGGGACGGTGACGGTACTCCTGAAAGACCCGGAAGGAATGGCGTAATTCCTTGAGCGCCCGGTTGAGGATCTTGAGATCCAGCGTGTCGGCGTGCGCGTCCTGGAGCTTGAGCACGCTCAACAGCATCTCCTTGAGCAGCACACGGGGCAGGTCATCCTCAGGCGCCTCGAGCAGCTCGCGCACGTGCGTCATCACTTCGTCGGGGGTCAGTCCCGCACGACTCGGGGAGTCGATGTCACGAACCTCGTTCTCTCTCATATGATCCCCGTTCTTGTTTTTAAAGGGAAGGTCACCAGCCTTGGCTCAAGCTCCGGCGGGGTCCGGTGGAGTCCTCTAGACCGAAATGGGTTGAATGGCGTGGCGCTTCACTCTACCAAACCGTCGGCGGGTTGCCAATCAAAAGCGGACGAGCGGCGTCAGGGGATGTCGAAGCTGCGGCGTGTCCGGATGATCCACGAGCTGATCTCGGCCTGGTCGGCGGCACGCACGTCCGTGAACTTGATGGCGACGGCGGGCGGTGAATCGCCCGCCCGCACTGAGGGCTCGTCGTCTCCGGGGGCGGTCGCAACCACCGACGCCTCGGCGGCGATGGGGCGCCTCGAGCCGGGAAGGGAGAACTCAACCGTGACCCGCGCGCCCTGCGGCAGGGGGGCTTCCGTCTCGATGAAGCCTCCAACGTGGCCGAGGTGCGAAATGACAGCCGGATACGTCGCGCCCTCCGGACTGTCATCATACACTCTCACGGAGGCCTGAATGGGCAGCTCGCGCCGCTTGGGAGGGTTGATGAGGTCCCGCGCCGTCACGAACCCGATGGGCTGATGATTCCGGGTGACGATCAACAACGGGACCCCGGCCGACATCAGGGTGGTGCTCACGCGCTCCACCGGCTCATCGAACTCGATGAAGAGCACCGGTATCGACATGACCCGTCGCGATTGTACATCATAGGGGTTCAGCCCCTGCGCAATGACCTTGCGCACGATATCCGCATGGGTCACGATGCCCACGGTGGTGTCGCTATCCTTGATGAGCAGACAGGGGACGTGCTCCTTGTGCATGAGCCGGGCGGCTTCGCCGACGGAGACGTCTCCGGGAATCTGAATCACACCGGGTGTCATGATGTGTATGGCTAAGCAGGGTGAGTTGTGATCCGCTGCGCTGCCGGACTGTCCCGTCGCCCTCGCCATTACCTCACGCGCCCTTCCCCATGAGCAGCGCCTGCATGCGTGAGGCGTCGCGCGGGGCGACGCACCACGAATTATAGCAGATCACCCCTGCACGCCACCGGATCATGCGTTCGCTTGTCAAAGGAGACATTTCACGATTACACTAGCCGGAAATGGGCGCTTTTGTCTCTGCGCCGAAGAGCAAAAAATGGCACTTCTGTCTGAAGAATTTCACCGTCGTGTCGCGCGCATTCCGGCC
>JBFISJ010000189.1:0-5350 GCA_041608595.1 Nitrospiraceae bacterium
CCGTACCCAGGTGGCGTTCAAAATCCTGCCTGCGTGCCAGCTTTTCCAGCCGACACTCGAAACTTCGTTGAGCGGGTCCGCCGCGCCGGCCGAACCACGTTCGTGGCCGACCATCATCACCGCCGGCAACCTGTCGCCCGCATTGTAGGACTCCTGGACATGGCCTTGGCCGAACCCTAGAGAGCCGACCGCATCCATTCCCAGAACGACGGTGTTGTAGACATCCGCCGAAGTCCCCGAAGTGGAGCGAGAGTTGCTGGTTGCAGTGCCGGTGATCGTGGCGCCGGAATCCGCGTCGATGGTGGCCTCCGAGGTGGAGATGAACCTGACCCCGCCGACCGTGCCGAACTCGCCTTGGGCGGTTTCGGTCTGGCCCGCGTAAGTCTCGATCCCCTGGAAGCCGGTCAAGAGCCGGATGTCCTCTTCCACGTCGACATGACAGAAGCCCCAGTAGGCTTCGCGGATGGGAGCGGTCCCGTCCGCCGCCTCGCCCCTGGACATGGGCATGAAGCGCATCGCGTCGTTGCGGTTGAGAGCGTTCACCCCGACCGCGATGTCGGAAAGCGTGATGCCTCCCGTTGCTGTCGAGATGGAGGTTGCCGTGGTTCCGGTGCCCGCAAAGATCGCCGTCGCGTTGTCCTCGATGACGTTTCTCTGCAGGCGGTTCAAAGAACGCCCGGCGTTGATGCCCAGAACCTCGCTGAGCTTCGCCGCCTGACCGTTGAAGTTTACGAGATCCACTTCCTCATTGAGGAAGAAGAAATTCCCGTACTTGGATACGGTCGCATCCAGGTCCGTCACGGTCGGCTGGACTGCCGAGCGTGTCGGGAACGCCAGTGAGCCGGTCAGCTCGGCGAGCGGGGTCGTGGTCGGGTTCAGGTTTTCGATCCTGCGCCACCGTGCCGAGAAGGTGCCCTGTCTGAAGGAGATCTCGGCGGGCGTCGAACCCTTGAAGTACGGGCAGAGCGCCTTGGCGTTACGGAGGAGGTTGACCTGAAAAACGACGTTGACCGGACCAGCAATGACGCCAGTGGTCGTGAGTGCCATTTAGTCTCCTATCCGGCCTTGGCGATCTCGGAATCCAGAAACTGTTGCCACTTCACGCCCGACATGTTGAGCATTTCGTTGGTGTCTGGACCCTTGGCCTCGGCCTTTTCCGATTGTCCCTTGACGGCTGCCTTGGCCGCTTCCACATCGCTGGTCTTGGTCTTGAAGGTCTCCTTGATGGTTCCCTCAAGCCATTCGCGTCCCTTCTCCAACTGAGCTTGCCAAACATCGGGGTCTTCGGAGCGTTTCTCGAAAGCCTTGCGGAACTTGGCGTTGTCCTGCGCGTAGGCTTCCATGAAACCGATCAACAGCTTGTTGTCGATCTCCGAAAGCGTCTCGGCTTCCTTCAAAAACGAGCAGGCGTTGTCCAGATCCTGCTTGAGAGCATTGGTCTGGGACTTCGCCATCTCGCTCCGAGCGAAATCGATGATGGGCTTTACAGCGCGAAGGGTGCGATCCGGTCGCGGCTTGTTACCGTCTTTCTCGTACTCTTGCAGAAGAGCATCGAGATCCGAGGTCTCAGACTCCGCCTCGCTGCCGGCTGGCGCGCGGCTATCGGCGGTCTTTTTCTGCTGTTCGGTCATGGCCTACAAGAAATGACACAATCTTGCCGGCCGCGTCCACTTGGCCACTTTGATAGTAGAATTGCCTATCTTGGTCGGCCCCGCCCCGCGGACTGTAGGGCTTGAGGCGGAACTGCGGCAACTTGTCGACCAGTTCCTGGAACCTCGGGTCGGCGCGCATTTCCGCCAGGAAGTTGACCAGATTGACCGATAAATCTTGCTGGGTTGTTTTCTCCGGCACGCTTGTAAGCTTCCTTGATGATTTCCTCGAAACGGATGTTCAATTGCTGGCCAAGCTGAGCGGCGGCGCCCGCCGTCTGAATGGCGAAGTTGGAGGCCCCCACGAAGGTCTCCGCGCGCTCTCTTTCGGTCCTGGGGCCTGCCGATCCTTCAACGAAGAAGTTCACGTCATCGGCCAGATCCGGGGAGGCGATGTTCACCCAGCCCTCGATCCCGCCCTCGTTCACGAAGATTCGCTGGGATTTCTTCAGCACCTGCTTGGCGATCTCGTATTCCATGTAAAGGATGGAGGTGATCGGCCCCTTCTCCTCGTCGGATACGAAGTCGTCTGTGCGCGCGATGCCTCGCGACGCTTCGAGTTCCACCGCTCCTCGAGTGGTGTGCGATCTGACCGGCGAACCGCGCCTGGGATCGTTGACACCCGTCAGATCTTCGTAGTGCTTGAGGATGGCGAGATAGCTGTTCAGGAGATCTCCCAGATCACCCGTCTCCAGCACCTCGATGGAATTGGGCGCGTCCGTGCCAAAAGTGGCCCCCGGATGCCAGACGGGGCCGCCCGCGAGGTTCGGATCATTCCGGTCGTAGGCGATGGGCGGCAGCCCCTTCAAGGCAGCCACGGCCATCATGTTGTTGAAGACGAGAGTCCCCGCTTCCTGGATAGGCACGCCCTTCATCAGGGGAGAAACACCGTAGGGATTCGAGATGTCCTCTCGCATGTAATGTCCCACGACGTAGGAGAGGAAGGGTGTCGGTGATTCCTGGAATCGGATGGGCCGGGCTACCCCCGAACGCTCCGCCACCGTGATGATGACGTTCTCCAGACGGAGCGTGTCCTGGCCTCCCGAGACGGGCACGAAGAAGTCGCCTTCCGCCTCGATGATGTCCACGATGTTGCGCCGGCCCTTCTCGTCGCCGACTTGCTCGATCTCACGCACCTGCGACAAGATCCAGCCACGCTCCTTGCCGCCCTTTTGCGCTGCAGCAATCATGTCCTCCAAACGCATGTGCGACCTTCGGAGGATCGAGGGCGATGCCGAGATACCCTCATGGAGGAGGGCCGGCGGGGAATCGTCCAGATAGGTGCTCTTGATATCGCAGGGGATGGTGGCGGGGCCGATCATCTCGCCACCAACGCCCCGGAACTGATTGGAGAACCTGGCCAGCTTTACGGGACGCACGCGCGCCACGAAAGTCCCGTATTTGATGGCGGACATATCCAGAAGATTGATCTGGCTTCGGAAGTCATAGAGGCCGTGGTAGTGGTCGAGTGTTGCCTTGGCCAGAACGTCGGCGGTTTCCTGGTCCAGCTGCATCAACCCGCCGCCCTCCAGCAACTCGGCATTGGGCTGGAATTCCGTTACCGGACCTTCCTCGAGCTTCGCCGAGCGGCGTTGCTCCCAACGTTTGCGATAGGCTTCTGAGATGTTCGCGTGGGCGCGATACCAGTCCATCGTGCGGGGGAACTTGAGGGATCTTGCATCTGCCCCTATGACTTCCAAGGCATTGAACTGCCAGGGAAGCTCGGTGTTGGGGAACCAGTCGGACTCGTCGCCGGAAGAAACGATCCGAGGCTTGGGATCGAGGGCGATCTGCCGATCAACCTCTTTCCACTTCTCCTCTGCGTCCTTGCGGATCTTCGCGTCCTCGCGACGGGCGAGTTCGTCCTTGATGTGGTCGGCGATCGCGACCCACTCGTTGACGCTAAATGCCATTCAGCAGACCTTTCTCGTGACACAATGCAATGAAACCCAGTGCATCGTCCACGAGGGCCTGCTTGACGAGATCAACGGAAGTGCCCTTCTCGAATTCCAGCGTCCGACCGTAGTCGAGAGATCCCCAGACGCCGTGGGGGGTTCCGTCCGCTGCTTCTCCATACCCGAAGTAGATAACCCCGAACTCACCCTCGACACGCTCCATTCTCGGATTGGTGATGGGGAGATTCCGCAGGATGCGCTCCAGCTTTTCGAGGGCGGTGTTATCCATGTTTCCCCAAGATCGGCCCCCGGAATTTCTTCTTCGCCATCACCACGGGGGGCTTGGTCTTGGCGAAGCGGCGCATGACGAAGGCATAGCGTGTCGCGTCCATCAGATCGTCATATTCTTTGATGATCTTTGCGTCTTTCGTATGATAGAGACGTTTTTCCTCGAACCACTGTCCTAAAGTCTTGAAGACCTTGAACTTTCCAGTCTTCATATACTCGTAGATTTCCGTCACTCCCGGCCCGACTTTCTGAGATTCCTTGTCGTCCTTAATCGTCTTGGCGTGGTCGCGTAGCATGACGACACCGTGTTCGCGATATATGTCCTTCAGCTTGCGGCCGGTCCCTTTGTCACGCTGCAGGCCATCATGGGGCCAGGCATTCGGAATCCATTTCCCATGCTTCTTCATCGTATGGGCATGATACACGGGGGTCTCGCCGCGCTGCTTCCAGCAATCATAGACATAGAACGTGCCGTCATCGGGATCGATTGCCGCGAAGACACCTGCCGCGGGATGGTCCAGGCCAAAGTCTATGCCGTTGATCCGCGGGAAATGTGAGGGGATCTCGAATGGAAGAACCGAGATCGCCTCATCCGAAATCGGGTAGATCGCTCCGGTACCGAGCAGCGGCGTGCCCCTCGTTCTGGCGTCTATTTCCCACTCCGGGTAAGCCGCCCTCAGATGCGCTTTCTGCTCCTCGCTGAGATGCGGAGCGTCGTCCCAGGAGACGTTTTTGACGAAAATCCCCGGCCCGCCATCAAGGAAATGCCGGACCACATGAGTAGGACCGAGAAGCGGCGTGAAGCTCATCAGAATGATGCCCCGCTCCGCGAGAATGCGCGTCTGGCCCTCGCTGTAGATCTCGATCGGAGGTTCTTCATCGTACCAGATACCGTGCAGCGTCGCGCCGCGCCAAGCCTTGGCTTCCTGCTCATAGGTCTTCAATGTGATGGTCGAGAGACCACCAGTCTTGTACTTGACATAAATCGTGTCCGCGACCTCGGGAAGGCCGGCCTGTCGATAAGTGACCTTCTCTATCCTTGATCCGGGTATCCAGCCCGTACCATGGTAGCCTTCCTCGCCGAGCAGCATTTTCTGAACGATGGTCTTGGAATCCTGATTATTTTGGGCACCCGTCCACCATCTCGTTGGGCCATCGAATCTCTTGCCCCTCCACCAAGGCGGATATTCTCCGGTCGTATGGATGGATACTTCAGCACCGCAAAGCCTGGTTTTCCCCACCTGATTCGCTGAGATACACAGGCGCTCGATCGCATCGGCGCCGGCATTATGGAACTCGGCAGCCCAAGGATAGACCTTGCCTGGCTCCTCCCAGATTTCGTCGTACTCGAGCCACAACCTGCGGATCTGTCGGCGGCGCTCAACCTCTGCGGCGACTTTTTCCACCCTTCACCCTGACCTTTTCTCCTGATACCAATCCATGTAGATCTCCATGCCCTTCTCGATGGGATATCGAGGAATGTACCCCAGTTCCTTCCTGATCCTAGCACAGGACATC
>JBFISJ010000190.1:0-5293 GCA_041608595.1 Nitrospiraceae bacterium
CACCTCCAGGCGCGCCAGCTGCTTGGCGATCATCACCTTCTCCTCGACGTTCATGCTCGCTCCGGGAGACTGCTCCCCGTCACGTAACGTCGTATCGAAGATCCTGATCATCCGCACATCATCCTGTGACATGACCCTCTTCCTCCCTCTTCTCTCAACCACTCGTCGTCACCACACGTTGCTTACTTCACCACTCTCCCTCCACCCCTCTGCGGCAGCCTGCCCGCTCCTGCCTCTTCCTCGTCCCCTGCTGCACGCGGCGGGCGGAAGGACAGGCCCTTCGACTCCACTTCGACTCGCTGCGCTCGCTCAGGGCAAGCGCGACTTTGAACTCCGCGATCGGCACTACGCCCCGCCTACTTCCGTCACGGGCGCGGGGGCCACGCCTGGCGTCACCCGCCGCGCCATTAACTATCCCAAATAGGTCGCTCCGAGCGGCGTGTTTGCTGCGAGCTCAAGCGCGGGCAGGCCGCCGCAAACAAAAAAGCCTTCCTCCCGGCCAGGGACGAAGGCTGCTCGCGCTCCGTGGTACCACCCTGATTCGGCAGCGGACGCACATGGCACCGCCACCCTTCATTCAACCCGTCACGTGGGGAGGACGGGGCCGATTACCGCTGTCCCGGGCGAACGCCCAGGCACTGTCTCATGGGCCCGGCTCCGAGGCGAGTTCAGCGGTCAACGGGCTGGTTCGCACCAACTCCCTGCCGGATCTGCCGGCCGAGGGAGCTTGCCCTGCCTGCCCTGAGCTTGTCGAGGGGAGCCCGATCGAATGGCCTGCCCTGCCCGCCCCGAGCTCAGTCGAGGGGTTCGTCGAAGGGCACCCACCAGCTCTCTCCACTCCGTTGGGGCCGCCTACTACTCCTCTTCTCAGCCATTCCAACGCTGTCTTACTGCGACTTTCCTTCTTGGGCAGGCTGCTCGGCGGCCGCACTGCCCCGCTTTCCAAATCCTCGCATGCACAAACTGACGGCCTTTTCGATCGGCCCCGAGGCCGCGTAGGCCACAACCATCACGAATAGCATGACTTGCGGGAGGGCGGCAACCAACATCAGGCCGAGGATCGCCCAAACCAGATAATTGAAGTGGCGCCCGCGCTTGAAGGTCAAATCCTTGAAGCTTCGATACTTCACCGTGCTGACCATCAGAAACGCCAGCGCCAGGGTCAGCATGAGGATCAGGATCGGCTTGATCTCCGCGCCCATGCGCAGGACGTGCCGGTCGAAAATCAGAAACGTCGCGACGACGCTGGCCGCGGCCGGAATGGGGAGGCCGGTGAAGTACTTGCTCTCCGAGCTCGGTGCGATGACGTTGAACCGCGCCAGCCGCAAGGCCCCGCAGGCGACGAAGGCGAACATGACGGCCAACCCGGCCATGCCATGCGTGCTGAGCGCCCAGGAGTAGATCAAGAGGCCCGGGGCGACGCCGAAGGACACCAGATCCGCAAGCGAATCGTATTCCACCCCGAACTGGCTGGTGCTGTTCATCCAGCGCGCGGACTTGCCGTCCAGCACGTCGAACACGAGCGCGACCAGTATGGCGATGGCCGCCACCAGATGCTCGCCGTTGAAGACCGCCAGGATGGAGTACAACCCGCAGAACAGATTGCCGGTCGTGAACAGATTGGGAACGAGATAGCTTCCCGCTCTGCGTCTCGCATCTTTTGCCGTCCCTGTCCTCACGGCTTCCCTCATGCTGGCAAGACGCCGACCAATGTCTCGCCCCCCTTCACACGATCCCGCAGTGCGACCTTCAGCTCCGTCCCGAGGGGCACGAACAGGTCCACGCGGGAGCCGAAGCGGATCAGCCCGAACCGCTCGCCGCATGCGACGCGCTCACCCGGTGCGGCCCAGCAGACGATCCGCCGCGCGATCAAGCCGGCCACCTGCGCGCAGAGCACCTTGCGCCCGTCAACCGCCTGAATCATGAGCGCGTTTTGTTCGTTGTGGACGGTCGCACCCGGATTGTTCGCCGCAAGGACCCGGCCCGGCTGATAAGCTACCTGCTCGACTGTCCCCGCGCAAGGAATTCGGTTGACGTGCACGTCGAAGACGTTGAGGAAAATGCTGATGCGGATCGCGCGATCCTTGAGATACCGGGGCTCGTACTCCTCCTCGATTCCCACCACCCGACCATCACCCGGCGACACCACCGCACGGGGGACCTGGGGAACCGTCCGGGCGGGATTGCGAAAAAACCAGCCCGTAAAGAGGGTTAGCGCACACAGCAAACCTGCAGGGATCGGTGCTCCGACCAGCCATGCCAGGGCCGTGGCGCCTCCACCGGCAGCCACAAAGGGAATTCCTTCCTGAACAATCGGCATGTTGGCTGCGCGGTCGGGCATCGGCTCACGAATAGTTGTGCGCGTGGAGTGTTTAGTCCTGAGTTGCCAATGATCGATGCGTCCGGTCGGGACGCACCCGGCTAGTTCTTGGCCTTATCGACAAGTTTACCCTTTTTCAGCCAAGGCATCATGGCCCGCAGCCGGGCACCCACCTCTTCGATCGGATGCGCCTCGCCTTTGGCCAATAAGGCGTTGTAAACCGGCCGGTTGGCCTGGTTTTCCAGCACCCATTCTTTGGCAAAGCGCCCGCTCTGGATCTCGCCCAGGATCTTGCGCATCTCCGCCCGCGTCTCGTCCGTGATGATCCTGGGACCCCGGGTCACATCGCCGTACTTCGCAGTGGTGCTGATCGAGTACCGCATGTTGGCGATACCGCCTTCGTAAATGAGGTCCACGATCAGCTTGACCTCGTGCAAGCATTCGAAGTAGGCCATTTCCGGCGAATAGCCGGCCTCGATCAGCGTCTCGTACCCCGCCTGGATGAGGGAGGTCAGCCCGCCACAGAGGACGACCTGCTCGCCGAACAGATCGGTTTCGGTCTCCTCGCGAAAGGTCGTTTCGATGACGCCGGCACGTCCGCCTCCGATGGCGCTGGCGTAGGCCAGACCGATCTCCCGAGTCTTGCCGCTCGGGTCCTGATGGATCGCGAGCAGCATGGGAACCCCACTGCCCTTCGCATACTCGGATCGGACCAGGTGCCCGGGTCCCTTCGGGGCGACCATGAAGACGTTGACGCTCGACGGCGGGACGATCTGCCCGAAGTGAATGTTGAAGCCGTGGCCGAAGGCCAGGAACGCGCCGTCCTTCAGATTCGGCGCGATGGCGTCTCGATAAATCGCCCCCTGCGCTTCGTCCGGCGCCAGCAACATCACCACGTCCGCCGCTGCGACGGCGTCGCGGGTCGGCATGACCTTGAGTCCAGCCTGCTCGGCCTTGCGCCACGAATGGCCCTCCCGCAGCCCGACGACCACGTTCACGCCGCTCTCTTTCAGATTCTGGGCATGCGCATGCCCCTGGCTCCCATAGCCCAGCACCGCAACTCGCTTGCTGCGGATCAACGCAAGATCCGCATCCTTGTCGTAGTAGATTTTCATGGTGAACTCCCGAGTGACACGACGGAGCGCCCGACGCTCCGTGTAGGATGATCAGGTATGAACCAATACGGGTTATTCCCTGGCGACCCGCTTCGTCTGTGACACCACAGGCCGGACAGGCTCGCGCGCGATGGCGATTCGCCCTGTCCTGACCAACTCCTTGATACCCAGCGGCTGCAGCAAATCGATGATCGCCTGGACCTTCTTCACATCGCCCGTTGTTTCAATCGTATAGGTGGTCGGTGTCGAGTCGACCACCTTCGCCCGGAAGATGTCGGCGATCCGGAGCGCCTCCGCCCGATCCTCCGGCCTCGTATGTACCTTGATCAAGGCGGACTCGCGCTCCACGTATTCGCTTTCATTGAGATCGACGACCTTAATGACGTCGATCACCTTGTTGAGCTGCTTGACGATTTGCTCGATGATCCGATCGTCCCCCCTCGTAACGAGGGTCAACATCGAGACGGAGGGATCGAGCGTGGGCGCAACGGACAGCGAATCGATGTTGAAGCCGCGCCCGCTGAACAGCCCGGCGAGGCGCGAAAGCGCCCCCGACCGGTTCTCGAGTAACACTGAAATGATATGTTCCATGCCGGGATAAGACCCCCCTCAGGCGGTGAGGATGGTGTCCTGATCCTCTTTCGTGGTCGGGGTGGTTCCCGCCGCCTTCTTTTTCAGCTCCGGGGGATCCTCGAGAATCATCTCGTGGTTGCACCCACCCGCAGGAATCATCGGGTAACAGTTCTCGTACGGATGGACGGGCACGTCGAGGACGACGGGCTTGTCCACGGCAAGCGCCTGACGGATGGCGTCATCGATCTCACAGACCTTGGAGGCGCGGAGTCCGACCGCGCCGTAGGCCTCGGCGAGCTTGACGTAATCCGGTACGACGTCGAGATAGCTAGAGGCATAGCGTCCCTCGTAGAACAGATCCTGCCACTGGCGCACCATGCCGTGGAACCGATTGTTGACGATCACCACCTTAATCGGCAGCTTGTTCACGACCGCCGTCGCCAGCTCTTGTGTGTTCATCTGCACGCTGCCGTCGCCGGCCACACAGAGGACAAGCTTGTCCCGGAACGCGGCCTGGGCGCCCATCGCCGCAGGCAACCCGAAGCCCATCGTGCCGAGCCCGCCGGACGTGAGCCACCGGCGCGGTTTCGCGAGCTTGAAGTATTGCGCGGTCCACATCTGGTGCTGCCCCACGTCCGTCGCCACGATGGGGTCGCGGTCCTTGGTCAACTCGTACAGGCGCGAGATGAGGTGCTGCGGCTTGATCGCGCCGTCCGGATCTTGCTGGTACGAGAGCGGATGCGCGGTCCTCCAATCATTGATCTGATCCAACCAGGGCTTGCGCAATTCCTTGAGGTCGCCGTTCACGCTCGCGCGCAGGATCTGGTTCAGCTCCTTGAGCACGCGCTTGCAGTCACCGACGATGGGGACGTCCACGTGCACGTTCTTGCGAATCGAGGTCGGATCGATGTCGATATGAATCACTTTTGCATGGGGGCAAAACTCCGACACCTTGCCGGTCACGCGATCATCGAACCGGGCCCCCACGGCGACCACGAGGTCGGAATAGTGGACGGCCATGTTGGACCAGTAGGTGCCGTGCATCCCCATCATGCCCATCGACAAGGGGTGCTCGCCCGGAAACGCTCCGATCCCCATCAGGGTCATGTCCACGGGGATCTGCGCCAGTTCAGCGAGCTCGATGAGCTCCTCCGACGCCCCGGAGAAGACGACGCCTCCCCCGACATAGAGCACCGGCTTGCGCGCCTTCATGATCGCGTCCGCCGCCTGCTTGATCTGCCATTTGTTGCCGTCGTAGGTCGGATTGTAGCCGCGAATCGAGACG
>JBFISJ010000191.1:0-5247 GCA_041608595.1 Nitrospiraceae bacterium
AGGCGATTGTCAAAGGCGAGCCCTTTCTGGAGCCCGGCCTGCCCGAATCCTTCAACGTCTTGGTGAAGGAGCTGCAGAGCCTCGGCTTGGATGTCGAGCTGATCAAATCGATGGAGTGAACAACCAGTGACGCGTGACGCGTGACAGGTGACGTCAGCAGGGAAGCGGGCCGCGTCCGCTTTTCTCGTCACCCGGCATACATAACACGTTACTGCTTCTAAGAGGAGGAGACACCTTGGAAGGTATCTATACCCTATTCGAGAAGCCGCGCGATTCCGTGTCGTTCGACGCGATGCGCATTCGGATCGCGAGCCCGGAGAAGATCCGCTCCTGGTCCTACGGTGAAGTCAAGAAGCCCGAGACGATCAACTACCGGTCGTTCAAGCCGGAGAAGGACGGCCTGTTTTGCGCCAAGATCTTCGGGCCGATCAAGGACTGGGAGTGCAACTGCGGAAAATACAAGCGTATGAAGCATCGCGGCATCGTGTGCGACAAGTGCGGTGTCGAGGTGATTCAGTCGAAGGTCCGCCGCGAGCGCATGGGACACATCGAGCTGGCCGCGCCGGTCGCGCACATCTGGTTCCTCAAGGGCGTGCCGAGCCGTATCGGAACCCTCCTGGACATGAGCCTCAAGCACCTGGAGAAGATCCTCTATTTCGAGAATTACGTGGTGCTGGACGCCGGCAACACCAATCTTAGTGAGAAGGAGTTGCTCACCGAGGAGCGCCTTCGCCAGACCCAGAGCGAGTTCGGCTCCAGCGCGTTCAAGGTCGGTATCGGAGCCGACGCAATCCGGCATCTGCTCAAGCAAGTGGACATCAACGCCCTGTGGGACGAGCTGCAGGCGAAGGCCAAAGTGACGGCCTCCGCCGCGCTCAAGAAGAAATATGCGAAGCGACTCAAGGTCGTGGAGGCGTTCCGCCGGTCGGGCAACAAGCCCGAGTGGATGATCATGGACGTGATTCCCGTGCTGCCGCCCGAGTTGCGGCCGCTCGTGCCACTCGACGGCGGGCGCTTCGCGACGTCCGACCTGAACGATCTGTACCGCCGCGTCATCAACCGGAACAACCGGCTGAAGCGCCTGATGGAGCTCAAGGCGCCGGGCGTCATCATCCGGAACGAGATGCGGATGCTTCAGGAAGCGGTCGATGCATTGTTCGACAATGGCCGGCGCGGCCGGGCGATTCGGGGACCGAACAAGCGGCCCTTGAAGTCGCTGAGCGATATGCTCAAGGGCAAGCAGGGGCGCTTTCGTCAGAACCTACTGGGCAAGCGGGTGGACTACTCCGGCCGTTCGGTCATTGTGGTCGGCCCTGAGCTCAAGCTGTATCAGTGCGGGCTGCCCAAGAAGATGGCACTCGAGCTGTTCAAACCGTTCATCTTCCACAAGCTGGAAGAGCGCGGCGCGGCGACCACCATTAAGAGCGCCAAGCGCCTCGTGGAAAAGGAACGCCCGGAAGTGTGGGATGTGCTGGACGAGGTCATCCGCGAGCATCCGGTGTTGCTTAATCGCGCGCCTACGCTGCACCGGCTCGGCATCCAGGCGTTCGACCCAGTCCTGGTCGAAGGCAAAGCGATCCGATTGCATCCATTGGTCTGCGCCGCCTTCAACGCCGACTTCGACGGCGACCAGATGGCGGTCCATGTCCCGCTCTCGATTGAGGCGCAGATCGAGGCGCGGGTCCTGATGATGTCCATCAACAACATCCTGTCCCCAGCCAACGGCAAGCCGATCGCCGTGCCCTCGCAGGACATGGTGCTGGGCTGCTATTGGCTGACCAAGATCCGCCCGGGAGCCAAGGGCGAAGGAAAAATCTTCTCGTCCCCGGAAGAGGTGCAAATCGCCTACGATGCCAAGGAGGCGGACGAACACGCCAAGATCAAGGTGCGGATCGACGGCGACCTGGTGGAGACGAGCGTCGGCCGAGTCCTATTGGGCGAGATCTTGCCGCCTTCGCTCCCATTCTCCTACGCCAACCAACTGATGACCAAGAAAGAGGTGACCAAACTGATCGATGCGGTCTATCGGCAGGCGGGTCACCGCGAAACGATCGCATTCCTGGACAGCATCAAGGACATCGGATTCCGGTATGCCACCAGGGCCGGCGTGTCGATCTGCATCGACGACATGCACATTCCCCTTCGCAAGGAGGAATTGATCAGCCGTGCGCAGCGCGAGGTGAACGAGATCGAAAAGCAATATGCGGAGGGATTGATCACCAACGGTGAGCGGTACAACAAGGTGATCGATATCTGGGCCCACGTCACGGAGCAGGTCGCCGGTGAGATGATGAAGGAGCTCGGCGTGGGCGGCAACGGCGGCAACAAGGAGAGCTTTAACCCCATTTTCATGATGGCGGACTCCGGCGCCCGCGGCAGCTCGCAGCAGATCCGCCAGTTGGGCGGGATGCGCGGACTCATGGCCAAGCCGTCCGGCGAGATCATCGAGACGCCGATCACCGCGAACTTCCGTGAAGGCCTCACCGTGCTACAGTACTTCATCTCGACGCACGGGGCCCGAAAAGGACTCGCGGACACGGCATTGAAGACTGCGAACTCGGGCTACCTTACCCGTCGCCTCGTTGATATCGCCCAGGACGTGATCGTCAGCGAGGAGGACTGCGGCACGACGGACGGCATCATGGTGATGGCGCTCGTGGAGGGCGGCGAAATCATCCAGCCCCTGGAGGAGCGGATCCTGGGTCGAATGGCGGCCGAGGACATTCGCGATCCATTGACCGGCGAGATCATCGTGCAGGTCGACGAGGAAGTCGACGAGGAGAAAGCGCGCAGCGTCGTGGAAGCCGGGGTGGATCGCGTCAAGATCCGGTCCGTGCTGACGTGCCAGGCCAACCGTGGTGTCTGCAAGAAATGCTACGGGCGGGATCTGGCGCGGGGACGTTTGGTTGAAAAGGGCGAGCCGGTCGGCGTCATCGCGGCCCAGTCCATCGGGGAACCGGGAACCCAGCTCACGATGCGGACCTTCCATATCGGTGGAACCGCCAGCAAGGTCGTGGAACAGACGGTGCTGGAGGCAAAGCACGCGGGCTTTATGAAGTTCATGAGCTTCGACGCCAAGCGCAACGCCGACTTGCACAACCCCGGGATGGCCGTCCGAAACAAGGCCGGCGAGTGGGTGGTGATGAGCCGCAACGCCAAGATCGCCATCTACGACGAATCGGGCCGCGAGCGGGAGAAATACCCGGTCGTCTACGGGGCCAAGATCAAGATCAAGGACGGAGATCCGGTCGAGGTCGGCCAGAAGCTCGTGGAGTGGGACCCGTACTCCCTGTCGATCCTGACCGAGGCGGGCGGTAAGGTGGCCTACGGTGACATCGTAGAGGGCGTCACCATGAAGGAAGAGGTCGATGAGGTCACCGGGTTGTCCCGCAAGGTCGTGATCGAGCATACCGGCGCCACCCTGCGGCCGCGTCTCTCCATCAAGGACGAGAGCGGGAAGACGGCCAAGATCGCCGGAACGACGGCCGTGGCCCGGTATCTGTTGCCGGTCCAGGCGCACATTTTCGTGGAGAAAGGTGCGGTCGTCGCCCCGGGCGACGTGCTCGCGAAGATCCCGCGCGAAACCACGAAGACCAAGGACATCACGGGCGGTCTGCCGCGCGTGGCCGAGCTCTTCGAGGCCAGAAAGCCAAAAGAGCAGGCGGTCATCAGCGAGATCGACGGCGAGGTGTCCTACGGCGGGTTCGTCAAGGGGATGCGCAAGGTGATGGTCGACAACAAGGTCGGCGACGTCAAAGAATACTTCATCCCCAAAGGGAAGCACGTCAACGTGCACGAGGGAGACTGGGTTCGCGCGGGCGAGCCGCTGATGGACGGGTCGGCCAACCCGCACGACATTCTGGACGTGCTCGGTCCCAAGGAGCTGCAGAAGTATCTGGTCGACGAAGTGCAGGACGTGTATCGCCTGCAGGGCGTGTCCATCAACGACAAGCACATCGAGATCATCGTCCGCCAGATGCTGAGAAAGGTGCGGATCGAAGATCCGGGCGATACCGAGTTCCTGCCGGGGAGTCAGGTGAGCAAGGCGATCTTCGAACGGGAAAACGAACGGGTCCTCGCCGACGGCGGCCGGCCCGCGCTGGGCAAGCCGGTGCTGCTCGGTATCACGAAGGCGGCGCTCACGACCGACAGCTTTATCTCGGCGGCGTCCTTCCAGGAGACCACCCGCGTCCTGACGGAAGCGGCCATCAACGGGCGCGAGGACACGCTGCTCGGGCTCAAGGAAAACGTGATTGTCGGCCGCCTCATTCCAGCGGGGACCGGCTTCCAGGAGTACCGGGATACGTTCGTGATCAGCCCGCAGGAGGAGCCGGAGACGGAGGAGCTGGTCGGGGAATCCGTCGCGATCGGCGAGTCCGAGGCGACGAGCCCGGAGACGCCGACGCAAACCAGCTGAGGACGTCCGGCGAGGGGGCCGTTGCTTGACAGTCGGCCATCTCGCCACTATAATTCGCTGCTTTTGTGTGCGGCACGGCCGCGCGATACCGAAGACTGAAGAGGGAGTCGATGCCGACGATCAATCAACTCGTTCGTCACGGTCGCAAACTGATGAAGACGGGGACCAAGAGCCCGGCGCTCAAGCGTTGTCCGCAACGCCGCGGCGTCTGCTTGCGAGTGTATACGTCCACGCCGAAAAAACCGAACTCAGCGTTGCGGAAAGTCGCTCGGGTGCGGTTGACGAACGGGATCGAGGTGACCTCGTACATTCCCGGCGTGGGACACAACCTGCAGGAGCACTCGATCGTCCTCGTGCGCGGCGGCCGCGTCAAGGACCTTCCGGGTGTCCGGTACCACATCGTCAGAGGTGCGCTGGATGCCGTTGGAGTCGCGGATCGCAAGAAGGGGCGCTCAAAATACGGCGCGAAGCGACCCAAGTAAACCACGTCAGAATCTTTTTCCGGGAGAGGATACGGACAAATGCCACGACGGAGGGTATTTCAACAGCGGGAAGTACCTCCAGACTCTCGCCACCGCGACAAGTTGGTGGGGAGGTTCATCAATTCACTGATGCACCGCGGAAAGAAGCAGACGGCTCAGCGGATCTGCTACGGCGCGCTGGATCGCATCCAGGAGAAGACGGGCAACGATCCGCTCAAGATCTTCAAGGCCGCCATCGACAACGTGAAGCCCGTGGTGGAAGTCAAGTCCCGCCGGGTTGGCGGGGCTTCCTACCAAGTGCCGGTCGAGATCCGGCCCACTCGTCGGCTCTCATTGGCCATGCGGTGG
>JBFISJ010000192.1:0-5071 GCA_041608595.1 Nitrospiraceae bacterium
CTGATCGTTTCCCTTGCCGGTCGCGCCGTGCGCCACCGCCTCCGCCTGTTCCTCGTGCGCGATCTCGATCTGCCGGCGTGCAATGAGAGGCCTGGCAATGGAGGTGCCCATCAGATAGGTCCCCTCGTAGACGGCGCTGGCGCGCAGCATCGGATAAATATAGTCGTGCGCAAAGATCTCCCGGAGATCCTCGACGTAGACCCTAGCGGCGCCGACTGCCAGCGCTTTCTCCTTCACCGCGGGCAGGTCCTCACCCTGCCCCAAATCGGCGCAGAAGGCGACGACCTCGCACCCGTATGTTTCCCGAAGCCATTTCAGGATCACCGAGGTGTCCAGACCGCCCGAATAGGCGAGGACAACTTTCTTGATTTTCTCGCGAGTCATACTCATGAATCGGGTCTGAGGTCCGAGGTTAGCGGTTAGTGGAACACCAGAGTATAAACACCATTGGCCGAGCCCCTCTGACCGCTCACCGCTTACCCCTGACCCCGCACCCTTTTTGCTCGTGTGAGCAGGGTGACCAGGATGGCCTTCTGCATATGGAGCCGATTCTCCGCCTGCTCGAGCACCACCGATTGCGGGCCGTCGAGCAGCGCGCCCGCGATCTCCTGCCCTCGATGGGCGGGCAAGCAATGCATCACGATCGCGTCCGGCCTCGCTTTCCTGAGCAAGCGCTCATTCAATTGATAGGGGGCGAGCGCCTTGAGACGACGGGCTTGCTCGCGCTCGCGCCCCATGCTGATCCAGACGTCCGTGTAGACGGCATCGGCCTCCTTGACCGCGACCAAGGGGTCCTCGTGCACCTCGACGCCGCCGCCAGTCTGCTGGGCCTCCAGACGTGCCTGGTCCACGACTCGCTGATCCGGCCCATACCCCGGCGGGCACCCGAGGCTGATCCACATCCCGGTCTTCGCGGCTGTCTCGATCAGCGAGTGTGCCACATTGTTCCCATCTCCGACGTACGCGATCTTCACCCCCTTAAGCCTGCCGCGCTGCTCCTTGATCGTGAGCATGTCGGACAAGGCCTGGCAGGGATGGCAGAAGTCGGTGAGCCCGTTGATCACGGGAATCGAGGCTTCCCGGGCCCACTCCTCGACGAGGGCGTGGTCGAAGGTGCGCACGACGAGGGCGTCGAGATAGCGAGACAGCACGCGCGCCGTGTCCGCAATCGTCTCCCCACGGCTGAGCTGGATGTCCCCCACCGGCAGGAACAACGCCTGCCCGCCAAGCTGGTTCATCCCCGCCTCGAAGGAGACGCGCGTTCTCGTCGACGGCTTTTCGAAGAGCAAGCCGAGCGTCATCCCCGCCAGGAGCGCGTGCGGGCGGTGCTGCTGGCGCTCCCGCTTTAGCATCTCAGCCCGGTGCAGGAGCTCGAGCAGGGCCCGCCTGGGAATCGCCGCGACGGTCAGGAGATCCTTGCCCCATGGCGACACGCCGGCGTGCCGTCGCCCCGGCCCATGACGTGGTTTGGCTGAAGGCGCCATCTTACCCTCGCTTGGACAACAGACCGGGCAGCACCTCGACCAGCCGGTCGATCTGCGCCTCCGTCACGACGAGCGGCGGTACGAAGCGAAGCACGTTCCCCATGGTGCAGTTGATCAGGAGGCCACGGCGCAGGCATTCATGAACCACCGGCGTCCCGTCGATGGCCAGCTCCATCCCCTGGAGCAAACCGAGGCCCCGCACCTCTTTAACCACGCGTGGATGACCGAGCTTGCAATCCAGAAGCCCCTTCGCCAGGTAGGCCCCCATCGACCGGCTGCGCTCGAGCAACCCTCCCTCCACCAGGACACGACAGACCGCCAAGCTCGCCGCGCAGGCGAGCGGATTCCCGCCGAACGTGGACGCGTGAGAGCCTGGTCCAAAGGCGGCCGCGACTTCGTTGGTCGCCAGACATGCCCCAATCGGCACACCCCCGCCCAAACCCTTGGCGAGGGTCATGATGTCGGGCAACACGCCGAGCTGTTCGTAGGCAAACAGCGTACCGGTTCGGCCCATGCCGGTTTGAATCTCGTCGAAGATCAGCAAGACGTCCCGTTGGCGGCACAATTCCCGCAGTCCGGCCAGGTAACTGCGTTCCGCCACGTGCACCCCGCCCTCCCCTTGGACGGGCTCTAGGAGCACAGCCGCCGTGTTCCGGCTCATGGCCTTGTCGACTTCCGCTAAATCGTTGAAGGGGACATGCCGAAAGCCCGGCAACAGGGGCTCAAAGCCAGTCTGCACCTTACTCTGGCCGGTGGCACTCAAGGCCCCCATCGTCCGGCCGTGAAAGGAGTTCACCATCGTGATGATTTCGAAGCGGTCGGGACCCGACTTTTCCCGCGCATACCGCCGCGCCAGCTTGATGGCCGCCTCGTTGGCCTCGGCACCGCTATTACAGAAGAACACCTTGTCTGCGAATGACCGGTTGACGAGCACCTTCGCCAGCCTGACCTGCGGTTCGGTGAGATACAGGTTCGAGGCATGGAGCAATTGCTGCGCCTGCTTCTGGATGGCCCGCACCACGTCCGGGTGAGCGTGCCCCAGTACGTTGACCGCGATGCCCGCCACGAAATCGATATATTCCCTTCCCTCCAGGTCGTAGACCAGACACCCGCGGCCCCGTGCCACCGAGACGGGGAAGCGCGTGTAGGTGTTCATCAGGTACCGGTCGCCCTCGCGCTGCAGCTCTTCGGTCGGCATCGATTACGTATCCCCGCGTGGAATCAGCAAAAATAGCACAGGGTTTCGAGGGAAAGCAACATCGGCGCCGGCCGGCGCGCGACGACGGACGCGTGCTCCGAGGGGCATCACGCGAGCGGCGCCAACTTGTGCCCCTCTTGGTTTCGGTGCTATAACCGCACGCGATGAAAATCTGCCCCCAGTGCGAGCAAGCGAATCCTGATGAGGCGTCCTACTGTCTGCGCTGCGGAACGAAGTTCGAGGCGGTGCCCGAGCACGTTCCCCAGCCCGAGGTGCGGGACGAGGAGGAGGTCTGGCGTATGTTCGTCGGGTCCAGCCAGACCCTGACATTTTCGCTGAAAGACGGGTGGAAATGGGACAGCGCCGCCAACTATTACCTCGCGCAATTCCGTAAATTCCAGGTTGGTGCGACGCCGCGGTACACCTTGACGTGGCATTGGCCAGCCTTCCTGATCGATCCCTTTTTCTGGTTCCTGTACCGGAAGATGTACCTTTATGCCGTGGTGTACCTCGTGGGCCCGGTCATCGCCTTCTTTTTGACTGGAGACATCACCGTGGGCTTCATTTGGCGAGTAATCGCGGGAGGGAGCGCCAACTACCTGTATTTCTGGCACGTCCGGGAGCATCTCAACAGCCTGCGTGAGCAGGTCGGTCCGCTTCGTCCCATTCCGGACCCGATCCTCCGCGATGCCGGCGGCGTCCAACCGTACGTCTTCGTCTTGGGAATCCTGCTGCACCTCTTCGTCCTGTTCGCGATTATGCAGGGGCCGCCCAACCAGGCCATGCTGCAGGACGGGGGCGGCACGCCCGGCGAAGAGCCGCACGTGTTCTGACTTACTGATCAGGAAAGCGGCGCATTCCCGGTCCGCTCCAGTTGCCACGCGAGCCACGCCCGGAACCACTCGAAGTCACGGAGATAAGCATCTTCGGAGGTCTGTGCGGCCGCGTGATGCTGGTCGAACTGTGTGTACGTCCGCGGCCAGTTCTTTTGCCACCAGGACTTGAGCTCATCGGGCAGATAGGGTTGCCCGTTCGCCTGCGCGAAGCCGGCCGCTGTGACCACCGTCGCGATCAGCGGCCAGTACCGATCCTTACCGAACCCCAGCGCTTTGAAGTGCTCCCGTAACAAGAACACGACCCACAGCTCGGCACTATTCTTTTTGTTGTGCTTGAACGGTTGAGTTTGCCGCAAAGGCACCGGATCAAAGTTCTTGACCACCGACGTGTAATCCGGTCCCCCATAGCTGCCGGCCACCTCGGCAATCCCCTCCAACATTTTGGCCAGCTCGACTTCGACGACCGGGGGGGTGCCGCGTGCTGGTTCAGCCGGGGGCCGGGTGAGCGGATCCGGCATCGTCAGCAGCTCGATGAGCGGCTTCAATTCACGGAGGCGGACCACCGCGGCTTTCAGAATCCGCTCAGACTCGAGCCAGTAGTCAGGATCGCTCTTTGTGTTCCGTTCGCGCCCGGGTGGCGGCAGGACCGGCGGAATCCAGTACCGCACTAGAATGAACAGGACGTAGTTGGGATCACCTCCCGCCTGCCCGACCCGCTCCAGGATATCCTTCTGGGCCCGGGCCTGGGCAAAGAACGCGGGCACCCGATCCGAGAGACCGAGGCACTGGCCCATGGCCGTCCACCACTGCTCGAAATCGGCACGATCCTGGTCTTCCGCTGGCCCGGGAGTCGACACAACTCGTTTCTCCGCGCAGGGAGAGGGCATCCTACTGGCTGGGCGAGACCTTTTCAAGGACAGCCGTTTGGCGCGCCCGACCGGCCTTGACTTCCTTCGTCGAAGCCGTATCCTGTCGCCTCCATCGTGCACGCAGACCCGAGACTGGAGGAGGCTGACCATATGGCTCGACTGGTGTTGCTTCGCCACGGCGAATCCCAATGGAATCTGGAGAATCGGTTCACCGGCTGGGTGGACGTGCCACTCTCACCCAAGGGGGAAGAAGAGGCCCGAGCCGCCGGCGCCAAGCTGGCGACGATGCAGTTTGACTGCGCCTTCGCATCCGTGCTGAAGCGGGCCATCGACACGCTGCTGATCGTGCTCGAGACTATCGGGCAGAAGGACATTCCGATCGAGAAAGACCAGGCCTTGAACGAGCGGCTCTATGGCGACCTCCAAGGCCTCAACAAGGCGGAGACCGCCGCCAAATTTGGCGAACAGCAGGTTAAACTCTGGAGGCGAAGCTACGATGTGCGCCCGCCCGGCGGGGAAAGCCTGAAGGACACGGCCGATCGCGTGCTGCCCTACTACGAGAGTCGGATCAAACCGAAGATTCTTGCACACAAAACGGTGCTTGTGGCAGCCCACGGCAACAGCCTGCGCGCCTTGGTCATGCAGTTGGACAACCTCAGCAAGGACGAAGTCCTCGAGCTGAAC
>JBFISJ010000193.1:0-5033 GCA_041608595.1 Nitrospiraceae bacterium
ATGAAGGACAGCAGTATGAGCAGCAACACCAGGGTCGCGATGATGGCGGTCCAGTTTTGCTCGTTGAGCGAGCGGAGCCTGGTTCGAAGCGACCGCCTGGTGCCGCGCTCGCTCACGCGCCCGACCCGGACGCCCATTTGATCGTGCAACCGATGGCGTGGGTGCTCGGCTCGGCCGGCTCCTGGCGGGACAGCAGGGCGTCCACGGCGTCCCGCAGATACCGGCGGGTCACCGCCTCGGGACGCTGCCAGTTGTCATCGATCTTGCCGGTATAGCGCAGGCGCCGCTCGTGATCAAAGACGAAGAGCTGCGGGGTATGGGTGGCGCCGTAGGCCGTCGCGACCGCCTGCGTCGCGTCCCGCAGGTAGGGAAAATTGAACTGTTTGTCCCGGGCCCGCCTGACCATGTGGTCGAATCCATCCTCAGGATAGTTCCGATCATCGTTGGAGTTGATCGCGACGAGTTGCAGGCCGCGCCCTCCATATTCCCGCTGGATCGCGATCAGCCGGTCCTCGTAGGCTTGGACATAGGGACAATGGTTGCAGGAGAAGACAACCACCAGCACGGGCTTGTCCGCGAAATGTGAGAGCGCATACGTGTGTCCGTCGACACCCGGCAGCGTGAAATCCGGGGCCGCTTCACCGATGGCCAGTGCACCGCGTGTGCGCCTCATCCTAACTCCTGACGGCTCGCGCCTTCGCCAAGGCTCAGGCGGGCAGGCACGCTTGACGCCCCATTCACTTTGCTTGCAGGTCCATGACGCAGCGGACCCCAAGGGTCAAATCCTGGTAATCGGGCGGCGCCGACACTCGCGCGGTGGTCCGCAGGCCCACCGGGGTATCGGACCACGAGCCGCCCCGGATCACGTGGTTTTCGCCCTTCTCCGGCCCCGTCGGGCTCTTCTTGGGGCTGTGCGAGTAGTATTCACGATCATAGACATCCGCTACCCACTCGGCTGCGTTCCCGGACATGTGATACAGGCCGTACGGACTCTTTCCGCCTTCCTTCAGGCCATGGCGGATGCTCATGCCCGAGACTCCGCTCTCGACCGGCACGAGCGTGATCTTGTAGCTTACCCAAACGCCCCGGTTGTAGTTCGCGATGTCGACGAACGGCTGCATGTGCCCCCAGGGATAGCGACGACCATCCGTCCCGCGCGCCGCCTTTTCCCACTCGGCCTCGGTGGGCAGACGCTTCCCCGCCCACTTGCAATAGGCCACTGCGTCCTTCCAGCTCAGTCCGACCGCCGGATGGTCCCCGACCTCGCCGACGGCTTCCGGGTCCCACAGCGGAGGCGGCATCTGCCCCGTCGCCTGCATGAATTGATCGTAGCGCTTCATTGAGACTTCGAATTTGTCGATGGCGTAGGCCGGCAGCCACACCGGATGCTCCGGTCGCTCGTTGCTCCGGGCTTCGCTGGCGTTCGTTCCCATGATGAACTCACCTTCGGGAATGACGACCATGGGCGCGCCGTCCTTGCCGACAGGCCCCTCGGCCGAGACGCCATCCTCGCCCGCGGCACCCTGCGCGGCGATCGCGGTCCACCCCCCGGCGACGATGACGCCGAAGAGGCCCAGCAAAATGACCACTTGATTGCTTCCTCTCATCGCACCCTCCTCACGACGGATCAGGCCCATCCTTGCCCGCACCAGACGCGGACATGATGCAGTCTACCCAGGTGCGTAGCGAAACACAACGCTGAGCCAAAAACGGAGGGGAAAGCGAAGAAGGGAGGAACGGAGGGTCCTACGCCCGGGTTGCGCTCGGCTCCACCGAGATGGTTTGCGGCAGGCCGGCCTCGAATCCGGGCTCGTGACGCAGCGCCCCGGGGGGGAGCGCCTCCCACAGTGGGCCCAGGTCTTTCTTCATTCGAGACACGTAGAACGGGGGGAGCGAGTCGGTTTCCCGCTCGAAGAAACGGCGCAGATCCCGATCGCCAGCCAGCAGCCTCTGGATGGTCGTGTGATACCGGAGCCGGCCAAAGCCCTCCGACGAGACCGCCCGCAGAAGGTTCATCCACTTGGGGATGAAGCCCTGGGTGGCCTGGAATCGGTGGGCAATCCGCGGCCAGGAAAAGGCGTGCCGCGTCACGTCGACGAGGTGATCGTAAAATTCGAGCCATCCGTAGGATTTGGGGTACACGTTCATGGACTTGTTGTTATCGAGGAAGTGGAACGGAAAGGGCAAGATCCGGCCCTCGCGCTGGAGGTCCTGGTTGAGCGGCACCGCCCTCCCGAAGGCGGTGAACAGCGAGAACGCCGGGAACGCGCCCGGCGACCAATCGAGGAACCGCTTGGTCAGCTCGAACGGCTCGGGGCCCTGGTCGGTGTCGAGCCCCAGGACAAAATTCGTCTGGACGTAGGGGATGTACCGCAAGATCGTGTTGACGTGCTCGGACACCTGCTTGACCTTGTCGAGCCCGGCGTTGCGGCCCGTTCTCGATTTATCCCCCATCGAATACCACGATTCGATGCCGGGTAGCACGGCCTTGAAGCCGTTCTGCTTCATCCGCTTGAGGTGGGGCTCGGAAAGCAGCGACAGCGTCATCTCGGCGATGAAATCGATGCGGTTGTGACCGACCGCGTCTTCGATCGTCGTCATGCAACTGTCAAAGCGCACGCCGAAATTGGGATCATGCCAGCCGACGCGCGGCCGCCGGGCCTTCGTGAGCAGGAAGCGAAGATCCTCGGTCATTTGGTCGAACGAAATGGTCTGGTAGTCCACGTCCGAGTCGATGCAGAAGTTGCAGGTGTAGGGACAGCCGAGGCTGGCGATCATAGGCACGATCTTGATGGTCGGCGCCTTGGCCAGGGTGGGCTCGATGAACTTCCAGCGCTCCTTCACCCCGGGAAGGTGGTCGGGCTGTCGATCCGCGCTGAGATACCGCCCCTGGGTCGGAGACGGCGCGCAGTCGCGCAGGACATCCTGGATGGTCTCGCGGTTGGTAAAGCCGAGGACGTAATCAAAGAATCGGGCGGCGTCGTGCGGGTAGCTCCGGGCATGGGGCCCGCCGAGAACCGTGATCGCCCCCCGGCTCCGGAACAAGTTGCTGATGGCATAGGCCGTCAGCGCCGACCGCGTGAAGGCGCCGATGAAGAGGAGATCCGTCTCTTGCAGCAACTCACGCTCGAGATCCTCGGTCCCTGTGTAGCAGATGTAGCGGACCTCGTGCCCCGCCTGCTCGCACCACACCGCCACCACTTGCGGCATGATACTGGCGAGATTGGGATTCATGACACGACCGTAGAGGCGCTTCGTGGGCCCCTTGGTCACGAGATCCAAAATGGTAATGCGAAGACGGCGCAAACGTTCCTTCGAGTGCTACCTATCTACCCAGAGGCAGGGTCATGCGGCATGCCCTCTTGTACGATGGGCAGGGAGCAGGCTTGAAACCGGGATTGTCTTCGTGGGCGCACGGGATTGGGAAAATTTCTGAGGCACCTCGTTTCGACTCCATACTGACCGAGCTATTGCGCTGCGTCAACGGATTTCTTTTCCTGCTCATGAGTGTGCATGGGGCGGGAGCGCGGTGCCCGTGGCCTACCGTCTGGGCCGGTCCACGTGGCACGCTCCCCGTCGTTTCTCGGTGTGAGAGGTGGCCTCCTGTGCCGACCAGGCGAACGCGACACCGGCTCGCGTGCGGGGCCTGCTCAGAACAATGCACGGACGCCGAACAAAAACCCGAACGACGATGCGTTCCAATCATCAGACTCGACACCGTTGATCGTGACGTGCCCATCGTTCCGTTTGTAAGCCATTTCCGCGTTGAGGGCCAGCCCGCCTTTCAAGTAGTAGTCCGCCCCCCACGCCAAACGCCAGGCAAAATTGTTGCTCGGGCTGATCGTCGTGGTGGGGATCGCATCGCTTTCCCCGAACGAGTTGATATTGACGCCAAATCCCATGGAGCCATATGGGGCAAAGGCGCCCACGCGGCCCGGGCGCACCTCGACCGTCGGGATGACGGACACGGTGTCCATATGTCCCAAGTCGACGGACGGCCTCTCTTGATCGACCGCGTGTCGCTCCCACTCAAGGGTGAGGCCGACCAACAGAAACTTATTGAAACTATAGAGGCCCTGCACGTTGACGAGGGATCCGACCTCGGTTGAAAAATTCGTCCGTAACTCCTGCGTGAGGGGCGCAAATCCTGCGCGAAACGCCAACAGCCACTTTCCCTGCTCCACCCCGCCTCGTTTCCATTGCGCGCCCTCTGCCTCGGGGACACCACCGAGACTCATTATGGCGAGAAACGCGACAAGAACGGGAATCACATAAGGCCGCATGCAGATCCTATCCATAAGACTTCTCCGTATTTGTGTTGGCCACGTGCCAGTTGACGCGTTCGACCGGGTACGTTGTCTCGTGCGAGAGACACTCCCGTCATCCACGTTTTGGAAAGTCGGCGGCCGATCTGCCCGCCACGGCCGCGCGCGCAGGTCCGTTCGGTCTTGGGTGTGGGCCGTTTCTTCCATCGACAATCCCGGGGAGCCGCCAGCGCCTCCGGTCAATCCGAACGCATGGAGCGAATAGTATGCCAGATAACGACGGAGTCACTGCGAAGGACCAATCCGCGACCATCCGGCGTATATTCGGCCCATTATAGAAAAGCACGCGGCACCACCTGAGGGAACGGTGAACGAGCGGGTTGGAGGGGCGCGCCCACAGTGGTGTAGGCGCAAGGCTTCATCTTGAGGGACCGGGTGGTCCGAGAACGAAGGGGCGCCGGCTCGGGCGAGGAGGAAAAAATGGTGTCCCCAACGGGATTTGAACCCGTGTTGCCGGCTTGAAAGGCCGGCGTCCTAGGCCAGGCTAGACGATGGGGACGACCCGGTTGCGCCGTTGTCATAGCTCATTCGGTGGCGCGGTTGCAACCACTACTCAAAATTAGTAAGCTTTCGCGCTCAACGAGCGGATGCGGCGTCATGAAACCGGCGGCCGCGCCTAAGCTTCGGTAGAGACTGAGATGATAGAAAACGCCCGGACGCCTGTCAACTGATTGAAGCGCCTGGACAATTCGGCGTCGAGCTGATCGC
>JBFISJ010000194.1:0-4993 GCA_041608595.1 Nitrospiraceae bacterium
CATAGTACGAGCGCGTGGGGCTCTGATCGAACCTGGGTCAGGGCTCTTTTTTTGGCCATGTGGCACGTTGAATTACCCATCGAGTAAATCATGCCAACACTCGTCGTAGTCGGCACCCAATGGGGTGACGAAGGCAAGGGCAAGATCGTGGACATGCTGGCCCGCGACGCCAAGGTCGTCGTGCGGTACCAGGGCGGGTCCAACGCCGGCCACACGGTCATCAACAACCGCGGCACCTTCGTCTTCCACCTGATCCCCTCCGGCATCCTCTATCCGGGCACCCTCTGCATTATCGGCAACGGTGTCGTCGTGGACCCCGCCGTGCTGATCGAGGAGATGGACGGACTGCAGGCCAAGGGCGTGCGGGTGGGAAAGAATCTCCTCGTGAGCCAGCGCGCCCATCTGATCATGCCCTACCACAAGGCGATTGACCGGGCCTCCGAGAAGTCCAAGGGGCTGAAGCGGATCGGCACGACCGGCCGGGGCATCGGGCCGTCCTACGCCGACAAGATGGCGCGCATCGGACTGCGCGCGGTGGATTTGGTCAACCCCTCGCTCTTCCGCCGCAAGCTGGAGGAGAACCTCGCAGACACCAACTGCCTGCTCGAGCGCCTCTACCAGCTCCCCGGCTTCGAGGTGGACAAGGTCTTCCAGCAGTACATGAGCTACGCGGACCGGTTGCGCGATCACATCGCGGATGCGACGACGATCCTCAATAAGGCCATCGACCAGGGCAAGAACGTTCTCTTCGAGGGCGCCCAGGGCACGCACCTGGACGTCGACTTCGGGACCTATCCCTTCGTCACCTCGTCCAGCGCCGCCGCCGGCGGGGCCTGCATCGGGACGGGGATCGGACCGACCAAGATCGACGCCGTCCTCGGCGTGGCCAAGGCCTACACGACCAGGGTCGGGAGCGGGCCGTTTCCGACCGAGCTCAAGGACGGGGTGGGGGAAACGCTGCAGGAAGTGGGGAAGGAGTTTGGCGCTACGACCGGCCGCCCGCGCCGCTGCGGGTGGTTCGACGGCTTGCTCGTCCGCGAGGCCGTCCGTGTCAACGGGCTCACGTCACTGGCCGTCACGAAGCTCGACGTCCTCGACGGCCACGAGCAGGTGAACGTCTGCACCGGCTACCGGTACGGCGGCAAGGTCCTGCGCGACATGCCGGCAGACCTCCAGGCGCTGGAAGAATGCGAGCCGGTCTACGAGAGCGTGAAAGGCTGGTCGGCCCCCACGACCGGCATCTCGTCCTACAACAAGCTCCCTCGGGAGGCCAAGCGGTATCTGGATCGCGTCGAGGAGCTCACCGGCTGCCGCATCGACATGATCTCTACCGGCTCCGAGCGGGACCACACCATCGTCCTCCGCAATCCCATGAAACCAAGACGGACACAGTCCTCCTGCCGCCGCGCACGCTAACCGGCAGTCGGTTTCTTTCATCCACGCGAAGGCGGGAATCCACCCCCGTTTACCCTGAGCTCCCCGCTCGTCAGCGCCTGCGCGACGTGGTGCCCAGTCTGTCCATCCTATCCGGACGTTTCGACCATGTGTGCCCGGGCAGCCTGCAGATCGGCGATCGCTTTGCCAATCTGGAATCCTCTGAGGAATCGCACTCCGCTCGCTTCCTTGATGCGCACCCTGGCCTTCTGGAGGCGCGCGACGGCTTCCGGGTGCAGGTTAGCACCCCTGAGGACTTCAATTCCGTCCTTTGCCTCAGCGCTCGCGAGCACGAGGAGTCTTCGTGCGGCCCTGCCTCTCGCGGATGCCGCGCGCTTCAGCAATTCGGTGGAAGACCGGATGTTCTCCAGCGCATTGATGACGCGAAGGAAGGCGGAGATGGCCGTCACTTCGGTCGACGCGAGCCGGATCCCGACCCCGCCACTGTCAAGAGCGGCTGCCAATTGCCCGCCCGCGGAGTTGTTGAACGCGTCGTCGTTGTAAAACGCGACCGCGGCCTCGATCGTGTCGACCGCATTATTGTGGAAGAAGGGCCCCGTGTCCGCTGCCTCGACCAGGGGCGGGGTATTGAAGTCCTCCTCGCACAGCCCCGGCGGAAGCACGCCGCCCGGTGGAGTGACGGTGCCGAAACCGAAACCCTCCTTCCGTGTGGTGTCACAGTTTCCGGCACTCGGATTGTGATCGACGCGTCCGAACCCGCCATCGCGGGGGTTCCTGTCCGGGGCGATGAGGTCGGCCGGTAGACCGGGAAGCTCGTTGACAGCCGTTCCAAAGTTGGCATTCCCGCGAACGGGGGCTCGGAAGAGAGCGCTGAAGAACGGTTCGTTGATATTGGCGCCGGCGTTGTCGTGGCAGAGCGCACACTTGCCCGCCGAAACGCTTCCTCCGTTGGTATCGAGCCGGTTGAAGAGGACCAGGCCCAGCGTGACCTTGGGATTCTTGAAAATGATCTTGCTGGTCTCCAGGTCTCCCTGGCGGCCGAGGGAGAGCTGAAATGCCTCCAGCGCGGTCAGTTCGAAATCCGTGGGAAAGCGAAAATCTACATTGCGCACCCGGTTCGTGGTCAACGGGAAATGCTGGATGACGGCCCCGATGGCGAACTCTCGGAGCGTACCCCCTCCGAAAGCCCCGTCACCGGACCAACCGGTCCTCTGAGCCGGCGGGTCGATGCCGCCGGTGGTGGAGTTATCAAATGGGATGGTGGGCGGCGCAATGGAGCTCGACATGGCCAGCACGTGGGGGACGCCCCGCATGACGAATTTGGTCTCGAGGTTTTCAAATCCGTCCACGTTCTCCAGGATCAAACCAAGTCGCCGCATGAGCACGGGGACCTCGAACTGTTTGCCTCCGTTCCGTTTCGCGTCCAACGCCGGGATCCTCTCTGCGACGAAGAGGGGATTGTCCGGAGGCAGGGTTGCGATGAATGGTGGGTCGATGGTGAAATTATTTTCCGCGGGGTGACAGGTCCCGCACGTCCTTCCGTTCCCTTTGAAGGTCTCGTTGAAGAAAATGTTTTCGCCCTTGCTGATGAGCGATCTCAAGTGCGAGCCGAAATCAGACTGACCACGCCGGTCCTGCGCGTAGGCCGGACTTGCTATCGAGAGGCTGAACGGGGTGGAGAGGGGGCCTCGGTCCGCCGAGTCGCGGGCGCCCGGGGCCTCGGCCAAACCGACCCTCGCAAACTGCCCACGCTGTTCGCCGTGGTAGAGCCGTTGAAACAGACTCGGTGCACCGAAGAGGAGGCCGGCTTCTCCGGGGGCCGCGCCGCTCGGTGCGACGGCCACGAGATCGACCTCGAAGCCCACGATCGCGTTGCGGTCGAGCTGGGCCTGAAGCGTTGCGATGGCTCCGTCATGCGTCAGCGTGCCCACGCGGACCCTCGCATCGCCGGGCTCGGGTTTCACGCTTCGTGCGGGGCCAGGGTGATTGTCGATCAGCCAGACGTCGTAGGCTTCCCGATCCGGCAGCCCCGAAACTTCCACCGAGACCGATCCTCCGATCAGATCGAGCGATGCCTTTCCGCGGGCCTTAGTGAATTTGGCCGAGAGGCCTTTGGAGTAGGTGAGCGGGAGGACAACGTCGCTTTGTGCTCCGCTTCGTGCGGCTTTCCATCGGCCGTAGGCGGTGACGAGGGTTTGAACATCGCCAAGGCTGGTGAAAGCCGGCTCCTGGCTGGATGTTCCTCCACCGACCAACTGGTAGACGGAGAACACGCCAGCCATTAAGAGGGTCACAGCCGCGAGCTTCAGGGCAAAGGGTTTCATTTCAATTCTCCTCTTAAAGTTTGCACAAGGCTTGAACGGCCTCCCCTTGGAGCCGCCGGAGTTAACCTTGTCCGTGGGGAAACATGAATACCGCTTTGGTAGGTGGGCCTGTCTGCAAGTGCAAGACCATGAGGAGGGTAGGCATGGGCTGAGCGCCGCTTGCCCGCCTTCCCCCACCCGTTGCGAGGCGGCTCGGCCCGAGCTACCTTGAATAGAGCCAGCCTGGCCCGGCTTGGAGAGCGAGCGGTGCCCAAGGGACGCGGGTTCGGGCCCCGGCGGCAGGTTACGCGAGCCCTCAATAGTAGGCGTCGACCTACAGTAGGTGACTCATCTGATTTGATATTCGTTGACCACTCGGTTTTCGCCGCGCACGATCTCCACACGCAACGTGGACACCCGGCGCTGTTTGATGAGAATCTCCTGAAAGGCCCACCAGGCATTCAGGGGGCTGTTCACCGCGCGGCCGTTCAGGCTGAGGACCGTATCCCCGGTCTGGAGCCCGAGAGCCTGCGCCACCTTGATGTTCTTCACCGTGAACCCGCGCCGGTCGAGCGTCCCGTCCCCAAAGGGGGACGTCATATCTATTCGCACATCGGCATTCGGGGGAAAGGCTGCGATGATCGCCGACGGCTTGTCGGGGACCAGACGGCGCACAGTGTCCAGCACAGGCTCGAGAGACTCAGCATCAAGCACAAACGTGTCTTCGTCCACCTGCTTGACTCGAACCTGCGTCGCCAGCCCGGCGTCGAGCTTCCCTGAGGGGCTTTGCGGAACGCCGCGCGTAGCGGGAGTTGAGCGCCGACGGGGCGCTTGGCCGAGTGCCTTCCCCTTCACCTCCCGCTCGAGGATGGCCATGGAGCCGGACAGCGAGACCAGCACCGGCTCCTCTTCGGCAACCCGATCGACGGCCCTGAACTGATAACGCAACTGGGTGAGCATCACGATCGCGGCCAACGTTCTCCCACGCGCACCCGGGATCGGCTGTCCCACGTTCACTCGTCGCGGCCGAGCCGCGGGATGATCGAGAACCATGAGGCTATCCCCCGTGATCTTGTGAATGATCACCTGCTGTCGAGGATTTTTTGGATCGATCAGCACGTCGCCGACCGTGTACAGTTTCCTGACGTTCCGGGGAGCCTGTGCGACGACTGCATACCGCTGCGGCTCGCGAAATGTAATGTCTCCCTGCGCTGCCTGGCCCGAGGCATGTCTAGTCGATCCCGAATCGGTTGCCGGTCTTGCCGGGGCGAGAGACGTGCCGAGTACCGCCGCCA
>JBFISJ010000195.1:0-4975 GCA_041608595.1 Nitrospiraceae bacterium
GTGACCCTCCCCGTGGAGTGGGATGCCAGTTTCAGGCGGGCGCTTCCCGTGCTGGAGCAGGGCGGCTATGTCTCGGCCGCAGATTTGGCGGGGGCGCGCCGAATCCTGACCGCTGCCGCATTCACCTATGTGGCCGCCTCCCTCGCGAGCCTGCTCAACCTCTGGCGCTGGCTCGCGCTGCTCCGGCGCTAGCGAGTCCCTCTTTCGACGACCGGGCCATCCCGCTCCGTCACGCCTGACCGTTCTCGCCGAGCCTGTGCGAGATGAGCCTGTCCAGTGACCATTTCCCGCCCCCGGTGATCAGCAGGGCGATGCTGATCCCGATGACGAGCAGGTGGTATTCATATCCCTCCCCCTGCTGCTTGCCGAACCAGTTCATGAAAAAACCGTGTGGCCAGTGAACCATGGAGATCGCTCCGAGCATGATGACTCCGATCGAGGCCGCCGCGAAGCGCGTCAGAAAGCCGGCCAGCAAGGCCAGGCTTCCAAAGGACTCACCGATGATCACGAGAAAGGCCACGATCCAGGGGAAGTGCATCTGCTCGGTGAAGAACCCCATCGTTCCCGAGAAACCAAAGCCGCCGTACCACCCCAGCAGTTTTTGCGCGCCGTGTGGCCACATGACCAGGCCGAGCGTCAGGCGCAGGATCAGGCCCGACCATCCGTCGTCCGTGCCGAATAGCATCTTCATCGTGGCTCTCCTTTCTCGCGACAGGATCCAACCGAGCCTGCTCGCTCACGCCTCGCACACCCTTCGTGCCGGCCGTCGATAGGCCTCCAATATAGTTCTAGTTAGAACTATTGTCAAGATCTCCAGTGCCGGCCGTGGCGCGGCAGGGGCCGGTGTGGCAGAAAACGCGCTGGCTCTTTGCGCGGCATCTGGGCTACAATCACACGTATGAAGCAGCGGATTCGAACGCCGGACGACCTGGTTTGGTTGCTCAATCACACGCGACGCTTTCAAGGCGGCCAGGTCACCGATCTCCAGGTGCAAAAGAGGCGGGTCTACGACGAGGGCTCCGGCCGAGAAGTCATGGCCGGCACCATGCTCACCGCGGTGATCCGATACGAGGCGCCCGGTATCGATCCGCAAGGCCTGTACGCCGTAGCCCGGGTGGCGAAGCTGACGATGCATGGCGTGACGGACTTTTCAATCTTCGAGCAAGAGGGGTCGGACTGCTCGGAAATCGGTGTGATTCATGCCGAGGCAACGGGGGGGCGTCTGCGCTTCTGGTTCGATCCGCAGGGCGAGCTCTACGTGATCTGCGAAGAGGCGGAGCTGGAGGAGGTGTCGATGCCCGCGACGGCTCGTCCGATCCCCTATGGTATCACCGAGTGGACCTTCCAGGCCCGCCACGGTGAGCTGCCGGGTGTCTCATGGTTCTTGGATCGCCTCGATCGAGCGGGTGTTCCGTGCGCCTGGCGAGCCACCCGGAAGCCGGCCCCCGCACACCCCGCCTGGCAATGGGAGGGAGAGCTCCTGCCAGCCGGCTCCGACCAGGGCCCTCAAGGCGGCCTCGTCCACGTCCACACATACGGCCCACTGGACGGACGCGGCTTCGGGGTGACGCTACGAACCTGCGATCCCTACGAGGCTGAGGCCGTCCGCCTGCTGCTCGTGTTGGCGGAAATCATCGCCCGCAACTATGAGGGCACCTGCCTGGCAGGTCGCCAGGTGTGGGAGCGTGACGAATGGTGCGGCGCGCTCGGCCCCGCGGCAATCTAATGACAAGGCTTGTGGTCGGAGAGAAAAGAGGGGCTTAGTTAAGATCGTTGACCGGCACGCCATTTTTCTTGTTCACACACTCCACGAGATGCCAGAATCGGAACGGATTGACCTTTTCCTTCCTGAGCACCTGCAGTGCGGTTCCTTCCAGCACCTGGTTTAACGGCAGATCCGTGCGAAAGCCGATGTGCTTGCACAAGGGCGAGATGACACGTTCGCACGCCGCGATCAGTTTGTTGCCGTTGCTGAAGTGATTGAGCATCACGATGCGGCCGCCGGGGCGGCAGACACGGATCATTTCGGCGACCACCTTTCGATAGTCGGGGACCGCCGTGACGACGTAGGCCGCCATGACCGTGTCAAAGCTGTCATCAAAAAAATCCATGTGGCCGGCATCCATCTGCAACAGCGTCACGTGGTCGAGCCGTTCATCGCGTCGGCGCTTCTCGGCCTTCTTGAGCATCCCGGCGGAGAGGTCAATGCCCACCACGTTGCAATTGCGTGGATAGAACGACAGAGCGATACCCGTGCCGATCCCGACTTCAAGGATGCGCTCGCCGGGCTGGGGAACGAGACTTTTGACGGCTGACTCTCGCGATTCGTGGAAGATCCTGCCAAAAATGTGGTCGTACACGCGGGCATAACTCGTATACACCCGCTCCACTTTCTTGATATCCATAACCTGTCCGTTCACTCGCACACCCTCCGCGTCGACGATTGTTCAGCCGACTGAAACCGCTCCAACTAAATTGTTTGGGTGAGTCACACTACAGAGGGAAGACCAGGACGGTGATACGGTCTCGGAGAGCTTCCCGGAAAAGAAACGCCCCCATGCTAGCCAATTCCTGCTAAGTAGTCAACAATTTATACGTCCGATCGGTCGGAGATCTGAACATTTCTGCCGGTCCGTGGTGCGGCTCCCTTCGTGGACGGCCGGCTTTGAGCCGGTCGCAGACCTGTGATATCGTCCCGCCCATGCTGCTCGTGGGGTTGTTCGCCGGGTTTTTGTGTCTCCTCATGGTGCTCGGAGACTGGGCTCACTTCACGCGGCTGACGGCCTCCGCCGGCCGGTACGGCTGCGGGATTGGGCGTGAAGAGGATCGGCTCCCGGCTTCCTCACGCGATGAGGTGCTCAGCCGGTTTGGGCCCCATGGCATCCTGAGCCTGCCGCATGGGATCGCACGGTTATTTCAGCCTGAAAACATGATCCTGCTGCGCCCCCACTATCGTCTGTTTGCCTTTCGGTTCCGGACTGCGTGGCCGATCAAAGGGAGTATCGACGTGCAGGAGGACGGTGACACGTGCCGTCTCCTCTGCGTCAAGCGCATTCCGTGGTCCTCGGCGATCATGACGGCAGGCTGGTTTGCGCTGGTGGGGCTCGGCACCATCGGCTTCACGATGGCCTACGTCCTCCAGGAGGGCCTGGCTTCGGTCGGGAGCGCGCTCCTGGGGCTTAGCGTCCTCGGGGTGGGGGTGATGGTCTTCGGGTTCGGGCTGATCACGGTGATCCTGGCCTACCGGTTGGAGAATGAGCGGCTCCGGCAAGCCTATCATGAGCTGCGGGACGCCTTGGGAAAAACCGGCAACGCGTCCTAGAGCCTCACAAAGCGCGTTCGGCGGGCCCCTCAGGGTGTCGTCACGCCCAGGCTGGCGCGGGCGTCGATCGTTTTGGCTCGAAGCTCAAGTTGTCGCGCGTATTCGTTCCGGCTGGTCTTGCGCAGAAAAACCGCATAATGCCGGAGGGTGTCGGCGAGGACGGGATCGTCCGGACTCAGCTTCTTCTCCCGGATGGCCAGCGCACGACGGTAAAACGGCTCCGCCCTGGCGTTCTGATCCTGTCCCGCGTAGAACTGCGCCAGGCTCATCAGGCTCACGGCGACATCCGGATGGTCGGGGCCCAGATTCTCTTCGCGAATGGCGAGCCCCTGGTAAAACAAGGCCTCAGCCTCGGCGATCTTCTGCTGCGCGGCGGCCAGCTCGGCCAGTCGGTTGAGATCATGTCCAACCTTCGGGTGGCTGGTGCCGAGCGTCCGTTCGTCGATCTGCAGCGCCTCCTCCAACAATGCTTGTGCCTCGGCAAGCTCGCCCTCCGCTTCCCGTAAAGCCGCCAGGTTTTGCAGGGTGACGGCCACGTAGGGATGGCCGGGCCCAAGGTTGGCTCGAGTGAGGGTCAGGGCGCGCTGCAGCAGCGGCTCAGCCTCTTCATACCGCGCCACCGCGACGTAGAAGCTTGCCAGGTTGTTCAGGCTGGTGGGGATCGCAGGGTCGTCCGCGGCCCCCTGGCTGGAGTCCTCGTTCGAAGCCGCCATCTTCAGCCGCTCGGCCTCTTTGAGCGCCTTGAGATACTGTCGCTCGGCCTCCGGGTAGTTTCTCACGAGGTAGGCGCGCTGACCGGCTTCGGTATGGACCTTCCAGAGCGTGGCAGGCAGCGCCACGGGAGTGCTGGCCCCTGGCTTGGCTGAACCACAGCTCGTGAGGCTCAGGGCCGCCAAACACAACGCGCCGGCGAGAACGAAATGTGGCTGTTGTCCCTTCATGCTCGCATGCTCTCCGTCATCCGCACCCGCGCCGAGATCACTCGAGTGGTGGGGCCGTGTAGGTATCCAGCAGCACCTGATATTTCCTTGGCAGCCCGGCTGCGCGCCCCGATCGAATCAAGCCGGCGATGATGCCGCGATGCTTTCTATTGAGCCCCGTGGTGACGAAGGCCTCACGGTAGAGCCCCCAGCGACGGTTCGGATCGACGGCGAGAGCCTGGCACTCCTCGGCTGGAAGGGCTTTGAGTTGAGCCACCAACGCGCCCACAGCCTTCTCAACACTGTCATAGGGCGGCGCGAGTTGGAGTTGGGCATAGAAAAACTCCAGGCATTCGCGAAAATCCTTGCGGAGTTCTTGGGTGATGTCCTCTCGGGCGCCCATGAGGTGGACTCCGGTGCGCGGCGCACGTCGGTTGGAAGGGGCAGGATAAGCGATCGCTGTCAGGCCAAGCAAGTCTCCCCGCGACACTCGCAAACGCGGAGACCCTATGATACAGTCGCTCCTCTCCGAGGCGGCCACCGTCATCCCGGGGGCCCGCGCGGCAGGGGAACGGGCTGGGCTCGCAGCGGGCGAGCGCCGCTCCGATGCACAAAGGGTTGTTGCGACGGGTGTCATGTCGGCGTCGACATCGAAGGAGGTGGCAATGAAGCTCACACCGCTCGTGTTTCTCCTGCTGTTTGCTGCGTTGATGCTGTCGGCCTGTGGCAGATA
>JBFISJ010000196.1:0-4973 GCA_041608595.1 Nitrospiraceae bacterium
ATGCGCAGGCGGCCGGCAATGTCCTGCACGCTTCCATAGATGACGTGCTCGGCCTGGGTGCGGGGCTGGGTGATCTGGTGGCCACTGAGCATCGACCTCGCCATTTGCTTGGAGAACGCCAAGCTGAGAAAGGCGCCCCCGAACCCGATCACGAAGGACCACAGCAGGTCGTACTGCGTGATCGATCCTGTCATGTCGATCCCGAATGCGGGGAGAATGAAGTGAACGAGGATGTGAAACGTGATCGAGAGAGTGACGAATATGAGCACGTTGGCGATGAGCAGCAACCCAATGCCCTTCATTCTTTTGAACATGGATGCGGATCCTCCGTGATTGTCGCTGCGCTGTCGGCCCCGGCGTCATATCAACGGGACCGGGAGACCGACCTTTGGCCACCTATTATACTACAACGTTCTTTGCGCAGACATCTCGGTAATAAGCCTAGCCTAAGGGAAGTCAAGGGGCCGCGTCATTGACCGTCCCCCGGCCTCGTGTTAGAAGAAACCATGCCTTGCAGGATCTGGCGGTGGCTCCTCCTTGGCGTGCTGGCTGTCCTGCCCGGCACCTTGCAGGCGGACAGCGCTGGGGAAGCCGTCGTGCTCAAACTGGACTCCGACGGGGTCCAGCGCGGGGCTTTGGTCTTGGACAGCTATGCCTACCAGCCCGGCCATGTCATCGTGCGGGCCGGGGCGCCGGTTGAGCTGGTCCTGACCAGTGTGACCTTGCTGACCCCGCACAACTTCGTGCTCCGTGATCTCGATGCCGGCCTGAACGTCGACCAGGACGTGGGCGCTGGCGACACCGTCACCGTGCGATTTGCGCCCTCCAAGCCGGGGCTCTACACCTTTTACTGCGACAAGAAGCTGCTCTTCTTCCCGAGCCATCGGGAGAAGGGTATGGAAGGGCTCCTGGAAGTCCGAGAGTGACCCCGCCACCCCAACCGGCGCTCACCAGGCGCGATCTCCTGACCGGCGTGCTCAAACACGTCTCGCGCTCGTTTTACCTCACGCTCCGGGTCCTGCCCTCGGTGCTCCGCGATCAAATCGGGCTGGCGTATCTGTTCGCCCGGGCGGCCGACACGATCGCCGACACGGGCGTGTTGCCCCGGGAGCAGCGCCTGGCCTACCTGCAGCTCTTTCGCGGTCTCTTCGGCGAAGGCGCTGTTCCCTGGCACGAGGTCGCGCGAATCCAACAGGCCGTGCTGCCTCATCAATCGCTCCCTGCGGAACGCCTCCTGGTCGAGCGGCTCGAGGATTGCTTTCGGGTATTCCTAGAATTTTCGGTGGAGGATCAAACGCGGATCCGATCACTCATGCGGCATCTGACACCGGGAATGGAGATGGACCTGACCACCTTTGCAGGAGATCGCGTGGGGGAGCTGACGGCTCTGCGCTCGTTCGAGGAGCTAGAGCACTACATCTATCACGTGGCCGGATGCGTTGGTGAGTTCTGGACGTACATGACCTGTGCGCATGTGCCGTCACTCGCCTCCTGGAACCAGACGCACATGGCGAAGATCGGCGTCCGCTTCGGAAAGGGCTTGCAGCTCACCAACGTGCTCAAGGACATCCCGCGGGATCTGCAGCGCGGGCGGTGCTACGTCCCGCAGGACTGGCTCGAGGACGCGGGTCTGAAGCCCGCCGATCTGCTTCGCCCGGAGTCCCTGTCCGCCTTGCGTCCGGTCCTGGTGCGCCTTCTCCGCCACGCCCTCGATCATCTGGACCAGGGCTGGCTTTACACTCTGGCGATTCCGCGACGGGAAGTTCGGCTTCGTCTCGCCTGCATGTGGCCGCTGTTGTTCGCTGGAGAGACCTTGCGTCTCGTGGCGTCCTCCCCGGACCTGCTCAACCCCGCCGTGCACGTGAAGATGACAAGAAGTCGGGTGTATCGCCTGACGGTCCTCACCACCGTGACCGCCGCCAACGGCCGGCTCTGGACCGCCTACTGGGGCCGCCTGCGCAAGTCCGTCGTGTAACGGGCCCGCGTGGCTCGTTTTGGTTGACGGTGAGGACTTATTGTGGGGGAGACGGCCCGGTGAGACGGCTGCGCGCCGATCACTTGGGCGTGGGAGCCAGGAGCTTGTCGCCCTTGCGGAAGACCGCGTAGATCGCCTTGGTCGGGCAGGCGTCGAGGCACAACCGGCACGATTCCATGCAGCGTGAGGCGTCGAACTTGTAGGGGGGAGTCGACAGCCAGGCACCGGTCGGACAGACGGGAATACACACGGCGTTGTGCGTGCAGCGGTCCGGATGACGAACCAAATGATCTCTGACTACCATCATAGGCTTGACTCCCTCGAAAAGACCCTGGGAGAACATCTCCAACATGTTCATAATCGCCCGTCCTTACCCGCGTCCGTCGCCGGCCTTCCAGCTCTCGACCAGTCGGCGAATCCGATCTTTGAGCTCCGGGATCTGCTCAAGGTTATTTTGAATCGCGCCGAGGATCTTTTCGGCTCGCGCGGCCCGGAGCGCCTCTTTATCCTTGCGGACGAGTCGATCCAGCTCCGTGTAGGCCTCAGACTGGCGCGGTTCCAGCTCGGGCCGCGCCACCGCCAGGCCATCCCCCAGTTCGTGGGGCTCCGGCCTGATGGGCGCCGCGACGGTGAAGGACCCATCACTAAACACGAGCACCGCGGCGTCGGGCTTCGTCTTCAACGGCTTCACCGCCTCGACCGTCTTGCCGCGGGTCTGCTCCCACGCGGCCAGCAGGCCGGGAAATCGCTTCATGAAGGCGACTTTCTCCTGGTTTGCCTTCCACTTCTCTTCGACCGCCATGAGTGTGTTCCAACCGGGGTCGTGCTTCAGCTCTGGTTCATTCCGGTGATCTTTTTCGGCGGCTCGTGATCGGGCATCAGCAAACGCTCGACGATCTCACCCTTCATGATGTGCCGCTCCATGATCTCGGTCACGTCCGCCTCCGATCCCACCCAGTACCATACGCCCTCGGGGTAAATCACGACGCTAGGACCGTATTCGCAGTGGTCCAGGCAACCCGCCTTGTTGGCCCGCACCCGTCCTTTCAAACCGAGCCGCTCGACCTCTTTCTTGAAAAACGCCTGGAGGCGCTCCGAGCCATTGTTGGCGCAACATCCGCGCGGATCCTCCTTGGGTCGCTGATTGACGCACACAAAGATGTGATGCTGGAAGGTCGTCATGAATCATTCGGGCTGGGCCGGTCGCGCGTCCTGCCCGCGTGGTCCCTCGAAACGAGTCTCCACCTCCGCCATGACCGTCTCGACGATGGGGCGGTCCAAGAAGGGCGAGCGCCCGCCTGCCTGGTCGAGCAGAAGCGAGATCTCTCGCAGCCGAAGCCGTGCGCGCTGGCGTTGGCCGGGGTCCTGCATCTGTGATGCGGCGCCGGCCTTCGACTTGGCCAGCTCCGCCTGGATATCCCGGAAATCACGCTGAAGATTCTTGTGCATGGAGCAGGTCCCGCAGTACCATTTGGGGCTGACGTCGGTCGAAGGCGACAGGCGATCGTAGGGACGGCCGAAGAAATCCTTGCCCAGCGACAGCTTTTGCAAGGGGGCCTGCTGGGTGCGACACCCATCGCATATCACCTGGACGGGGCTCTTCTCGAGCTCCATGAGGGCGGTCAACTCCGATTTCAGCACAACATTGTGCAGGCCCTGACCGGAGCGGCATCTTACACGATGGCTCTCGCCGATGTCTATGCTTGACGCCGTGGGACGGCTCGACGGCCGACGTCAAAAGCCCTGGGTCGCGCGCCGGAAGATTTCCGGAAGAGCAACCTCGGAGATTTACGGCGAGGTCAGGACCTATAAAGTATAATAGCTAGAGCGCCTAATCGACCGCGACCCTGCCGGTGCGGAGCCGACGGACGGCGAAAGGGGACCAGGATATGGTCATCGGTGTGCCAAAGGAGATCAAGGACCACGAATATCGGGTCAGCGTCACCCCCGACGGCGCGCATGTGTTGCACGCAGGCGGGCATACGGTGCTCGTGGAGCCCTCCGCCGGAGAGGGAAGCGGGTTTTCGGACGATGATTACAGAAAAGCCGGTGCCCAGATCGCGCCCTCCAAGCAAGCGGTGTTCGACGGCGCCGACCTGATCGTAAAAGTCAAAGAGCCGCAGCTTTCCGAGTGCCACTTGTTTCGCCCGCGGCAGACGGTGTTCACGTATTTGCACCTGGCCGCCTTGCCGGACTTGACCAAGGCCCTGCTGGACGCCAAGGTCACCGCGATCGCCTACGAAACGACCGAGGCGGAGGACCGGAGCCTGCCGATGCTGAAACCGATGAGTGAGATCGCGGGGCGAATGGCTGTACAAGTGGGGGCCTTTTATCTCGAGCGCGTCCGCGGCGGGCGCGGCGTGCTCCTTGGCGGGGTGCCGGGAGTGCCGCCAGCCAAGGTGGTGATCCTGGGTGCGGGGGTCGTCGGCAGTGGCGCGACCCGGATTGCCGCCGGCATGGGCGCCCAAGTCACCGTGTTCAATCTGGACCTGGAGCAGTTGCGCCGGCTGGACCAGGAGTACCACGGCCGCATCGTGACGCTTGCCCCAAACCAGCCGTGGATCGATCGCGCCGTGGCGGAGGCCGACCTTGTGATCGGCGCTGTGCTCGTCCGCGGAGCCAAGGCGCCCAAGCTGGTTCGGCGCGAGACCGTGGCCAAGATGAAGCCGGGATCGGTGATGGTGGATGTCTCCGTTGATCAGGGAGGGTGCTTCGAAACCACGCGCCCCACGAGCCATTCCGAGCCGACCTACGAAGTGGATGGCGTGATCCACTACTGCGTAAGCAACATGCCCGGCATCGTGCCGCGCACGTCGACTTTGGCCTTGACCAACGCCACCCTACCCTTTATAGTCCGCCTGGCCTCGTCGGGCATCGATCAGGCAATCCGCTCGGCCCCCGGCCTGGCCCGGGGGGTCAATGTGCGCGAGGGCGAGGTCACGTGCCAGGGAGTTGCCGATGCGCATGGCATGCCGTGCGCAGTCATTGCCTGACACCG
>JBFISJ010000197.1:0-4909 GCA_041608595.1 Nitrospiraceae bacterium
ATTTGCAGAGACGGCCCAGGCCGGCAAGCTGGGCAGGAGCATCGGCCCGATTCTCCTATACACCGAGGAGGAGCATCAGCAAATGGAAGAGGCGATCAAGATCGCCGGGAATGTAGAGCCAGTTTAGTCAGTTGGTCTGCTCAGTCGGTGGGATGGAAAAGGTTGGCCCCGATAATTCGGAGCTGACCGACACAACTCACGCAACCGGCATAAGAAGCTTATGGCCTGGCAACGCGAGATATTCAAGAAGATCAAGCAGCTCCCGCGCGAAGAATATATTACGCCGGGGACCTCCCTCTGCGCCGGTTGCGGTGGCCTCGAGGCGTTACGGCTGGCTGCGAAAGTGCTCGGGGAAAAGGTCATCTTCGTAAATGCGGCGGGCTGCATGACTCTGTTGGCGGTGTATCCGTTCACTCCGCTTGCGGGTTCCTGGCTGTACACCACCATGGGGTCGGCGCCGGCGGGTGCCCAAGGAGTCCGCGATGCACTGGATGTTTTGATGAAGAAGGAGCGCCTCCCGCGCCACGAAGATCTCAAGGTGATCGTCCTCGGCGGCGACGGATCGACCTATGACATGGCCCTCTCCTCCACCTCGGCCGCAATTCATCGCCACCTGGACTTCTATTATTACTGCTACGATAACGAAGCCTACGGGAACACCGGCATGCAGCTCTCGGGCGCCACGCCGTTCGGGGCTCTGACCAGCACGTCACATGCCACCCTGCAGCATCCGGCTGCGGCGCTCACCGAGAAGAAGGACATCTTCGAGATCTGGCGTGCGCATCGGCCGCCATACATTGCGACGATCTCACCACGGCACCCGCTCGACCTGGCGGAAAAGTTTGCTCGGGCGGCGCGCTATCCCGGCCCCAAGCTCTTTCTGGCATTGGCGGCCTGTCCAACCGGCTGGGGCTATGATCCGGCGGAAACACCCGAGGTGGCGAAGCTCGCGGTCGAAACCGGTGTGTGGCCCCTGAAGGAAGCCATCAACGGAGACGTCACACACACGTACCTGCACAAACGACGCCCGGTCGAGGAGTATCTCAAACTGCAGGCCAGATTTCGCCATCTCTTCGAGCCCAAACGGCAGGAGGATGCGCTTCAGCACATTCAAGAGCGAGTCGATGCATATTGGAACCAGGTGGAGCAGTGATCGACGCGAACCCTAAGAGGACAAACGTGAGCCAGCCGGACGATCACGGATCGCGGAAATGCGCACGTATGATTCGGTCATGAATCCGCTGTACGATTTCGACGTGGTCGTCATCGGGTCCGGCCCAGGCGGCTCGTCCGCCGCGATCGAGGCTGCCAAGCTCGGCAAGCGCGTGGCGCTCGTCGAGCGCAAGGAAGATCTTGGCGGCATCTGGGCACACGCGGGGACGATCACGAGCAAGCTGCTGCGTCGCGCAATCGCTAACATACGTGCGACGGGGCGCGTGGTCGGAATCGAGGGGAAGGACCTGGCGGCTCGATTTTCGATGACGGACCTTGTCGAGCAGGTCGACAAGGTGGTCGCCCAGGAGATACAGGCCGTGTCCTGGAGGTTGGCGCGGAGCCATGTCACGTTGTTTTCTGGCCTCGGCGCGTTTCTCGATCCGCACAGGATCGTGGTGACCTCGGATTTCGATACGCGTGAGCTCAGCGCAGAGTATTTCGTGATCGCAACTGGATCGACGCCAAGGCGGCCGCAGGACATTCCCTTCAACGGCGTGTCAGTGCTCGATGAGGGGGAGATCCTGGGTCTCAAGGCGATGCCCGGCTCGCTCCTCGTCGTCGGCGCGGGAATCATTGGGCTGGAATACGCCAACATGTTCGCGGCACTGGGCATCCGGACCACGGTCGTCGACCGCCACAAGCGCGTGCTCGAGTTCGTTGATCGGGAGCTGGTCGAGCGACTCATTGAATCCCTTCAGGAGCTTGGGGTTAGTCTCCGCCTTGGGAAGACGGTTCAGACGGTACGCCAGGATCCCGAGCGCGTCGTGGCCGAGCTCGCCGGCGGGGAACGCCTAGCCGCAGACTGCGCCCTGTTTTGTGTTGGCCGCATTGGCAACACGGAGCGCCTCAATCTTGGCGCCCTTGGGATCGTGACGAGTGAAGAGGGTCTCCTGTCGCACGACGACCATTTCCGAACCAGCACACCGCACGTGTATGCGGTCGGAGACGTGGTGGGGTTCCCGGCGCTCGCCAGCACCGCCATGATGCAGGGACGAGTCGCGGCCGCGCACCTCGCCGGGCAGCCGGACCAAGCTCGGCGGCGCATTCCCCATGCGCTGTTCACCATTCCCGAAATGGCGATGATCGGCATGACGGAGGAGCAATTGCGGGCGGACAAGGTCCGATATGAGGTGGGCCGCGCGCGCTACTACGACACCGTGACGGGGCAGCTCATCGATGACAGCCACGGCGTGATCAAGCTGCTGTTCTGCCCGGACAGCAAAGAAATTCTCGGTATCCATTGCATCGGGAGCTCCTCGGCTGACATCATTCACATTGGGCAGGCGGTCATGGAGCTTAATGGAACTTTGGACTACTTCAAGGATGCGGTGTTCAATCTCCCCTCGTTGGCCGAGAGCTACCGGCTCGCCGCCCTCGACGGCCTGAAGAAGGTCTCCTGACGGTACGCTCACGGTTTTTCAATAGACGAGCGTGTGGCACGGACGCTGCCCGCCCGTACAGATACATCTCGCACATCACTCACACCACCCCCGCGCGAGGGAAGATCGCGCTGAGCTCTGAGGGAGGAACTCTATTCATGCACAAGCCATTGATCGTCAGAATCGCCCTGATTATCGCCAGCCTCTGTGTCGCCGCCGGTTTGTCATGGATGCCAGCCGGGGCTCAATCGACCGTGAAGGCGCAACTGGCCACCGCACCCAACGTGCCGCCACCCGTGAGCCGGTCCGCGCCCCGACGCCTCATCGTGGAGCTGGAAACCCAGGAGCACGTGAGCAAGCTGGCTCACGAGGTGCAGTACAAGTTCTGGAGCTTCAACGGCACGGTCCCGGGGCCGATGATCCGAGTGCAAGTCGGCGACACCGTCGAGCTGCACCTCAAGAACCACAAGGACAGCGTGTTCCCGCACAACATCGACCTGCACGCCGTGAACGGGCCCGGCGGCGGCGCGGCGGTCAGCCTCGTCTCGCCGGGGCAGGAGGCCGTCTTCGCGTTCAAAGCCCTGGCGCCGGGGCTGTACATCTACCACTGTGCTTCCCCTGTGCCGAGCATTCCTGCACACATTGCCAACGGCATGTACGGCATGATACTGGTCGAGCCGGAGGGAGGGCTGCCCGCGGTCGACCGGGAATACTACGTCCTGCAGAGTGAGTTTTTCACGAAACCGTCCGGACCCGCGAACCTACTCGAACTGTCGATGGAGAAGGGGCTGGCGGAGCACCCGGATTATGTCTTCTTCAACGGCCGGGAAGGGGCGCTCATGGGCGGGGAGCTGACCGCAAAGGTCGGTGAGACGGTGCGGATTTACTTCGGGAACATCGGCCCGAACGGTGCGTCGTCCTTCCACATCATCGGGGAGATCTTCGACACCGTGTATGTCGATGGCGCGCTGGACGGCACAGTGAATCGCAACGTCCAGACGACGCTGGTCCCCTCGGCCGGCTCGACCATTGTCGAGTTCAAGGTCGACGTGCCCGCCACGCTTGTGCTGGTGGACCACAGCATCTTCCGCGTCGCCAAGGGCGCGATCGGGGTCCTGACCGTGAGCGGAAAGGAAAACCCCGGCGTCTTCAGGAGCTTAAAAAGGCCCTAGCTCACGATCTTTACCTTCTCGCGACGAAAGCAGGGGGGTTGGGTGTTGCTTCTGCCGATGAAACAAGCCATCATGGAAGTGAACGATCCCACATATGCCGGTCTCGGATGACGCTTTCATGATCCCCCACATTATTGCTCGCAGCGGACGAATTTGCTCGGCCGTTTTCGCTTTTCTCCTCCTCGCGTGCTGCGCGACGAATCCATATACGGACCGCGGGCAGTTTTTGCTGACGTCGCCGGGCTACGAAATGGAGCTCGGCGCGCAGGCTTACCAGGAGGTCTTGAAGGACCCCAAGAACCGCGTCTCGAAGGATCCTCGCGAGGTGGATCCGGTCATGCGCGTCGCGGAGCGGATCATCGCGGCGGCCAAGCAATCGCAGTACAAGGAGCTTGCGCAGCAGTTCGACTGGAGCGTGACGGTGATCAAGGACGATAAGACGCTCAACGCGTTCGCTTTGCCCGGCGGCAAGATCGCGTTTTATACCGGCATCTTCCCGGCCGCCAAGGACGAGGCCGGCCTTGCGGCGATCATGGGGCATGAAGTGGTGCATGCGCTGGCGCGCCACGGCGGTGAGCGCATGAGCCAGGGGATCGTCGCCCAACTTCTCCTCACCGGTGCATCAGTCGCCGGATCGAGCCCGGAGGTCATGCAGGCGCTGGGCCTTGGCGCCCAGGTCGGTGTGATCCTGCCGTTCGGCCGGCGGCACGAGTCCGAAGCGGACTACATCGGCCTCTTGCTCGCGGCCCAGGCCGGCTACGATCCACGGGCGGCCGTGGAGGTGTGGCAGCGCATGGAGAAGCTCGGCGGCCAGCAGCCGCCCGAGTTCCTGTCCACCCACCCGAGCCACGGCACGCGGATCGCCGATCTGCAAGCCGCGATGCCCGAGGCGCTCCGCGTCTACCAGACTGTTCCCAAAGCCCCGACCGGCGAGCTCCCGCCCGTAGGGAAATAGCCCGTCCTGTCATTCCGCTGAAAATCAGTCTAGGTTGGTTCCCGTCCCCGCGATGCGCCCGGGCGGCTCGAGGCCGCGGCAGCGCCCCAGAATTGTCATCCAAAGAATGCCGCGGCGCAGGTCCTGCACGCTGCCGCCGGCTGCCAAGCGCGCCGGATGTGGCCGGGGGAGGGGAGAAGGCTGAGCGG